>CANGNB010000111.1 GCA_947454545.1 Oligoflexaceae bacterium
GGCCTGCGTTCGTATCATCGATGCCATGGACCTCTATCTAAAAGACATTGTAGCGACCTACGTTTAGAAGTCGGCCTGATGTTTGTGCATTGGTCTGGGCTCTTGGTAGATAAAGTCAGAGGAGGAATCGCCATGCTTGAGCTAGCTCTCGGAGCCTTTGGAGCTCTGGCCTTGGCATATATCCTTCTAGGCGTACGTTTACGAAAGCTGCAGCTTTTAGCTCTCGATACGGAACCTGAATGGCAACGCTTGGTGCCTGGCCCCTTGCTGGGACCCTTGGCGACTCTCTGGAAGCGCCAGAGTGCGGCCTATCTTAGCCGCATTGAGCAGGCTCAGCTGAGGGTGCAGGAGCTCGAACGCAAACTTCAAAGCGAGCTGGCAGCTCAGCAAACTTTGCAGAGACAACTGCAGACGAAAGACCGCTTTTTCTCACTGATTGCGCATGATCTTAAGGCGCCCTTTCAAGCTCTTAAAGGCTACTCGGCCTTGCTCTTGGACTTTCGCAGTAGCGCGGATGACGGCGAGCGTCAGCGCATGACGGAAAAGATAGCTTTAGCAGCCGATGAGGCTCAGAATCTGCTAGATAAGCTGCTGCGCTGGACTCTCCTGCAGCAGGGTGTCTTGCAGGCTAAGCCGGAAGCCTTTTGTCTTCGCGATTGTATTGTGGAAGTCGTGGAGTTGCTCTTGGTGCCGGCGCGGGTGAAGGGGGTCACACTTGAAATTTCAGTTGCACCGGACTTATGGATCTATGCCGATAGAGCCATGATTGCGACGATTCTGCGTAATCTCGTGAGCAATGCTCTCAAATTTTCCCATCCCCAAGATGGGCGTGTGTTGGTGAAGGCCAAGGAGCACGAGGAGAGTGTCGAGCTCTGGGTGATCGATCATGGTGTCGGTATGCAAAGCGAAACTCTCGAAAAAATGCGTTGGAAAGAGCCCTTGACCAGCGAGTTGGGGACAGACAAGGAGACAGGTACGGGATTAGGCTTGCGGCTTTGCCATCAGTTTGCTCTCTTGCATAAAACTCAACTGCTGATAGAAAGTTTACCAGGTCAAGGCACACGCATCATGAGCCAATGGTCTCGAGCCAAACCCCAAAATCGAGCCGCGGGAGCTCACCATGATGGGCTGCAGCGGCTGTTGCTGATCGATGATGACCTTGATAATCACGATCTGTTGAAGATCTTTTTACGTGATGTGCCGCTTGAAATAGATTTTGCTGAGGATGGTCTGAGAGGTGTGGAGCAGTTTGCCCAGAAAGCTTATGATATCGTGCTAATGGATCTGCATATGCCAGAGCTGAATGGTGTGGAGGCGACCCGGCGCTTGCGAGCTCTCGAGCAGCAGTTGGGGCGTCCACGCTCCGTGGTGATCGCTTTCAGTTCCTCCCTCTTGCAGGACGATATTGATGCCGCTATTCATGCTGGGTGCGATGCCTATCTCTTAAAACCTGTTCAGAAAAAAAATCTTCTCCAGACGCTACAGCGTTATGTGAAGGCGTAAAGGTAGACCTCATGATTGCCCTTGGTGCGCATAGAGCTCTTGCATGGATCCTTCTCGTTTTGGGTGTGGGATGCGGCAGCTTTGCGCGAGCTGCCGATGCAGCTCTTACCTATGTGCCCTCGATCTATCATTTCCAAATTGATGTCAGCCCATCAGACCTGACTCTCGCGACTCAACCCCGTTTGGTCATGAATCTTCGGAGCGAAACTTTGGAGCCAGGCTCCTGTCTTTACATCGCGGCCCTCGATCCGCTCATGGCGGCGAGTCAGCAGCAGACTTTGCTGCGGGGGCCCGTTCCTCAAGACCAGTTGCAACGTCAAGGACCTCAGTTTCAGTGGGCCCGTCCAGATCTCTTGGAGGAGCTTCGCCCGGGCCTTTTCCGACTGACCAAGGGTCTCGTCGATCATGAGCTTTCGTTGGCGTTCTCTGCGGCCTTGTTGGGCTGGAAGGATAGACACCAAGGCGTGCGCATACTCAGCGAGTTTTATCCGCGACTCTTGTCGCGTTGTCCTCAGGCTGATGAGCAGCCTTTTTATGCAAGCTATCAGGATTCAGAATTTTTTGTGACTGTTCACAAGCCCGAGTCATGGTCTGTCTTGGGTCATGGCGAGAGCATAGGGTCTCAGATGCATGGAGTTGGGCCTGCCTTCTCTCTCGTTTTTTACCAAACAGCTCAAGTCATAGAGCTGCAAAGAGAGGGTCAACGACTGCGGATTCTCAGTGACTCGCCGAGCTTTCTCGAATTGAAAGATATAGCGGGAGAAGCCATCTCGTATGCCTCCCGACATTTGGGGATGGCGGCAAGCAGTGACTTTCTGCTGGTCGAAACCGATGACCATGAGCCGGTTTTATCACCTGGTCTCATCACTTTGAATCGTGTTCAGCAGCCCTTCTTGCGCCTCCTGCAAGAGCAATGGTTGCGCTGGAGTATTTGGCAGCTCAGTCAGGCCATTGCTCAGCAATGGTTTGGACAGACTGTTCGCTCAGAATCTTTGGCTTCGCAATGGCTGCAGCAAGGACTCGCGGCCTATCTCAGTGGACGTTTTTTAGAGGAGCATCCTCCCCTGGCTGAGGCCTTTCGAAGAGAGGGCTTTACGAGCCACATTTTTCAAATGAATTTCGCGCAAAGTTTGGATCTCACGGCGGCGCTTGATCGTGTTTTCTATCCTCCTAAGGCTCTTCGTGGAGACAACGATCCGATTCGCGAAAGCACGGGCCAGAGTCCCTTTCGCTTTGTGAAGCAGGCCTTGATTCTACGCTATTTGCACTGGTTGCTGGGGGATGTCCAATTTTGGGAGTGGCAAGCCCAGCTCGTTCACAAGGCACGTAGGCAACCTTTGACACCGGAAAGCTTTCTAGAGGGCCTACGGGCGGTGAGTTCTTCCGCGGCTGAGGATGTCGCCCGCTATTGGCAGGCGAGCACATGGCCTGATTTGGTGCTGGAATCTTGGAAAGGTGATCGGCAGTCGACGACCATCGATTGGTCCCAAAACCCTGAATTGCCTCTGGCCTTTGATGTGGAGGTCCGTCTCACTTCGGGCCAGATTTGGCGAGAGCGTGTGCATGGAAGGGCGAGCCGGGGCTTTGTAAAGGTTCCCTTCGCGGAAGCAGAGATTGCAGAGGTGCATCTGAATCCTGATCATGAGATTTTTGATGTGGATCGCTTCAACAACCAGAGCACTTGGAAAGCGCCCAAGATGTTTCCTGGCAATGCGCGTCACTTGGCTGATGATGCCTATACCATCCTTTGGTTCCCTTCGATCGGTAAATTGCCGGGAGAGGGGCTTTCGTTGCACCTTTATTGGCAAGCCTATCGCTATGTGGGGTCAGATCTTTCGGGGCGTTTGGTCTTTCATCCTTCGGATGGTCATCGCGGCTATCGCCTGCTCTATCAGCATCGCGTTCCTGATTTGGGTTTGACTGGATTTTTTTCGGTGTTTGAAGGGGATGGTTTGGCATTGCCAGGGGAGCGCCTGGTCGAAGGGAAAGCAGTCAAACGCAGTCTTTGGCAAGCAGCTTTTGCAGCGAGTCTGGGAGCTCGCCTTCGACAAAGTTTGGGAGAGACCTCGGCGACTCACCTGACACAAACCTTTGGGCTAAGCTATAAAACTCAAGCGATCGTCGATTGTCCAGGAGCTGCCGAGCTGCAGGTGGAGAAGACAGCTTATGTTCCGAGTCATAGCTTTCAGTATCAGAGAACCTACAGTCTTGCGGAGTGGGGCTGTGCTTTTCCGCGAGTCCAAGGAAAATTAAGAGCCTTTCAAGGGCGCCTTGCTGCTGAGGGGCAGGTACCCAAAGGGGCTTATTTTCAGGCTCAGCTCCTCGATGAGGCGCGCTTGCGCCTCGATAGGCCCTTACTGCCTGTGAGTCGTCAGATCCAAACCCTGGGGCTAGATCTTGCCCTTACGGTGCCATTGCCTTTGCCGCGTTCTCTGTTTGCTTTGCCACGCCGGAGCCAGGTGAAGGCTTACATGGATTGGTTGAAGCAGCCTCTTGAAAAAACTTCAGGGCGTGTCGGTGGGCTGGGCTTTGGAATTCCGCTCGGTGGCGATATTATGGGTAGAGAGAGTATTACGGCTTTACAGATCTCAGCCTATTCGGTTTTGTATCGAAGGTTTGAAGCTGTGAAGGATGACAGGCCAGGATTTTTGTTTGACTTGAGTGGAAAACTCTAGGAAAGGTGAGGGGGGCGATGAAGCACTATCTTTTGTGTTTATGTCTTTTTTTAGTAGGATGGTCGCGAGCTATGGCTATAGAAAGTCCAGCATTTACCTTAGAAAAATCCGACGGGCCCTTTGAAATTCGCAGCTATGGTATGACGATCATAGCTGAGACCCGCGTTCAGGGAGATTTTGAATCAGCTGGTAGTCAAGGTTTTCGCCGCCTAGCAGATTATATCTTTGGCAATAATAGGAGTCGCACGCGCATCGATATGACGGCTCCCGTTCGTCAGGAAGAGATGAGCGAAAAGATAGAGATGACAGCTCCTGTAGCACAAAGGGCTGAGGGGAACACCTACATCATCGCCTTCACGATGCCGACTGCTTATACGATGGAAACGCTGCCTATTCCAATCGATCCTGCCGTTTCTGTACGCCAAGAATTTGCTCGTCGTACGGCTGTGATCACCTATTCAGGTTTTTGGTCCCAAAGTCGCTACGAGGAAAAACTCGCCGAGCTTAAGGCCTGGATGAAGTTGCAAGGCTTGCAGGAAGCCGGTGAACCCGTCTTTGCCCGTTACAATCCACCCTGGATGCCCTGGTTTTTGCGTCGCAACGAGATTATGTGGGAGATTCGCGATACAGCGAACAAGCCCTAAACTCATGTGACCATCTGTTTAGGCTAAAGATCACGAAGGTAGTGGACGTCGCAGCCAAAGTGCCCTGTGGCCCCCAGGGGCCCAGCTAAGCGAGCAAAGCCATAGCCTTCGTAAAGGCGCTTGGCAGCATTCATCGCCTCTGTCGTTTCCAGATAAATCTGCTTATAGTCTGCTGTACGCGCTGCCTGCAGGATCTTTTCCATCAGCTCTCTTCCGACCCCTAGCCCTCTCGCTTCAGGCAGGAGATACATTTTCTTCAGCTCGCAGATTGATTCAGGACCTCCTAGCAAGGGTCCAAAGCCAGCTCCGCCCACCAGCTTCTCATTGTGGAAGGCTACCCAGTAGCCGGCCTTTGGTGCAATGAAATGGCGACTCAGTGCTTGGAGCTCTTCGTCGACAAAGGCAAAGCCCTCGCGGTTGGCGCCAAATTCCGTCAGGACTCCTCGAATCAACTCAGCCTGCGCCAGATCCTCGTGAGCTGTAATCGGGCGAATGTAAGCGGCCATGTGTGCGTTCTCCTCTCTCGCTAGGTGAAATCATATCTAGTCCTCACAGAAAAATTTTGCGAGCGACATCTCATGTCCTTTCATGAAAAAGCGAAGTGACTTTCAAGCGACGGAAGTTTTTTCTTGCTTGATCCTTAGACTCATGATCATCTGTAAGACATAGCAGCAAAAAAATGGAGTAGAACTAATGAAAAAATTCGCTTTCTTAGCGGCTCTGTGTGCCTTTTCTAGTCCTCTTTTAGCGGGTGGTGTACCCGAAATCAACTGCCAAGATGGTCAGGGTTTTACTGCAAAACTCGAAATTGAAAGTGGAACCGGTATTGGAACTTTGACCTATGGAACGGAAGGGCAGCTGCAGTCCATTCAAGGCTTGGATACAAGCTTTAATGGCGAGTGGGGCGCTGCAAGCAAGAGTGGCAAAGCTCTGCTTGTCATCACACCGAGCGGCGGGGAATTGGTTGGTCAGCTGATCGTCGAAGGTAAAACGCATTACATGCTCTGCGAAACCGCGCCTTACTGAACGAACCCAAGGCGCAGTGGGTCTCCTGTGCCCATCAAGGTCTTGACTCGGTGGCCAGCTTTCATCTCAAAAGAGGAGAAGATTTCGCTTCTCCTCTCTGCTGAAAGCGTTATGATGCGCTCGTGAGCCCCTCCTTCCGAGGGCATGAGGTATATGTCATGAGTTCGCTTTCCTCTGGCGATCCAATCGCCGAATTCCAAGAATGGTTTCATGAAGCCAAAAAGACAGCATTAAAAGATCCCAATGCCATGGCTTTGGCGACCTTGGGTGCTGATGGAACCCCTCAAGTGCGCGTCGTTCTCATGAAGGAGTTTGACGCTCGAGGCCTAGTCTTTTTCACGAATACCACGAGTTCTAAGGGTCAAGATTTGCTCAAGCATCCGAAAGCTTCGGTCGCCTTTTTTTGGGAGACGACCCGTAAGCAGGTGCGAGTTGTTGGGAATGTGGTACCAGTCAGCAGCAGCGAGGCAGACGTCTACTTTGCCTCAAGGCCTAGAGACAGCCAGCTTGGCGCTTGGGCTTCTCTGCAATCCCAGCCTATGTCCGAGCGCGCTGAATTTGAGCAGCGGCTAGCCCAAGTGACAGACAAGTACCGCGATCTCGAAGTGCCGCGTCCACCGCATTGGTCGGGTTATCGTATCTTGCCGGAATCTATAGAGTTTTGGATTGAAAAGCCCTTTCGTCTGCACGATCGCTACATCTATCGTAAGACGGCTGAAGGCTGGCAAAAAACGCTGCTTTATCCCTAAGCAGCCCTCTTCCCCTGCTCATGCAAAAACTTGCAGTCTTTAGACTTTGACTGCAAGTTTCTAGAAAACAAAACTAAATCTACTTGACTCATTTGATTGGATCTTTTAACTGCTAGCGGGGCTTTCACTCGTGAGGCGGAGGGATCTTACTGCAAGTTTTTGTTTCAACTTGCGCCCTTCTGGCTTCAAACAGTCCCTCTTCATAGAAAGCTAGCACGGACATGATCTATCTGCTCGGGAGTCTTCTCATCCTCGCTCTTACGCCATGTGTGGCGTGGATGATGCAACATTTTCAAAAGGCTTCTCGAATCTTTGCCTTGGTTCTTGTGCTCCTCATTTCCTATACCATATTTGCTCATATCATCTGGGAAAATATGGAGATCTTCGGCTGGAAAGCTGTTTTGGCAGCTCTTTCTGGAGCCTTGGTCTTTGCCCTGGGGGATGGCTATTTTTTGGGGGGCTCGCGGAAGCGTGAGCTTTCCTTCGTGTTTCTTATTTTCATCCAGATCTTTCTCTTTTTCCATGCAACGATCGATGGAGCAGCTTTGGTCAGCTCCGAACTCCCAGCGCCTCAGATACTGACTCCAGGTCATCGGCACGACCAGGAACTCAGTATGAGCATCCTCATGCACCGTATGCTTTTTGAAGTGTTTATTTGGAAATTTTTCTACGATCGTTTCGGGTCAAAAGCGGCCTATGGTGTGCTGTTCAATGTGGGTTTCGGGACTCTGGTCGGTTTTTTTGGGAGTCGCCTGCTGTTTCAAGCGATACCAAGTTCTTTTGGTTTATTCGAAGCCTTCATCGGAGGCGCACTTTTGCATTTGGTGTATGACTATGTGCGCGATAGAATAAGGGGTCATACCGAGGGCTCAGAGCAGGGTCATAGCCATAACTGATGAGGCTGCTTGGCAATAGCTGGAGTCGAGGCGTAGAGCGGAGCGACCATAATGAGCCATAAGCATCATGATCACGACCATGACCACCACCACGAACATCATGGTAAAAAGAAAGACCATGAGGACCATGCTGGTCACGGGCATCACCATCATCACCACCATCATGGAGCGGACTTTCTCGCCAAGCCTGGCGATCAAGGGGCTATAGCGCGTATGCGCAAAGCTTTTTTCTTGAATGTTGGTTTTGCTATCATCGAACTCATCGGGGGCACCTTGAGTGGCAGTGTCGCCATTGTCGCTGATGCTGTTCACGATCTGGGTGACAGTGCAAGTCTTGCGTTAGCGCTTTATCTTCAAAAAAAATCCAGTGGCGCACCCTCGCAGGAGCTGACCTACGGCTATCGTCGCTATTCGGTCTTGTCTTCTCTCGTCTCTGGTATCGTCATCATCGCCGGGTCTATTCTGGTTCTTGTACGGGCTGTTCCGGCCCTCTTTGCACCAGAGGCTGAGCTTCCGCATCTGCCGAGTATGGTCGGCCTGTCCATCTTGGGTCTGATCGTGAATGGTTGGGCGGCCTTTGGGCTTTCCAAGGGGCACACACACAATGAAAAGATTATGTCCTGGCACCTCATCGAAGATTTCTTAGGTTGGCTTGTTGTTCTCATCGGGGCCTTAGCCATGTATTTTTTCCGAGTGGCGTGGCTCGACTCCCTGCTGGCGATAGGTATAGCCTTTTTTATCATGTGGAACGTTCTGCGTAATCTTCGGGAGCCTCTGCGCATCATTTTGCAGTCTGCCCCACGTGCTGATCACATCGCCAGCATTCGGAAAGAGATCGAAGCTCAAACAGGTGTTGCTAGAATTGAGGAGCTTCGAGCTTGGACACTCGATGGTGAAGAGCACGTGTTTACTACCCATCTAGCCGTTCATGAGGGCACCGATCTCACCAAACTGAAGCGTTCGATTCGTCGGCTCTTGAGGCAGCGCGGCTACCAGCATGTGACGATTGAAATAGAAGATAAAGATCATTCTCATCCTGTGGGGCAAAGTGTGGAATCAGACGTTCCCGAATGATCTGGCGTGAGCAGCAAGCAAGGGTCCTAATTCAGGTGGAGCGTGCTGCTTGGCGTGGTGTAGAACGTAGGAGCAAGACTGAGCCGGAGACTAAAAGAAAGATTACTAGGTTTGTCGCGAGCCCAAGCCCGTAGCAAAGACCAAAGTGCTGCGCTCTATCACCGGTGGGAAAAAGAGCCGTGGCCCAGGCCTCAAGATCAAACAACCAAGCGCCCGGAAATAAACAGACAGAAAGCCAATGCTCAGCTTCTTCCATGCCCCGCTCCAGTCCATGGGCCAAGGGTAAGAATAGAAACAGGCTGAGGAATACGTAGCTGAGAATAGCTACCCATAGACGTTTCATAATGAGCCTCCCGAGAGGGCTCATCGTGCCTGAAAACGACCGGAAAGGCTAGTCAGGAATTCTGGTCAAGCAGCTGGAGTCAAAGGCTTTGCGGGAGAGTTGGTGACCGAACGCAGAATTTTCGCATGCTGGATCAAAAGGTCTATGCCCTTTTTTTGAATCTTAAAGGCGATATCCTTGCCCGTGCGTGACACGACGATCGAGCTATCGAGGTCTATGAAGAGTGGTGCTACTTCTACCCATTTTTCTGTGCGGAAACCGCGGCTCTTCGCATCCAACTCAAGCGTTTTGAGATCTGTGGAAAAGCTGTCATAGGCTGTTGCTTTGGCTTGTTTAGCCAGCATCTCAGCGATATCGACAAATTCCTGGGGGAGAGCTTTAAGGGCAATATTTTTTTTGCGAATGGTTACCACAAAATGAATGAAGCGGTCGAGATCGCCACGATTTACGATCGAGAGAATTTCCTTTTTATAGCTATTGCGGCCGGTAGAGATCAGTTTGCCGTTGATCACAGATTGCACAGTGGCTGCGATGCGGGCGTGTTCGTAATTTAAGATCATGGCGGCTTCTTTTTCCGCTGCCTCGCGCTCAATCGACCAGCTTTTGGTTTCTTTGGTTCCCAACTTGAACCAAAGAAGCTGAAGGATATGGAGTATTTTTGTAAGTTCTTCGAGAGGATTGAGATTACCTTTATACTTGGCCTCGAGGTCTTGAAGGCGCTCGTTGGTGTCCCTCAGGCGCGTGGAGAGAGTGGTCATCAGCGAGACAAACCATTTCGGGATCTGCTGGAGAATTTTGGTGAATTCTTCGTTGCTGATGAGGGTGATTTCAACTTCATCAACGGCGCGTGCAGAGGCAGAGCGGGGCTTTTTGTCAAAGAGGGACATCTCGCCGATCATCCCACCCTGGCCGATTGTAGCCAAGGGTATGTCCTGTCCTCCCTTTTCGAGGAAGACAAGAATCTGGCCACGCCGAATGATATACATCCCGTCAGGCTTATCACCTGCTCGAAAAAGTATGGCTCCAGGCTTCAGGATACGGTTTTTACCCGACACGGACACTCTCCCCTAACTTCACCTCCTGAAGTATCGGTCACCTCCTGCAAGTCTTGAGAAAGGTGACCCTTATGAGGCTTTTGGATGAGCTGTAGTGTCAAAAAAACGCAAATATTTCTTATGTTTACTTAAGCCTTCAAACCCTCGATTTCGTAATCAACAGCGATAAGCTGGTCTAGGTTAGGTCGTATCCAATCTTTCACAACTCTTTGATGTTCTGGATGGACTTGATAGGCATCGAGTCCGTGTTTGTCAGCAAAGCGCACCACCAGAGCGTGCTCAAAGCCCTGGCTCCGCTCACAAAAATTATGACCTGCCGTCAGATCGAGGACAGAAGGAACTTTGGTCTTGAGAGCACGCAGCTCCTGAATGATCTCATGCAAGAGTTCAGGCTTAGTGTCCGACTTGAAGCGAAACAGGACGATGTGTTCAATCATGACAAACTTCCTTCGTATGAGAGTCTGCCGCCTGTCGGCGGCTGCTTGTATAAAGCCAATCTTGAGAGGGATCATGCCGGATCGTGAAACGAGCGCATTCTTCTCCAAAGTTTTGCCAAGCCTGAACCCAATCGCCAAAGGACTGGACGCGCATCAGGGTCGGTTCGCGGAAGGGGATAGGCAAACTGCTCCGCAGAGAATTATAGAGCATTTTCAGGCGGCCCATAGTCTGCCGATCAAAGGCAAGATCTTCGTAAGAGACCGTCGCTCCCAGCAGGGCTCGACAGGAAGCTTGATAAAGCTCCTCCCATGCCTCGCGCGATGTCCCAGCCCGACCAAGGAAAATGCCTGTCTGGACGAAATTGAGCAGAGACTGTCCCGCCGTTCGATAGGCTTGAAATAAAAGGCCAAGAACAGCAAGAGCCGAAAGCAAAGTCTCTCGATCTAAAATCGAAGCTTGTGTATTGCGCAGTTCTTCGAAGAGCCAAGGATTGCGCAGGGCCCCACGACCGATGATGGCAGACCGTACCTCGGGAAAAATTTTGCGACGTTCCGCGAGGCTGGCATAAGACACGATATCCCCCGAAGCGACCACAGGAAAAGGCAAGACTTCAGCAGCTCTTGCCATAAGTTCCCAGCGTGCATGGCCATCATAGCGATCGCGTCGCGTCCGTCCATGGAGGGTCAGTTGCTTCAAGGGCAAATGGCGCAGAGCGTCTAAGCTTGTCTCAAAATGTCGTGTATCCTCAAAACCTGTTCGCATCTTGAGGCTCACGGTGTGAGGGGGAAGAGCAGCACAAATTCTCGAGAGCAAGTTGGGCAAGATTTCAGGGTCACGCAGAAGGCCGCTGCCTGCCCCGCCACTGATGGGGTTGGGTGAAGGGCAGCCGGCATTGAGATCTACCCAAGGGGCACCGTCTTCAAGAAAAAGCTCAGCGGCTCGCAAAAATTCATCCGCTTGCCCAGTCATCACCTGAGGGATGAGCGGGTAAGTGACCCAGGGACGCAAGAAGGTGAGTTCGGGGGCAAAGTCCAAGGGCAAGACCCTTGGGTACGTAGCTGTGGCCCTTAGAAAAGGCGTGCTCATAAAGTCGGGAGCACTGGTCTGACTCATCCAAAGGCGAAGCGGCAGCTCACTGACACCCTCCATGGGAGCCAAGCCAAGTCTCAGTGTAGAAAAGGGGGGCTGATGCATCTCTCTATTTCTCCGCCACAAGCGGACGGACCATAGCATGAGGCCTCGTCTCTTGGCCAGCGATCTTCGCTGCCCAGAGCGCTCAAAACTCTTACCAGATTGTATGAATAGGTGAAGGATGTAAGCAGCTTAAGGTGCCGCAGAAAGTCGAGGGGGCAAGGCTCCTTTCAAGTCTGCCAGGGGCGTGTCGATACCAACTTTAGATTCCCTGTCGTCTCAAGGAGCCAGATTTGCGTCAAGCTGCGCAAGAACAACTCAAAATGGCTATCATGGCGGAAAGCAAGCCGCAGGCTGCCCTCGTGGTGGAGAAGCTCATGCGCGCTCCAGACACAGACGTTCGCCCTCTTGCCTGGGAACCGCAAATGTCTCTGAGCTCACTCACTGACATCGACTTGCTCTGGATCGTTTTTGCTGAGGAGCAGTCGTGGGATGCTGAGCTGCCGCTGCTTCACGCTATGCTTCAATTGGGTGTGCCGACCGTACTATGTTTACCTGATGAGCGCTGGGATCTTTTTTCAGCAGCCGCAAAGCTCGAAGCCGATGAGCTCATCTTTCATTCTGAGCTCATCCTGAATGCACAGCTCTTGCCAC
>CANGNB010000112.1 GCA_947454545.1 Oligoflexaceae bacterium
CAAGCCCCCCATTGCCAAGGCCAGGATCAGGCTCCAAGCCAGCAATCGCGTCAAAATCTAGGTTAAGGCCCTTGAGCGCCTCACGGACCACAGGCAAAAGATCGAGGTTGAGCAGAGCATTGGTGATGAGGCGGCCAAGCAGATATTCCATCGAGAGGTAATAGAGGCGCTTCGGTTGCTTCTGGTGATAATGCATCTGGGTGGCGATCCAATGTTCCATCAGCAGCTGACGAACACTCTCAGCCAAGGCTAGAAGGTGCTCGCGAGGAGTCGAAAGTTCCAGAATAGATCCCAGACGATGCTCAAGATTTTTGCGATAGAGTATCTGAAAGGCTTTAATACGCTCAGATTCCTGTGCTGCGGAAAGCACCTGCGTCGTTGCATCACACATAGACTTCCCCCCTACTTACCAAGCTTCGTCCCCAGCGTCTCGAAATTTCCGGGCTGCTTCTTCGTCAAGCATGATACAATAAGCCCGTATCTCAGCTCCTCCGTGCGAATCTGAGATCCACGTACGGAAGATGTCTCACTCTAACAAAGGCCGAGCGGGAAACCAAGATGCAAGACGAGAAAGCTCATGTGCCGAACCAGAGCGAATCGCCCGGACTTCCCCCCAGACAGCTACAAATGGGGCGTCCGCAAGAGGCTTCTTGGGAGCTCACACCCAGACAGCGCGAAGGCCTTCAGCTTGCATGCGGAGATTTCCTCACGCTCTCCTTGCATATCCCACACCCAAGCCCAGCGGCCGAAGCTCGTCTAGAGATTTACCGTCCTCACGGTGAACGTAGCTGTCAACGTATTCCTATGCTGGCGCCGAAAGGCTCTTCTTACTTTACAGGGACCCTCTCTGAGCTTCTCCCTGGCCGCTATGTTCTCGCTGGCCAGTACAGCCTCGATGGTCAGCAATGGTTTTGGGTTCGCGGCTCTCCCCTAGAACTCCATGTGTTTCCACGTCAGGTCAAAGGCCTGCGGATGTACACATGGATTCCCAACGCTCAGGGCCCCCTATCGGAGTGGACAGGCCGACTCAAAGACATCGCCGAGCTTGGCTTTACGATGATTCATATTCTTCCTATCACCCTGCAGGGAGCCTCCCAAAGTCCTTATGCTGCCCGTGAACTTTTTGCCTTTGAACCCTCCTTAGTTCGACCAGGAGAGGATGCGCACGCGAGCTGGCATGACTTTGTTGCTGAAGCCCAGAAACTGGGTCTAGGTCTTTGCTTGGATTTGGTTGTCAATCACGTGGCTATCGACAGCGTGCTTGTGGAACATTGTCCCCACTGGATCCAAGCCGATGAGGATGAAGAAGACGGCTTTCGGCGCGCAGGCTTCGAAGGTCCTGAAGGCTGGCAAAGCTGGCAAGATTTGGTGCTGCTTCACTATGAGCATCCCGATCCCAAGACCCGCGCGGAAATCTGGGCTTACATGCAAGCCTATGCGACCCACTGGGCTCAATTTGCCGCCATCACAGGGGGTATGCTTCGGCTCGACAATCTGCACAGCACGCCTCCTGACTTTGCCAGCACGCTCACGCGATCGATCCGCAGTTCTTACCCCCAGGTAGCTCTCCTTGGGGAATACTTCGGTCAGGAGGAGAAAGCTGCCGAGCTGATGCGCTCGTGTGAAATGGATCTTCTGCTCGCAACCCCCTGGGAACATCACTTCGCTCACGAACTGCGCTCCTATCTGAGCTATCTCCAGGCGAGCCAAGGTCGACTCGCTTGGTTTTGCCCCATCAATTCTCATGACAGTGGACCGCCCGCCCAGGAGTTTGCCTCAGTGGCTTCGACTCTTCCGCGCTATCTGCTCTGTGCCGGACTAGGCACAGGGGCGACGGGGCTGACCCAGGGCGTCGAGCGAGGGCTTCTCAAAAAGATTAACTTCATCGGCCGGCAAGCTGAGGTGATCTGTGATCCTCATGCCGATTTTCGGGAGAGCATCCGTACCATCCATCAGCTACTCGCTCGCGAGCCTGCCTTTCAGCAGGGTTCACGGCTTCGCTTTGTCGATCAGAATCATAACGCCGTGATCGCAGCCCTGCGCTGGCACCCCGAAGATCCTGAGCAGCATATCTTCCTGCTGATCGCAAACCTTGATATTTTTCAGGCTCAAACAGTCACGATAGCAAGCGAAGAGATCCGCCCAAACGAGCGAACACTTTTTGATCTGATCTCAGGCACGCAATTTCTCTGCGATTCTCATCCGCTTGAAATAAGCCTGGAAGCCTGCGGAATTCGCCTCTTTGCCGTTCGTAAAAAACTATAAAAAATGCGCATCCAAGCTGAGCGTACAGCTCTCTACATAAGATCTCCTACATAAATGTTGGATTTAAAGCTTCGATAAAGCTGTTGCATTTTAGAGGCATAAGCCTAAAGATGCTTGCAGGAGTTTCTCGTAGGATGCGAGCTTGCTCCCCTACCGAAGCACCTAAAGCGAGTGAAATCATGCAAGCACATCACAAAGCCTATGATTTGCCGGGATTTCTGCAGCGAGAATGGCTCGAAGTCAACCGCTTTGGAACCTATGCAAGCAGCACACTGATCGACTGCCCAACCCGACGCTATCATGGCCTTCTCATCACCGATGGTGCTGGTCTCGCAAACAAGATGGTCCTCCTTGCTAAACTCGATGCCAGCGTCGTTGGGCGAGGACGCGACATCGATCTTTACACCTTCAAATTCCCAGGCGGCAAGTGGACGCCTGAAGGTTACACACATATCGAACAGGTTCGCTACGATCTCTGCCCTCATATCCTCTTTCGTGTGGGTCCCTTATTGATTCAGCGCAGTGTGCTTTTGCTTTACGATAGCGACACAGTGCTTGTTCGCTTCGATCTACTCGAAGGGGAGGAGTGCCTGCTGCATCTGCGCCCGCTCCTCGCCTATCGCGATCATCATCAGCTCGAGCGCGAGCGCGCCTTTCACGTCAAAACCTTTCCCATAGCTGAGGGCTGGAAAATCGAACCGCTTCCCGGCAAGCCACCTCTGTTTTTGCAGGCGAACCGGGACGTCCAGTTTTATCCCGGCCCCTACTGGCAAAAAAATATCGAATACGAGGTCGAACAAGAGCGCGGCTTCGATTATTCGGAAGATCTGTTCTGTCCTGGACTTTTTGCGGCGAACCTACATCCCGAAAAACCGCTCATCCTTGCAGCTGGTCTGGAGCCCCAAGTCAGCTCCAGCCTTGATGCGCAATGGCAGCAAGAGATACAGCGCCGCGAGGAGCTGCGCCGACGCTTTCAAAGCCATCCCCCCGAGTTTGCGGCTCTCGCATTCGAAGCTGAAAAATGCTTGATCGAACGGCGTGATGGCAAGCCTTCGGTCGTCGCTGGTTACCCTTGGTTTGGCGAATGGGGCCGTGATACCATGATTGCCCTGCCTGGCTTGACCTTGAACCGTCAAGAGCCAGAGCGCTTTCTTGCTATCATTGATAGCTTTCTTGCAAGGGCCCGACAGGGACAGGTTCCCAACTTTTTAGGGGCCGATCCCTCTCACGACAATTTTGGTTCTATCGATGCTGCTCTGTGGCTGTTTGCGGCTTTAGGAGCCTATCGCGAGCAAGGCTACGAACTGGAAGCTCTGCGTTTGCTGCACCCCAAACTCCGCGAACTCCTCGATGATCTTTTAGAAGGACGCTGTCCTCATGCCTATTGCACCGAGGACGGACTTCTCTCTGCGGGTGATCCTTCGACTCAATTAACCTGGATGGACGCTCGCGTCCATGGTCAAGCCGTAACGCCTCGCCATGGTCTTGCCGTCGAAATCAATGCCCTGTGGATCTATGCTCGCCGCTTTATGCTAGAGCTTGAGGCCACACTTGGAATACCTTCGCAACGCTCCGAACTCTTAGCTCTGGAAACCTTGCCGGCAGCCTTCCGTCGACATTTTTGGTTACCCGAACAAGGCTATCTTGCCGACACCGTCGATCCGGTAACGGGAGAGCAAAACCTGAGCCTGCGTCCCAACCAAATCTTTGCCCTCAGCCTGATCCCTTTTGCTCTCTCCCATGATGAGGGACTGTCTGCCCTGAAGCAGGTGACAGCGGAGCTGATCACCCCCTATGGCTTGCGCACTCTGAGTCCGCGCGATGCCGACTTTCGCCCCTTTTACGTAGGCTCGCCTGCTGAACGCGATGGCGCCTATCATCAGGGTACTGTTTGGCCTTGGCTGGCTTATGCTTACGCGCGAGCTTATGTCCATTACCAAGGGGCTGTGCCAGCGACTCGCAGGTTTTTGTTCAAAAACTTTAGCAGCCTTTGGACCACACATTATCGAGATGCAGGCATTGGCCTGATATCTGAGGTTTTCGACGCTCTGCCTCCGTATGCACCGAATGGTTGCATTCTGCAGGCCTGGAGTATCGCTGAGACTCTACGACTGTTCGAATTGATCCAGGCTCTTCCCGAATCAAGCCGCTGAGGCTGCGGTTAGAAGAGTCTTTCCTAAAGGAACGGGAGACAAAGCAATGCGTGTGCTTATGTTTGGATGGGAATTTCCACCGTTGATCAGTGGCGGACTGGGAACAGCGTGTTATGGAATGACCAAGCATCTCGCAGAAGAGGGCGAGGAGGTGATTTTCGTGCTCCCGAAGGCACCGGAAAGTCTGCATCGACCAGGCTATCAAGTCCTGTCGGCGTCGGAAATTCCTGCACATTCAGAAGAGGATACCCATCCCTTGCCTCCTGGTGTCCAAGTGTGGGCGATGAATGCTGCCCTTATCCCTTACACTCAAGAGCATGAGTACAAAACCCTGATCGAACAGCATCAGCAGAGCACCACGTCCAAAGCAGACTCTGAAGCAAGCATCATAAGCCTTTCGGGACACTACGCACACAATCTCTTCGAAGAGGTCCAACGCTTTGCGGAGATCGGCTGGCGTCTGGGTGTTCGTCCCCAGTACGACATCATTCATGCCCATGACTGGATGACTTTTCCTGCTGCCATCGCAGCAAAGCAACGCTCGGGCAAACCTCTGGTCACGCATGTTCATGCGACTGAATTTGATCGTACGGGTGATCATCCTAACCAAGCTATCGTTGCGATTGAACAGGAAGGCCTTACACAAGCCGATCGCGTCATAGCCGTAAGCCATCGCACCAAACACACTCTGATAGAACGTTACGGGCTAAGGGAAGAAAAAATCGACGTTGTTCACAACGGCATCGACCCCCAATGTCTCGTCGACCCTGCAACGATTCACAAAGGTTTTCGAGAAAAGCTGGTTATTTTTGTGGGGCGCATCACTCTGCAAAAAGGTCCCGAATATTTTCTCCAGGCTGCCGCACGGGTGCTGAGCAAGGACCCACAGATTCGTTTTGTGATGTGTGGTGCAGGCGATATGCTACCACGCATGATCGAACAGGCTGCTGCCCTACGCATTCAGCATCGCTTTCATTTTACCGGATTTTTGCGTGGCGAAGCTCTTGATCGTCTTTACGGTATGGCAGATCTCTTCGTGATGAGCTCAGTCTCAGAACCTTTTGGCCTGACTCCTTTTGAGGCCTTACGCTACCAAGTCCCGGTCATCGTATCCAAGCAAACGGGAGCGGCAGAACTTCTCCCAACAGCGATCCAGGTGGATTTCTGGGACATTCATGCCATGGCTCAGATGATACTTGAGTTTTGTAACGACACTGATTTTGCACGCAGCATGCGCCGCGATGAAGTCTCAACTTTACAGCGGATGAGCTGGCGCGAAGTTGCCCACAAGCTGCAGCACATTTACCGGAGGCTAGTCCTTACATGACACGCATCTGCTTTTACTTTCAAGTGCATCAGCCCTTTCGTTTGCGCAAGGATTATGATTTTTTCAATATCGGTCACAGTCCCTATTACGAGGATACCGTCAATAATCGGGCCATCATGCGCAAAGTAGCGGAAAAATGCTACCTGCCCATGAACCGGCTGCTCCTCGAGCTCATTCATCGCTGGCAGGGGCGCTTTCGAGTCAGCTTTTCCATAAGTGGTGTGTGCTTAGAGCAATTTCAACTCTATGCCCCCGATGTTCTCGCATCCTTTCAGGAACTGGTTAAAACCGGCTGCGTCGAGCTCCTCGGTGAGACCTACTACCACTCCCTAGCAAGCGTCTATTCCCCCAAGGAATTTTCGCGGCAGATTGAACTGCACCGCCAGACTCTTGAGGATCTCTTTGATTACCGAGCTCAAGTGTTTCGCAATACCGAGCTCATCTACAGCGACAGCATCGCCCAGCAGATTGAAGGCCTTGGGTTTCGCGGCATCATCGCCGAGGGCGTCGATCGCATTCTCGACTGGCGATCCCCGAACTTTCTCTATCAGCCCGCCCCCTGCCACCGCCTTGCCCTCTTTTTAAAAAACTATCAGCTCTCCGATGATCTCGCCTTTCGCTTTTCCAATCGCGATTGGCCCAGCTGGCCGCTCTCGGCCTCAACCTATGCGTCTTGGCTCCATCAGGTTGCAGGCAACGGGGAGATTGTAAATCTCTTTATGGATTATGAAACCTTCGGTGAGCATCAGTGGGCGGAAACGGGCATCTTTGAATTTATGCGGGCTTTACCGGACTTCGTGTTCCGACACCCAGACTTTCATTTCGTCACGCCCAGCGAAGCTCTCGAGCAGCTGCAGCCCATCGCAAAGCTCTCCTTTCCTCACTACGTATCGTGGGCCGATCTCGATCGCGACCTGAGTGCCTGGGTTGGCAATCCCCTTCAAGATGCTGCTATGGAACGTGTCTACGCTCTTGAAGATAAAGTTCTTCGCCTCAATGATCCCAACATTCTTCATGTATGGCGCAAATTGCAAACCTCGGATCATTTCTACTACATGTGCACCAAGTGGTTTAGTGACGGAGACGTGCACAAGTATTTCAATCCCTATCACACACCCTTTGATGCCCACATCATCCATAGCAATGTCTTGAGCGATTTTGAAACCAGACTTGAGTCCAGCCTTTTCTCTGGACAATCCCCACAAAGCCAGCTACGACCATCCTTGACCCCCTAAGCTATCATCAAGCCGTGGAGCTCCCTCCACGGCTGCGAGTCGTTGCGGAGTTGCCCTGATATGGATTGGACACAGCTGGCGGATTTCCGCTCCCTAAGTCTCATTGAACTCATTCTAAGACTTTGGCCTCTTTGCCTCGCGGCCACTGCCGCCGGATTTGTTGATTCGATCGGTGGAGGGGGTGGCTTGATCACAGTCCCGACTCTGCTCAACATAGGGGTGCCAGCGCCTTTGCTGTTGGGCACCAACAAGTGCCTTTCGACCATCGGCTCGCTGCCCGCACTTATTCGCTATGCGCGAGCTGGCCTGATTCCCCCTCTGCCTCGATCCGAGCTATTTCTCTTTGCTCTGGCAACAGCCCTCTTCTCAGCATGGGGGGCATCCGTCTCGCAGCTCCCCTTTATCTTGACGCGACTTCCCATCCTCGTGCCCATTCTTCTGTCTATGGTTATGGTTATTATGCTGCGCCGCTGGTTTTGGGTCGAACCTCGCCGTCGTCGCCAGCAAACCCTCACCCCCCAGGATCTTGACTCAAGCGTTGAACTCCATAAAAAAATGAAAAAACCCCTCGGTCGAGCTCTCCTCGCTGCGGTTGGTTTTTATGATGGCCTCTTTGGGCCAGGGACAGGGAGCTTTTTTCTCAACGTCTTTGAAAGTATGGGACTCAAGACGATTACGGCCAATGCAATCACCAAAATCTTTAACTTCGCCTCAAACATCGGCGCCCTTCTCTACCTCTCGAGTCAAGGCCGCTGGCTGCCATTATTAGGTGTCGCAGGAGGCGCCTGCTATCTCGTGGGTAACTATGTGGGAGCTGGTCTCGTGCTGAAGCGAGGGCAAAATGTGATTCGCGTGATCGTTCTCTTAGCGACAGGAGCTTTGCTCCTCAAGCACATTAGTCGCTACCTTTAGCGTCGCAGCAGAAGTGTCCAGAAGGAAAGTTCCTCGCATTTCTTATGGGCTTGCGCTTCGCGGTCTGCTACTTTCATCGTTGGTATCCTAGTGAGGAGGAAGTATGGCCCTGAGGTCCGCATTTTTGTTGAGTATGCTGCTGTCCGTTCTCAAGCTGGCTGCTTACGTCAACTCCTCGTCGGTCATCGTTTTAGCCAGCTTTTTCGACTCGCTCACGGACTCTATCGTCTCTTATCTCAACTACTTCGTCTTCGCCAAAGCTCGTGAGAATCCCGATGCCGAACATCCCTTTGGCCACGGCGGTTTTGAGGTTATCAGCAGTCTCCTCCAGGGTGTCCTGATCGCAACCCTTGCCCTCCTGCTCGGCTATCAAACCCTCATGACTTTACTCTGGGGTGGTCAGCGTCATACCGAGCTCGATCAGCTGCCTTTCAGCATTGGCGTTATGGCCTTTTCTGCCTTTGCAGGACTCGGCATCCAGCTGATGCTCTCGCGTTACGAAGAAAAGCTAAAGGCACGCAATGAAGCTTCTCTGACGGTGAGTGCCGATCGGGCCCATTATCTCGGCGATTTCTGGACCAATGGACTAGGAGCTCTGGGGCTGCTGACCGTGTGGTACCTGCGCAATGAGCTCTGGGACCAGATCCTGGGCCTTTGTGGTGCTGCCATGCTCTTGAGTACAGCCCTTCCGCTGATTCGTAGTTCCCTCGCGCACATTATGCAAAGTGGGGCTGAACCTGAGCTGATTCACCAGCTGAAAGCTCTTATTCGCGACACAGATACTCGTATCCTTGGAGTCCACCGCCTGCGCACGAGGCGGCATGGTCCCACACTGTTTATCGACTTTCACCTCAAGCTCGAAGCCTCACTGAGCCTTCAGGCTGCCCACGAGATTGGCGAGGCAGCGACGGCCGCTATCGTCTCGCTCTACCCTCGTGCCGACGTTCTCGTGCATCTTGACCCTGACAATTTTCCAGACGAGAGTGGCTACTGATTTCCACTTTTATTTCAGCAACTTAAGAACATTGCCCAAAGCTCATCAAAAACGTCCTCTTTCCACATAAAATACAGCCTCTTAGCCCTATCCTATTCGCCGACGCTGTCTTGGATTTAGACAGCTCCGACTTGCTGCGTCCTTCCAAATTTTCTTGTCTTATGAGTACCTTAGCTTGAAACATCAGATTGGCATAGAGCTTGCTCCTTCCCCTGCGGGGTCGCCTTGTCATCAGATGACCCCCTATAGAGGAGAAGAACTATGAACGCCCAATGGAAAGCTGCTGAGTCTCAGCAGCCTCGCAGCAGCGCATGGCCTGAAGGAACTCGGGAACGCCGCAACTTCCGGCGACGTCATGAAGAAGATGCTGTGGTTCGCCACTTCACCCCCGGACGCATCCCTCGCCTCCTCAGAAAGCCATTTGATGAACGTATGCATCGCAGCATCGATATTATCGGAGCTGTGCTGGGTCTGTGCTTTTTTAGCCCCCTCTTCCTCCTCAGCATCCTTGCCATCAAACTGACAAGCCGTGGCCCCGTGTTTTACACACAGATTCGGGTCGGTGCTGCTGGCAAGCTCTTTCGCATGTATAAACTGCGGACGATGATCTGCGGCGCCGATCAGCGCAAAGTCTTGCTGCTCGCTCGCAATGAAATGGATGGTCCAGTGTTTAAAATAAAAAATGACCCTCGGGTGACACCGGTCGGTCGTCTCCTGCGCAAATTCAGCCTCGATGAGGTGCCACAGTTTGTCAATGTCCTCAAGGGTGAGATGAGCCTGGTAGGCCCGAGACCCCCCCTACCGAGCGAAGTGAAACGTTATCAACGTTGGCATCTCCAACGACTCATGGTAAAGCCGGGCCTAACAGGCCTGTGGCAAGTCAGCGGCCGCAATCGCCTCAATTTCAATGAATGGGTCCGCCTTGATATTCGCTATATCCGCCAACGTTCCTTGAAAATGGATCTCAGCATTCTCCTCAAAACCTTCCGAGTCGTTTTTCTGCGCCCCGATGGGAGTTGACTCACCCTCCCGACGGCCTTGCCGCACGGATCCGATGAGCAGGATCCGACGCCACTTTTAGAGGATGATTGGAGCAGCTAGAATTTCGCGCTACAATAGGGGGTGTCCAATCAAGGGAGTGCCCCATGCGCTGGTCAGCCTGGCTTTTTATGACCATCTCCTGGCCCTGCGCCGCCGCGAGCTGGCGATCCCAATCTTTGCTTGAGGGACGCCTCCAGCAGGTATCCCTCCGCAGTGACACCGATACCGAGAAAGCCCATAGGGAAACCATACAGTCAGGAGTGAGAGCTGCCGAAGTCTTCTTTTCCGAATCCGAAGCAGCCGAACAACGCGTCCGTCTCACTGCTGACGCGGCCATGACCCTCGATACCCATCGTTGGCTTCAGAATCTCAGTGCCGAAGCCCTTCAAACGTGGAACACCGCGCGGACCCATCTCACCCTAGGCCTCAATCTCACGGAAAAACGTGGAGAAGATCTCGTAGGTCTTCCTTTGGAGCAAAGCTTTCAACAGAATCCCGAACCTTTCCGCTCCATCGGGTCCTTCCTTTCGTATCAGTATGCTCTCGATGCGACCCAAAGCCTCGTTGCTTCTGTGGCTTTCGGTCGAAACACTCAAAGCCCAAGCGCCCTCAATACGGAAGAGGCGCAGGCGGCCTGGATCTATCGCCCCGAACAGCACTGGACTGTCTCGCTTCAGTTGCGGCGCGGACAGCAGCAAGGCCTTGCCATTCCCGACGAAAGTTTCACAGAAATCTCTCATAGCGAATTTTGGGCTTTTGCTCCCTTTTGGAGCCTCGATGGCAACATCGGCTGGACCCAACAAATAGTCCAAGACCAAAGCCAGCAGGCTCTGCTCTTTTCCGGTGCCTTAAACTTTTATGCCGATCCATCCGCAAATTCAGCAGAGAATCTTAACAAGCGGTTCCGCCCCCTCTACGACTCCCTAGACACAGCAAGTGAGGCAGGCCTCCAGCATTCCAGTCTTGCACGCATAGGCTGGTCACGAAGCTTTGACCAACGTCGCGCCGGTGATCCCTTTTTCCTCGCAGATCGCTATGTCCTGCGTTTGGCCCAAGCCGTGTTCAAAGATCAAGGCCTTGCGATAGAAGGGAGCTTACTCGAAGCGGCAAGCACACTGCCAACGCGCGGTACTCCTCGACACGCCAATGTCTTGCTCGCCCAGTATCACTGGACCTTCACCGACACCCTCGTACCTGCCGCTCCTCGGGGCGCCCTAGGTCTCGAGCTTTTGCATGAAACTTCGACAGCAGAGGCAGCTAAGCTTAGGCGCCGTTCCGCTGCTGTCAGCCTCAGTATGATCTTCTAAGTGGTCTTAAGAGGCGATGGACAACAGGACCTCGGCTTTCCGTGGAGAACAGTATGATACGATCGTGGCCCATCCGAACATATCTTTTCGTCATTCTAAGCTTGGCGGCGCCCAAACTTTTAGCCACGCAAGTAGCGGCTAAAAAAGCTGGCGTACCGGTGCTTAGCGAAGCCCGAAAAGATGCCAAAACTCTGCTCGAGCTCAAAGAAGGTCAAAGCCTAAAAGCCGATATACGATCGGGGATGTATTGGCAGGTAACTCTTCCTTCAGGGGAAAAGGGTTATGTTTCCGTCATGGCTGTCCAACACCAAGCCGACGAGCCCAACGGAATTCAAAGCGAACTGCGCGACATCGCCCTAGAAGCGCGGCGCACCGCCACGGAAACAGATACGGTGCGTTCACGCAGCGGCGTCATGGGGGTGCGCGGCCTTGACGAGAGCCAGGACGTCAGCAGTGCCGGTGGCTTGCGTCCAGACACAGCAGCTGTCTTTATTATGGAAGACAGAAAAATAGATCCGAAACGCGTCCAAGGCATAGGCCGAATGGTGCAAGAGGAAGTTGAGCAGACTCTCAAGAGTAAAACCCGTTCAAAAGCTGAGCAACCTTAGATCAGATGTCAAGGAGACTTCCCTATGCTTAGGCCCTACTCCTCTCGCATTGCATCCGCTGGCGTCGTAACGCTGGTCTGCTTTTTGGCTCTCCTCCATTGCCAGACAAAACCCCAAAAAACCGTAGAAGACCTCGAGGCAGAACAAAAAAAGCAAAATCTCGCTGAAGCCCTCAATGAAGCCGACATCGGCCGCAACATGGCCGGCCGCCTCCTCAAACTCTATGGCACTGTCGATAACGAAGCCCTCGTACGTTATGTCAATGAAGTGGGGCTTTACGTCGCTCAATACAGTGATACTCCGAACCGCCACTATATG
>CANGNB010000113.1 GCA_947454545.1 Oligoflexaceae bacterium
AAGCAGGCTGCCTCGGCTTAGGTCCAACATACCAACTGATCTGTCTTTCAAAAAGCTGCAGAGCGTGTCGACGGTATTTGCTCTCCAACTGCCCAAACATGGATTCCAAATTTAACTTCAAAGTCTCTGATTTTGCTGAGAAAAATACTACTTTTGTACCTGAATCCAAAAGCTTTGACACCATTGAAACTGGCGGTAAAGATTCAGAAATTTCGAAATAAACGATATCAGATCGAATTCGCTGCGAACTCTGGGCTTGACTTCGAAGCCCACGGCGCAGCCAGGCCTCATAAGGGGCCTGAAAAATAAAGTGAGCTACAGAGTCAATTAATTCCGCATCTACTCCAGCTTGGGCTTCTAAACGACGACTTGCTCTCTCCGTATAGGCATCGATTTGAGTCTTCATCTGAATGGGTGTTATGCGCTCAGGCCACAACTTTTCGAGAGCCTTACTAGCTGGAACATTTTTCACTCGCGCAGGCGATTCCAACTCCCACATCTCTATCTGTCTCTTCGCCCAAGGGAACATCTCTAGGCGCCAGTCTTTCCAAGAGAGAGCCGCATCTACCAATCCAAATTGGACAGCTTCTTCAGCTTTCCAAATATTTTGTCTTCGCCAGATTTCAAGGAGCTTAGGCTTTTTGTGTATCTGCAGAGACAACCAGCCAGCAGCCGGCAATTGATCTAAAATCATCTCCGGGAAGCCAAATCGAGTTTCCGTATCAAAAACGAAACGACGCTGACAGGCAAACATGAGCTCTGCCAACATTCCAAGACAATCATGCTCCGTCAGGTACATCCAAGGAAAGGGGGACTCTTGAATAGCCTTACGAATACAGTAGAGTCTACCCAATCGCCATCGAACTTCATCTCTCAGCAATCCTGATTGAAGCTCATCAAGCCATTGGTCACAGAAATCAGAATAAGGTACTTTTTGTATCCACAAAACAGCTTGAATCAATCCACGAGCATAGAGGTCTCGACTCTCTTCCAAAAGCTCTTCAAGCTGCTTAAGCTCAACTTCAGCTTCGCGGCACAGGAGTGAACCCTGAAATGTCCAATCTGCTAGAAGCAGGTTATCTTGTTGTTCAAAATTCATCCGAGTCGCTCCCAAGTAGCCAAGTGGCATCGACCATTGATAGGCAAATGAATGAAAGCAGCTCGTTTCCCCTCACCGAGCAAAAACTCCAAATAGCTGCTCACAGCATTTGCATAGCCTGCCCATTGCGGAAGGCGCACCTGCTCCGTCGCCACGCCTCGAGATCTCAACTCTTCCCAACATGCAGGCAACAAACCTTTCACATGTGAATAGAGATAGACACAATCGAAACTTCCTGAATGCAAGCCCAGCTCTCCGAGCCATTGATCCCAATTTAAAAATAAATTGCGAATACCCCTAAGACTTGTCCTGAAATCTTCTACTTGGGAATCACGACCCCTAAGAAATAATTTGTTAGAAAATTTCGGTTTTTCTTCAAAGGTTGACTCTGGTTCTATATAGGCCTCAAGCAGAAGTATCTTCTTATCCTGAGCTTCGCCGTAGTAAGAGCGCTTTGATTTAGAATCGAGAGCGATGAGTCTTTGAAGAGGGTCGACAAATACACCACCAAAATCCGATTCCCCATAGACTTGCTCCTGAACCTCAAGAAGCATTTCAAAATAGCTTAGGTCAAAGGGCTTTACTTTGAAGAGTGACATCTCGAGTGCTGCTCTCGTAGTCTCTGACTGACCGGGGTTCTCATCGACAATTTGAGCAATAAGAGCCGAAGTGCGTGGCTCCTTGATCATCGAATTCCAGAAATCAGAAAGATTATTCAGAGGAGCTATTCTGCTGAAAAGATTTGACATTCCTGGCCTTGACCCATCCGTTGACGAGTAGAGGAGAAGCTCTGGCAGATTGTTCAGAGTGTGGAGGCGTGAGGCCAATAGGGAATCCAGTGCCCTTGGCCGTACAATACCTTTGTCAAGTTTAGAAGATGGCGGACGCTTTACACTTCCCGAAACATAAAAAGAATTCTCATAGACGTACATAGTCGATCCCGAACATGGAATGTAAAACTACCTCAGAGAGCTTCTTTTGCCCGTGTATGCTCCAAAGCATCCTGTAAACGAGCTCGACCCTCTCGAATTTTTTCTCGCAAAAAATTATCATCAACAGAGTCGTGGAGTTTATTCATAAAAAACAGAACTTTATCCCATTTCTGGGCATCGATATTCATTTCAATGAGATTCTCAAGTGGTTCCAACATTTTTGGCGCCAAATCCAGGCACTGTAAAAAACTATTTTCTGCTTCAACTGTACGCTTCATCTGTTCTTCGAGTTCACCCATTTTTAGGTGGATGATCGCTCGGTTTAACCCACCATCTACTTTTTTTAGATAGCTTCTCAATACCCTGAGGCATCCTTCCCAGTTTTGCATTCTATAGTACGCTTCGTAGTGGATAGTAAACGTATTCAATGGACTATCCGCACAGTATTTCTCAATTGCTTCGATAGCATTCATGGGCTGGTCAAGCTGATATAAGTAGACTGCCGCCAATTCTTGACCACTTCTAAATTTGTCGTTTATATGTTTAGCGCTGTGATATAAGTTTTGGAGAATTTGAACAACTTTTTCCCACTGATTGGTCTGGGTATAGACGACTTTAAAGTAACGAAGAGCTTTCATGTTCGATGGGTCTAAGTCGTAAAGTTTCTCGTAGCTTTTGTTAAGCTGATCTTCATCATACTTTTTCTTTTCGTAGATCAGGCAAAGTCGTTCAAGGCAAGCGACGGTGTCTTCTTTCGATTTTAATCGTGGGAGTATAGCCTGCAGAATAAGAGCCTCATGATCGAAATCAAGCTCACCGATGACAGCATGTAGAACTTTTTCTCGAAACTCTCCGTAACTTAGTCGCAAATCCTTCATGAGTTTCGCACAAATCTTGGCTGCTTTTTGGATGTCTTCAAGGTGAACGGAATAGGCTTTGGCTGCTTTTATGTAAAGCGGAAGCGTTCGACGTTTAGGATTGTCGATGAGAGGTTCTAAGATCTTGAAATAGAGATTCCAGCATTCGTGGTCTAGCAAGAGCTGAAGTGTTTCTTCGAGGCTCTCTTCAGGCACCAGAGTTGATTGGTTGAGTTGGTGAACTAAGGTCGATATTTCTGGAGTAACCTTTGCATTCATGGGAACACCAACCCTCCTGCCGGTTTTGGTAAATACCAAACCACATCATAGCAGAATGCTTAGTACATTGACAGGCATGGCATGCTTTCCTGTCGGTGTTTTAGCAAACAAAGAATCTTTGGCCATTGGGTCTTCCAGGCCTAGAGGAGCTCCAGCCCAGACAAACGTCGTCATCTTGAATTTACTGGCGCCCTATGAGACCTTCTAGGATCTGCTGGCTTGCCGTTTTTACCATTTCGTCATACTCATACACAGTCTCGTCAAACAGCCACTGAAGACTTATGCCATCGATGATCGCAATCACGAGAGATGCATAGTGTTGAGGATTGACAGTTTTGAAGACCCCCTTATTGACACCCTCTTCGATCACCCGCGCACAGCTATCACGAAACTTTGCATAGTGTCTCGAAATGACCTGACGAACTTCCTTCTTCTGGTTGATCTGAGTCCAGAAATCCATATTGACCTGGTAGTACTCCTTGGTACTCCTAACAATGTCAAAACTAACGGACATAAATATTCGGAGCTTCTGGACGGGATCGGTCAACGATTCCATATCGGCGACGAGCACCGTTTCTATATCCCCAGCGACCCGGTCAAGGACGGACATCATAAGGTCGTCTTTGTTTAGGAAGTAGTAATGTATGATGCCCTTGCTCACGCCTGCTGTGCGAGCCACATCTTGCATCGAAAAATTGTGATACCCGTGTTTGGTAATACACTCGACCGTTGCTCTCACGATCTGATCTTTTCGTTCGGCTGCTACATCTGGCTTTGACATGTCGTCACCACTGCCTTCTTTAGAAATTAACACCGGGCTAGCCGAAAGTCCGAATCCTTAGAAGCTCCTGCTCTGGGGTCGTGCTTTTCGATTTCCCTGAACTTCGGGCCGTCAATCCGTTTCCTATTCGCCTCGAACACCCAAATCTATTACGGAAATCTTTCTAAGAAAAGAGCAATCCCGATTTTCATCAGGCTTCCTGCGATGGGAATCAATGAGGAACTATGGCGAAACAGAGCGGAGAGGCTAGCACACATACTTTTAATGCGCAATGACATCAACTTACCAAGATCTCAAAACCGCCATTTAGGCACCCATAACATCAAATTTTATCAGCCTCTTTGGCAATGCGAGAGCTCGTGATAAACTCTGGTATGCTTCAAATCAACTGACAGACAAAAGTGTTCGATCTTGACGCTCATCAATGAGGAGTTACTCACAATGCGATGGCGTAGGTCTCTTAACTTTGCCGTATCGATCTTTACCGTATGCTCTCCTTTTGCTGTTTCGGCTAAGCCAAGTCCAAGATGGACTCATTACGGATTGAGACCACTCGCGATGGGGAATGCCTTCGTTGCGGTCGTCGATGACTATAATACAGTGTTCTATAACCCTGCAGGCTTAGCTCGTCTCTCGACGTGGGACCTTGAAATCCTCAACCCCTATGCCGAAGGCTCTACAGGCATAAAAACAGCTGTGAGTGATGCTCAAAATAGTAAAAACTCTGGTGTTTCTGGGGTTTTAGATCTGATAGAAAAAAATGCCGGTGAAAGCTTCCATCTTGGCATCGGTATCGAGCCTCATTTCGTCATGCCAAAATTCGGATTTGCTATTGGTGCCGATCTGTTAGAGGCCACTGCCATTTTCCATCGCGATATTTCTATCGATGTGAAATCTGGCTCCGATATTGTTTTCCCTATTTCTTATGCCTTCAATCTTTTAAACGATCGACTCAGCATCGGACTTAGCCTCAAAGCTCGAGCCAAAGCAGGTGTCGATCGAGAATTTAGTATCGATGATATTGAAGCGCTCCAAAGTGGTAAGAACGATTCGAGCGGTAAGAAGTTAGACGACTACGTGCTCACAGGAGCGGGTGGAGGTGCTGATGTCGGGATCCTCTTTACACCGACAAAAACAATGGAACCAACTCTTGGCGTTAGTATTACAGACCTCGGAGGCACTGCTTACAAAGATGTCGCATCGAGCACTAAAGGAGTCGGTATCCCTCCAGTGACTCAAGCGAGTGTCAATGTCGGCTTTAGCATGAAACCAATCATGATAAATAAGCTCTACCTCCTCACAGCAGTTGACGTCCATTCCATCAATCAGAATATTTCCTTTTCTAAAAAGCTTTCTCTGGGTAGCGAGTTGGGTTATGGCCGATATATCAAGCTTCAGGCTGGTCTTTACGAGGGTTACCTCACCGGTGGAATTCAGTTTGATGTACCTCTCATAAAAATAAAACTCGTCACTTACGCTGAAGAGCTAGGAGACAATGCTGGGTTTAAGGAAGACCGACGTGTGGCAGTCCAGTTGAAGTTACTCTTATAGAAAAAACAAACTATTTTGACGCACTGAAACTAGGAAATACAAATGAAACACAATCTACGTCTTTTGCCCGCTATGCTCATCACTTTGGCGTTTTGCCCTTCCAAAGGCTCAGCAAAAGGACTCGACAAACTCCAAGCTGATTCCGGGACTGAAGAAGCAAGTCCGGCTGTTCAGGACAACAAACCTGCCCCCAAGCCTGAAGAACAAAAAGTCAATCAGCTTGACTCAAAGCAGCCTACGCCAACTGAGCCATCAAATAAACCAGACGCTCAGACGGATAACAAGACCGTTCCTTCCTCTGTGCCTACAACTCCTGCATTACCAACTGCTCCATCGACACTTGCGCCTGCACCTGCACCTGCACCTGCAACAAGTGCTACAAAAACGCCCGCAGCTCCCACTCCAGTTGAAGCACCCCCAATCGAACCAGGCCTCCAAAAGTTTTATTTAGCAGAGAATTTAAGCCTTTCTCGCATGAGCGCCGCTTCGGCAGACTGGAATAGCGCTTTTGCGGTGGACCTAGAGGGAGGCATGAAAGTCGGCCAACTTCCAAAAAACTTAACTCTCTTTGGCACTTATCGCTATTCAGCCTCAGATATCACAGCAACCAGCAAACAAAGAGCTTACCGGGGCATCATCCAAACTCATAACTTTGGGGGTAAGTTACACTCCGCTCTGCGACCCAACCTACTCGGCTTCGCATCCGCCGAGTTGGGACTTGTATCGACTCGTTTGACACCAAGTGATGGCCGGCAAGGTGTTGACAAAGACCTTGAGAAACCTGGAGTTGAACTCAGCGTTGGAGGTGGGGTATCCTACATCGTTCTGGATAAGATTGGCATCGGACCACGACTGGCTCTTGGTGTCGGAACGTATAAAACTCTACAAGTTGGCATTGACCTTCGCTTTCTACTTTAAAGGGATCGAGCGAGCTCACAGGTTGGGTCAATGGTCGCCCCCAATTGAGGAGCCAAAATGGAAGAACCCAAATCTAAGCTTACAAGGACTTTGGCACTCTGGGTCATCTTCACAACCATGTCATGGTTAAGCTCTTCGTGTAAGATGAAAAACAAAGAGGGGAGCTTGATCGTTCGAGCTCCCAATACTGGAAGCTATGAGATCTACAAAATCGCTTCGGAAGAACCACTTCAATTTGTTTCGGAGCAGGTTGGTAAATTCAATGAGCCTCTGGCACTGAATCCTGGAAACTACCTGATCCTCGGAGATTGTAGTTTTGAGACCGTTGTCATAAGACCTGAAGAAACTCATACTCTCACGGCTCATCAAGTCATTTTCACCCCACCCGTAGCACCTACAGATCGAGACAATTTTTCTATCCAATGCAATCGTTTCACCAAGACGAAATCACGGCAACATCTTCAAAACCGATTTAGCCTGAACGTCCTTCATGGAACACGAGACCTACTTGTAGGCATGATACCTTTAAGAATCGAATTTCCTCAGTCTGAAGGCCGGATCGAACCCCAGACTTTAAAGTATAACCTCTCAGGAATTCAGGTAAAAGACTACCTTGGCATGAAGCCTAAGACGAGTTTTTTTGTCTCACCACTTGAGGGGCTCTTGTCTATTACGCAAAATCAGGAATTTGGCCACTGGCAGTTCCTGATGCCCGGGCACTATCTGGTTGAAGTCAATGGAACAAGAATGGAAACGACCCTCACGGAGGGTCAGCAACTCCTGATCGAGCCTGGTTTTCTAAAGGTATCCGTCTCTGATTCAGTAAATTTGCAAGCTTCTTCAAACATTCTGGGAACGCCTCTCTACGTTGAACTCAATCAGGGGCATTGGCTGGACTTAAACGAACAGTATGCAGTACTTCCTGGAGAGGCTTCCTTGAAGCTGAATGGTTCTCTTAACGCTCATAAAATCCTTCTCCAAGAAGGCACGGTGCTCGAGAAAAAAGCTCGTTCCGTTACCATTGCACTCGACTGTTCACCCTGGGACTGGGCCTGTCTCGGAAGTCGCGAAATCTATCTTTATGAGCAGGACAAACCTTACCCTTTTGCTGAAGGCATATCAGATGTTCCGCTCTTGTTTTTTGAGGAGGATGCATGGGTATCTGTCCAAGGGTCACGTGACATTCGGTATAAAGTGCCAAACCTCACTCAAGACACAAATCTCAAAGTTGGATTCGTTAAATTAGTTCCCAAACAGCAGCATAGACCAGGCCAACTGACCGATTTATCTCGTATCGAAGCCCTTGGATTTCCTTTTGCGGGCCACTCTCTCGATTTGCCCTCAGACACCGACACACTCATGCCACTTATTGTTGGTCGCTATTCGCTCACTCAGTTCCATGCTTACGCAACGGCGGAGTGGGAGCGCCGAGCTAATCGGATCCCGTTTTCCGTCTCTTCCCAAGAAACTCTAGAAGTACCTTATCCTGTGTTTGTTTCTGATAAGAAGTTGAAGCAAATTCACGAATCTCAAAACCAACAGCTTCTTACGGAACAGAAAAACAAATTTAAACTTCGACAATGGAAGTTCCGGCCGCTCGTGAGTGCCAGAGCGGATTAAATGCGTGCAGCACGCTTCAACTGCTTAGCATGAGTGAGGCTTGATGGGGTCACATGATCGCCAGACAACAGCCTCGCAACCTCCTTCTCACTTTCTTCAATCGTAAGCTTGTAAATTCGAGTTTCTGTAGAAGCGAGCTTTTGATTCTTCTCTACTTTAAAATGAGCATCGCCATATGCAGCCACCTGAGGAAGGTGTGAAATACAAATAACTTGGAACTTGTGTGATAGCTCCTTTAATTTACGACCAACTATGTGAGCTGTTTGCCCAGAAATTCCTGTATCGATTTCATCAAAGACCATCACACAAGTGTTTGCCCCAATAGCTAGGGCCTTCTTAAATCCAAGCATAATCCTAGAAATTTCTCCCCCAGAGGCTACTTTTGCCAAAGGCTTAAAACCCTCACCAGGATTTGCAGCCAAGAGAAACTGGCCTCTCTCCCTTCCACATTTTCCTGTTTCTGTCAAAAAATCTGCACATTTAGCCCACATCTTTTGAAGTTCTGAGGATAAATCCTGAAGGTCCGGACTCGCAATCGATTGACGAACATTTTGAAACTCAAATTTAATTTGAGCTCCTTTCATGTTCAAATCCTGCAGTTCCGCTTCAATTGTAGAAATGGCTGATTGGGCAGCTTTAGACCGTTCATCGGTCAGACACCTCGCCATGGCATCGGCGTCGGTTATCATGGAAAGAATCCCACGCATTTTTTCTTCGATAACTTCAGGACCTTCGTTCACAAAAGAGATTTCTTTTTCTAATCGATCATACTCTTGCATCATTTCGACAATCGATCTTACTCCAAGCTTGCGGAATAAACTTTGATACTGAGCTAGCCTCTCTTGGTCGGCTTCGATGCGTTCTTCATCTACAGCATTTTTGTTGGCCACACGCTCTATGAGAAAACTGACATCATCGAGCGCTTGCAAGAGATCTCTCAAGGAATGAATACTTGCATCAAAATCCTTGTCTTCTCGGATCCACTTCGACTGCTCCAAAGTTCTCAATAGATCTTGCACTGCGCTTCCTAGAGGTCTCCCAGTATAGCCCTCATCGCAAAGACTCTGCGCTTGCTTTAATATTTTCTGCTCAGCCATAGAACGAACAGCTTTCTGACAATGAACCGATACTTCTTCATAATCTTCATGAGATGGAGCAAATCGGGAAAGCTCGTCAAACCGAAACTGAAGGAAATCCTGTTCACGTTTTTTAAGCTGTAGCTGTTCGATACTCTTACGAATATCACCCATGCCCGATTGGATGACAGAAATCAAACTTGAGAGTTTGAGCGGCAAACTTGGATCCTTCAAGAACTGGTCAATATACTCCATGTGGATGGAGGCATCTAACATACGATGATTTTCATGCTGACCGTAAATATCTATAAGGGACTGACCCACCTCTTTAAGGAGCGCCGATGAAATCAGTTGATCGTTGATCCAAGCTTGAGACCTACCCTTTTGGGAAATTTCTCTCCTCACGATAAGTTCACAGAGTTCCTGTTCGTCATCGATGAGACTGTGCTCGCGCAAAAGGACAACGGATGGATGGATTTTTGGGAGCAGAAAGCTCGCAGCTACATGAGCTCGTTCGAATCCTGAGCGAATCACATCAGGGTCTGCTTTCACTCCAAGCAGAAGATGTAAGGCCTTAATAAGTATGGACTTACCTGCTCCAGTCTCTCCTGTTATGACATTGAGCTGAGGTGAAAAGTCAATGCGGAGTTCTTCGATAATCGCCAACCCACGAATGGAAAGATGAGTTATCATGACATGCACCTCTTATACTCGATTGACCAACAACCATACAATTATACAAGAGAGATCAGCATGCAAGCGACATCAGAATATCGCGTTGAAAATTTTTGGAGATAAAAGGAACAATAAGAAATGGAGCCACCGACGGGAGTTGAACCCACGACCTGCTGATTACGAATCAGCTGCTCTACCAACTGAGCTACGATGGCTTTTGAGAAGTTAAATAGATAGGTACGGTATCATGTAGCTTGTACCTAGTCAAACTTGCGAGATATCGATTGCTTTTGGATGATTGGACATTCAGTAAGGACTATTTTTGCGTGTGCCAAAACAGCCATAAAGCAAGAGAGAAAAGTGGCGTCCCCAAGGGGATTCGAACCCCTGTTACCGCCGTGAAAGGGCGGTGTCCTGGGCCGGCTAGACGATGGGGACCCTGGACTTGTACATGAGAAAGTGAGCCCTGCTGGATTCGAACCAGCGACCCGCACATTAAAAGTGTGCTGCTCTACCAGCTGAGCTAAGAGCCCTCTTTACTTTCCCTAGCGCGTTGCGTCGGGAGTTAACTATCTACAGTCGCAGCTTTTTCGTGTCAACTTTTTTTTAGACGAAATTAGAGTTAGGGGCTGATTGCTTTTTAGAAGGGCTTGCTCTACGATACCCAAGCTTTGATCAGAGCCTAGAGAACATGGCAGAGGTAGCATCCCAATGACAATTATCAAGCGAAGCCGATCGACAACAACTCAAGATCTCGTTGCTGCGATCGATAAACTCTGCCCACTCTTGCTTCAGCAAAAAGAAAATGACGCGGTTCGAGACTTGAGACTTGCAGCAGATCAGCTGCGTAGCGCCAAGGAAGGAACGGAGGCCTATAAAGCCGCCATTACTTCTATCGTCGATGCTTTCGATGGGGATCACGAACTCATTGCCTATACTCATCAGCGCGACACGGATCAGTGGACCGAAGTGGAAGAACTTTCTCAGCTCAGTTCTCGTGTCCTCAGCCTTGCCCGTCGACTCTCGTACTGATCATTTGCACGACTAAGTCACAAGTGCCTCTCGGCGTGCAATGCTGAAATTTCACACATTGTCGCGAGAACTTTGCAATTTCTCGATTAACTTTTGAAAAGAAGCTGTTACAATTTGTCTTACATCGAAGCATTGAAAAATGCGCCGTATTGCAGGACTTGCATGAAGTCCTGAAAAGGCAAATTGCCTCCATTGATAATCCGTAAACTTAGGGTGTAGCCATTAATACAACTCAAGCGCCTTACAAGCACAATAGCCTCAAGTTGGATTACTTTCTTTATTCCTGCTTCGAATTTGAACAAACATGCAAGGCGATACCCGGCAAATCAACGGGAAGCCAGCGCTGGCCAGAAACTCTTAGTTTTTTAGAGGGCCATCAAGAGAATTTTACAAAATTTGGCAATTTCGCCAGACAGATCGAAGCCAGTCTCAAGTGGTACACAGAACAGTATCCCGTGTTGCTAACAGACCGTAAGGTTGAGATGGAAAATATTGCAGCCATCTGTGCTGCAACGGTCATGTTTACCCTAGATTTGCGGATCATTGCTCAAGCAGACAGCCCGAATACGTTTGAAGCACTTCAAAACACAGATCAAAATTCTATTTGGGAGGCGATTGACGCCGCTGTCGAGAGCATCATTCCCAACTTTAGCTATTACATAAAGCCTTACTTAAGATGGGTCTTTGTCAAAAAAGAAGAACAGACCTGGGACTTAGGAAGTAGACCTCCCGTCGGGCGCCATGCACCTGGCGCAGCAAGGCGTCACAGCCGAGGAAACTCTGACAGTCGCGGTGGAAGTGGCAATCGCCGAAGTGGCCCTCCTACTGGCGGTCCTCGCAGCCAAGGGAACAGGAAAGACTTCGGCAAAGAAAGCCGTGACGGCCGCAACCGTGGAAGCGAAGATCGTAATGCTTCGTCGAAACGTGGACCACAGCGGAACGGTCATGCAGAGCAAGAGAAAGTCGCTCTTGATGCCGTTCGGACGGCCGTAGAAAAACTACGTCAAGAACCGAGTCTTGGCGAAGTTCGTTTGAATCCATCCAACAGTTTCTTCCGTAGACTTCAGCATAAAATGGCTGTTGCAGAAGGATTCTATTCATTCTCAACAGGCGAGGGACCTCAAAGGTCTGTCGTTGTGACCAGAGAGAGGCCAGAACATGAGGACGTTCCATGACGGCCTCTAAGATTTGTATCACTGGGGCCTCGTCTGGAATTGGACTTGCTGTTGCGGAAGTGTTCGCCAAAAGGTCCTGCCACATAGCTCTCGGAGCCCGGCGCGTCGATAGGCTTAAAGAAATTGAACGGCACC
>CANGNB010000114.1 GCA_947454545.1 Oligoflexaceae bacterium
ACGTAAGATCGGGTAAGCACTTTGCGAGCCAGGCAAGACACGCTCTGCAGCAGCGATCAGTTCTTCGATCTGACGACGCACGATTTCAGGGAACGCCTTCAGCAGAGCCGGATGGCGTTTGACGCGGCTTACATTCGCGGGAACGTAACTGCTGACCTTGTCCGGCAGGGCTCTGAGGCTCCGACGGGCTTGGACCTCGACCCATGCATCAAAGGTTTGGACAACGACATCCTTTAGTCTCAGGCTATCGAGAAGTTTGCGTGAAAGTCGGACCAGACCTTCTTCAGGCACAATGATAAGCATCTTTTGCTGAGGAAAGCGCGCTGGTTTGTTGAACTGAAGATAGGCTGCACGATGGAGAGCTATCGTGGTTTTGCCACAGCCCGCTCCGCCCAAGATGAGCAAAGGATCGTCACTGTCAGCCGTGAGCAGTCTAAACTGATGGGGATCGAGGAGAGCCGAGACTTCAGGAGCTGGCGTTTGGGTCAGATTGAGGCCGCTCTGCAGCGTGCGCTTGGCACTTCCTGCGCCACCGGCCAATTGAGGGACAAAGCTCCGTGTTTCGCGGATCCAATGGCCATCTTCGCGTCTGCGAAACTGGTGATCGCCCGCGAAAATACGTAAAATCTGTCCCTGAAAAATAGTGATGACGCGGCGTTTGACAACAGTTCCGATAGCGATCCGGCCAGGAAGTTCTTCTTCGAACTCTTCACCTTCCCGGTAATTGAAAAATATGCGCGAAATAGGGGCATGCTTCCAATCGATGAGGGGCAAACGGCGACTGTCTAAGAACGTGCCGTGACCCAAGAGAACATCGCGGCGCTTGCCCTTTTCCTCGAGGCAAAGATGAGCGAAGTAAGGCGAACGAGTATCGGGCAACTTGCCATCAGACTTGTGTTCTAAGAGAGCCCTTTGCGTATTCATCTGATCGAATAGAGCTGGAAGATCAGAAGATTTTGCCGAAGCAGCTTCGTCACGCAAGGCTTCGAGACGTTGGCCTAGCACATCGTAGCTCAGCTGACGTTTTTTTCGCGCATCGCGAATGGATTGCAAGACAGATTGGAAAATCTGTTCCTCTTCCTGCACGATCGCGAGTTCTTCAGGGGTCAGCTCGGATCCAGACATAGCGCGGGTTCCTTATCTCTCGGTTGCCTCGGGCGAAGGCTCTCTATTCCCTATCTGCGAAAAGCCAGGGAACGGCCGCCGCAGCGAGCAAGGAGTCTACCCAAGGGGCCCTTAAAGTGCAACCCGTGGCTGGTTTGCTGGTCCTCCAAAACAAAATGGCCGCATCAGGACGATGCAGCCTTTGCTAAAAGAGAGCTTCTTGGGCTCTTTAGATTTCTTTCAAACAGGAGGCGACCCTTTGGCGTAGCTCGTCCGGAGACTGAGCTGGGGCTGGGGGATTGCCATCGGGGTAGTAGGTGTAGCAGCCTGTGGTGATTCCGGCACCCTCTTGAACATTTTGACAAGAGACTTGGGGTGAGAGGGAGGTCTTGACCCACTGGACGGCGATACGATTGCCATCGCTTGAGGCGGAGCAGTTCACAAGTTTGGCGCCGGCGGCGGCATCTGCTTTCAGAGTCTCTGTCAGCAAACCCTTCTCTTGGAGTTTGCCTTGGACCGTGGCCCAGTCGCAGGTAAAGCTTGCTTTGCGAATATCCACACAGCTCTGGGTATCAAACGAGTACGTCTTGCCTTGATCGAAGCAGTCTTTCACCACACCCTTCCAAGGAATCGTAACTTTGTCGCCATCGCTGCAAGCCTTGAGGCCGGGCGCGCTGCTCACGGGTTGAGAGTTACTGCTGGATGAGCCACCAGCGCTCGAGCCATCGACAGAAGAACCGATGCCCGAGGAGTTACTCGAAGTGCTTGCTGTGCTGCTGGCTCCGGCACCCCCACTGCTAAATTTTTTATCGGAACAGGCAGAAAAACTTAACGCCAAAGCGAATATAACAGCGTTCGAACGAATCATCACTTTCCCCCTCTGAAGACACGAACCCATTCAAAGGTCGTATCGGCATTTCTTCTTTGGATCTAAATATCTGCAAGGTTTAGACCAAAAATTATGTCGGAATTTTCCGAAGTCAATCGATTAAGAATACCGGTTCAGCTGAACAGAGAGTTTGCAGACCAGCTCGCATTTATGTAAGTAACTAAAATATAAAGAAAAAATACAAATACGCGTTCTGGTCATGGAGTCTGATGTGACAGTTTCAGCATGAGATAAAACCAATGCTCATGGGCCCTCTTCAGGGCTTGCTGCTGTAATTGATGATCAACTTGGACCCGTCCTTTACAGCATCAATTTTAGTTAAAGTAACAGTATTTTTAGAAGGGTCATAGGAGAAGTCCGAGGCATTTAGCTTTTGGCCATCAAGTCCGACCTGAATACTAGCTGGATCGGCCTTCTTACTGAGCGGAAATGTCACACTTCTTTTGACGATATCATTGGAAAGGCGTCCAATCAGAGATGACCAATCCGTCGAACAGAGATCTAAGATTGAACCATTTGATTGCATGCTAAGGGTCGAATATTCTGTTCCAAAGTTTTCCACTTTGCAGGCAGCATTTGCAACTGATGTGGGAAGGCCCACAATGGAATTGAATGTGGCTTTAAGTGATTTGCTGGGATCAAAATCACCAGCAAGATTGCCAGCACCAAGTCCGTTGTCGTCTGATATAACCACGATCTCTAGTTTTGCGTCTTTTCTTAGGGGAATTGCTGGGACGGCTGCTCCCGCTGCATCCTTGTACAGTGTGCTGAGGCTACCTGCAAAAAATGCATTCAGCTGTGAGATTGCATCATTAGATCCAATCCTTTGCTGAACAAAGGCAATTTTCTTACTATCTGACCCGGCAGGCAAAGCAAACGGACGATCGAGAATCAAATGGATGCGAGAATCCAGTCGCCCGCCATTGAGGATAGAGATCATCTTCCCGAGATTGGCCTGAGTTGCTGCTGTCTCTTCACCCATGCTTCCACTCGTATCGACACCAAATACTACATCTACTTTGAGCTGGACCCCAAAGTTATCAGTGACGTTTCCTTTGAAACCAGCGATACCATTGTCGAGCCCACCCTTATTTCCGCCAGCTCCACTTGCATCACTCGATCCATCTGGTTTGGTTGAAGCTGAATTCGTCTGAGATACTTGACTATTTACACCACTTTTAAACCCTGATTTGTCTCCACAAGCAGTGAAGACAAGGGTAGTTACAAGTATTTGAGTTAGCTTTTTCATCGGCCCCTCCACAAAGAATTGGGTGCTTCAGCTCGTTTCTCAACCTATGCAGGTGGTACTGCAAAATGCATGCCTAGATTGGATTTGGATCCCGAATAAACTTATGCCCGAAAACGCAGCCTTTTTTGGGTAACTGATGAATGGGCAAGAAGTGAAGGTTCAAGAAAAGCGCACCAGTTTGGGAGCGAGTATCCAATAAGCTAAATTTCTCAGTGAGATAGAAAAGATTGAGGGGATTGCATACTCGTCAGACATGTTAAAAGCTTAGACATAAGCCTTCTTCATGACTTAAAGTGACTACGTAATATCCTGAAATTATAGGCCTATCACTCTTGATTAAGAGGCTCTTCCTATCTTCCGAAGTCAAATCTTGAGTTTTAGAACGGGCTGAGCAAGGAGCGAAAATGCTAGCGAGGTTATATCTTACTATCTTTGTCATATTCTCATACGCTCTTGCCAGCTGTCGTCCCTCAGTCACGGAAACTCGATCTTCTGATCCGATTGCTCCAAGTCTTGTCTCAGGCAACGTGAGCAATCAATCAGAAATAAACCAAGGTCTCTATGTTGTCTCTCCACTTCCCAGTACCCCGCCATTCTATAGTGCAAGCATCGCCGCGAATCCTACGATAAATCAAGATACAGTATTTTTTTCTGCAGTTACGATTTCCCCCCAGCCTCAGATTGATTCGAAAACGGGACGACGCCTAGGACAGTACGTGATTGTTAAGGGGCCTCACTTTGGGACTCTAAATTTTTATGTGAAGAGCAATAATAACCTTTGGGATGTGGTATACCAAGGCTTCTCAGGTTACTCAGGGTTTGATGAATTTGCCATCCAATATTACGAAGCGGCAACAGCAACGAGTCCTGTTCGCTTTTCGAATGTTATGTCTGTAAAAATGAAAGTGGTCAAACAAAACAATCCACCCATCATCATGGGTCCTAGCGACATTGTAGCTCCAAACAATGACAGTAGTCCTGTCATTGTCAATTATCAGGTGGTAGATAAAGACCACGATCCTGTCACTGTTATAATGAGTGGTCCCGAAGGTGTTGAATTTGATTCCAAGAATCTTGTTTTGACTTGGACTCCTGGATTTTCCAAACAATCTTCACAAGCGACCTTGATTGCTTCAGATGGGAAAGTTAACACCACGTTTACAGTCAATCTGGGGGCACAGATGGTCCTGTCTCCACAGAAAACTATTTATGATGGAAAAACTACTACGACCCCTTTTGTCGGTTATACCCGTTATGATTCTAATGGCTCAAATGTACGGGAACAGGTGTATAATAATTTCTTCGGCAATTTTTTAGTCTATACCCTTTACAATAAAGGTGCGGGAGCAGCCACGGCCTATAACTTTGTTAAAAACTCAACTATTGATCTGAGTTCTTATCGATATCTTATACTAAGTATTATGTACTCAGATGGTTTGGGAACGGTGGGTCCACCTGATCGTACCAATGCCTTCGATTTTTATTTAGCTGATGTCGATCAAGGTACTCTATCGACAATGTCCAGGAAAGTATTAGCAGCAAACACCTACTCCGATACCAACGAACTGATCTTAGATCTGGCGGAAATGACCTTCGATGGTTTCGACTTGAGTAAGGTAAATGCGTTAGTGATTGCAAATACTGATTCCACAGCCAAAACAATCACAGCTAAGATCAGTAAGATCATGTTTCTAGGTGAAACTCAGCAGCCGCTCATATCAGCCAAAGCCAAAGTCATGTGGGTCAGTGCTAATCAATTAGAAGTAAAATTGAAGCTCACTGACATTCCGTCGAGTCAAATCACAAAAGTTGTTTGGACTCTCGCTCGATTTGATAGGCCCGCCTATAAATTTGTGACGACAACGAAGCCTGTTCTCGCGGCCTCTGATTATGATGGCTGGAATGGGGGAACGTTGAGTGCTGTGGTGACCGCTGGTGGTAAGTCGTATGAGTCAGATAAGATTTCCATTCCTCTCGCTCTGAATAGCACCGCAACGACTGGCGACATACTCAAGATTGTTGATGAGGACATAGCTGTTAGCGCAATAAATCCGAACGAAGAACTCGTTTACAATAATAATCTTATCCGCGCCATGTGGGCTAAAGCTCACATTGCTAACACTCCCCCAACGGCAAGGGAAGCATTGCAACTTATTTGGCGAAACGATGTGACTTGGCCGTACGGCGTGATTCCTTATACTTTTTCTGGAATGAGCACAAGCGAACAAAATCTGGTGCGACAGATCATGGATTATGTCATGCAGCAAACGGGAATAATTTTTATTCCCTCGAATGTATATAGTCCGAGGGATTTCGTTAAGGATCCGAACGCTGTTCTTACAATTCGATTAATGAATGGGTCAGATTTTAGTACGAATTCAACAACAGGAAACGAGATTTTAAAGACGGCAACGTGTTTGTCACGTGGACTCGGTTCTGGCACGCGGCTCGTTTTGTTAAAGAATTCAGGCTCGAGTCAATGTTTGACACTGAGCAAATCGGGGGATCTTCCAGGAGATAGTTACATCCGAGATACAATTTTGCATGAGTTAACTCATGTCATGGGTGCTGCTCATGAGCAACTTAATGCTCCAGCCAGTGATATTAAATTTAATGTGATCAAACCCTGGCTTGAAGATCAGTTTACAAAGGATATGAGTGATTTGAAATCAACGAGTTACGATTCATCTTCCGTTATGCACTACCCTCGATATGCGGACACTATCTGCGATCCGAATGGGCCTTCAGGTACAAGTTCAGCCTATGATTACAGCACCATAAGTAAAGATGTTAACGATGTGTATCAAAAGCGAATAAGTGCCTTGCCAAGTGCTTGTCAAAAAAATTCATCTTGGAAGTCAAACTCGAGCTGTGCATTACCTTGTGAGACACTTCCAAAAGCTACTTTTGATGGTATCTATCCTCCAATGCCGTCAAATCCCAATCGATATTCGACAGGTGATATTGCAAGTTTGAAAAAGCTGTATCCACTCAACAGTCTTCTGCTTACCAAACTTGCTTTAAAGTCGACCCCTATCAATGTAAAGCATGCAAACGTTTTGACAAGTTTATCAACGCTGATGAAAGAGTTAGGAGCTCATCCCGAGTATCTGAAGGACGCTACAAAAGCGGATCATATTCTCGCTAAATCTATCATGGATGGTCTGTCAGCTAATCTGCGACAGACTCCCACAGCCTCCTGTATCAGTGGCCGGACAGATATCATTGCGGGGCGGAAGTCATGCCATGCGGGCCCCTTTTGTTTGACTGCTTCAACACCTGGAAACTTCTTTTTACCCATTGTTAATAATCTTGATAAAAGCTTTAGTGTGAATGAAACGAACTGTTCTGTGACATTCGATCCGAGCATGACTTCAGTGTGCTTAACGGCGACAGCGAGAGGAGGGACAGCAAATGGTTCACAAGGATTTGTATCGTGTCGTGCGTCGGTTACAGAATTCATAATGCCCACACCCTAAAAGCAAGTGAGCAGCGGGTAGATATTGTTTCTCAAAACGGTCCTGATCTGGCATACTTTCTTAATAAGTTAAAGACGCCGCCACATAGCGGCCATGATGAGTGAGGGATAAAGGCCATGACCTTTGTCCCTTTTCTGCCTGGAGATAAGGGATCTTATCAACTTTGCTCACGCTCAGATCAGCCTCTTCGCAACCCAAGATCTCAACGCCAAGGCTTAACGCTAGCCGCCGGGCTTCCTGGCTTTGATCGCTCGCCGTAGGCTCACTAAAAAACTGCGTATAGCGCCAGTGAACTCTTGACCAAGGGCTATCGCTCACCTCGGCAAAGACCAAGTCGCCATCCACATGGAGGCGTAAGGCTAATGTTTCGCCTTCAAAACTCACCTGCTCTTGTTCGAGGTCGACCGCGAAGGTTCGTGGAGAAAACAGGGTCTTTCTTTGCTGTTGGATAGCTTTCCACGCAGCTTCTTTTGCCGCCCAGTAGATCCAGATGCGATCATAACCTTCGGTGTCGCGAGGCATGCTTTCATAATCGAGTCGTTCTTGGGTATTGAGGATACGTTGAGCAAAACGTGGATGCTGCTGGCCAGCATAGGCCCTGTCTACGATGTCATTGCCGAGTCGCAAAGTAAACCTGTTCCATAGCCTCGAGGCTATGCATGATGCTCATGGTAATATCTTTCTGTCCCCGGCGTCCCGGACTGATAGGGCAGGGGCAGACGCGTAGATCGAGGAAAAAAGTTTCGCCACGCTTTGGAAAAAAACTGTACTGATCTTGACCTATACCGCGGACGTAGGCGGTCAGGACAAGAGTTTGCGGTGTGTCTTGGACCAATTGTCCGACGCCATAGACAGCATTCTCAGTGGCAACGCGTCCCGAGCGTGAACGCCCTCCTTCGGGGAACACACAGATAAACTCACCCTGCGTATGCAGATAGGTGATCTTCGCCCACGAGAGGCGGCGCGATTCCGTCGAGCCGGAACGTTCGACATAAACACACTTGCCGAGATAGCACATAAATCGAAGAAGAGGATTGCGGCCAAAGTTTTGCAGCTCTGGAACATTCCAGGGAAAACGTTCGAAGTGTAAGACGAGAGTTTTAAAATCGAAGAGGAACCAGGTGAGCAGCATCGAATCAATCATCGTCAGATGATTCGAGCAGAGGAGAACCGGACGGCCTGGATGAGCCTCTAAAATGGCATCCAGCCGTCTCCGGATCGCGGCCTTTTCAGGGCAGCTATAGCCACCGACAATACGCATCACTAAAATGAAGAGTGGACCGAACCAAATGAGGTTCAGGTAACCCCAAAATCTCTGCATTCTCAGCGATAAGCGATGTCTAGTTGCTAGTTCCACGATCAGTGCATCAATTCTTTTACGAGTTTGACGGCGTCGCCAATGGTGCTGATTTTGTCAGCATCATCGTCACTGATTTCGAGGTTGAAGGTGTCTTCGAAGTCGAGGACGATATCAACCAAGCGTGCTGAGTTTACTTGCAGATCATTGATGATATGCGTCTCAGTGTTGAGGCTTTTGAGGGCCTCTTCATTTTTCGCATGCTTGGAAATGATGCGGACCACATTGGTGTAGATTTCGTTCTGTTCCATCCTTGTTACTCCCATTTTTTAAAGATGACACAACTATTCACATCTCCAAATCCGAAGCTCGCTTTCGCGGCAATCGAGATCGGGAAATCGCGAGACGTCTTGGGTACGTGAGTTTCAAAGCCTTTGATTTCGCTATGAAAATCACCACAGTTGAGGGAAGGATGCACAAAGCCGTGGTGTAGCTGCAGCAAGGTTGCTACGGCTTCAATAGCTCCAGCTGCTCCCAGTGCATGACCGATCATGGATTTGGTCGAGTTGATCACCGGGAAGCGACCGGGACCGCGTTCCAAAGCTTCCGACCAGTTACGAATCTCAAGCGGATCGGCCATAGTTGCCGTCAAGTGACCGTTGATATAGTCGATCTGATCAGGGCTGATGCCTGCCTGCAGGAGAGTCTCTCGTATGCAGCGCTGGACGCCTTTAGGGCTAGGGGCTGTCATGCTTCCCCCGGCGCGCATACCGCCCGAGTTGATAGTCCCCCCGAGGATTTCAGCATAGATTTTAGCGCCACGCTTGAGAGCTGTTTCCAGCTCTTCCACCACGAGCACTCCCGAGCCGCTGCCTGGAATAAATCCACCAGCACTGTCGCTTAGAGGACGTGAGGCCTCTTCAGGGCGATCGTTGTGGTTCTTATTCAGAACCCGCATGGCATCAAAGCCAGCCCATGTGTGCGGATCGGAACCTTCGGTTCCCCCTACCAGCATACGGTTGGCGAGTCCTTGCTGAATGCGCTGATAGCCCATGATCAAGGCTTCGGTTCCGGTGTTGCAAGCGGAGCTATTCGAGAAGACCTGATTGCCAAGTCCAAAATAGCCACCGATACGTGCCGAAGGTCCGCTCCCCATGATCTGTTCGACCACAGAAGAACCCAAACGTTTGATGCGCTTTTGAGCAACACCAGGATAAACTTTTTCAGAGAAGGTATCGAGGCCACCGATGCCAGTTCCAATGATAGCACCCGTGTCTTCCATGGGGCTCTCAGCGTCAGCAGGAAGGGCTTTCAGTCCTGCGTCTGTGAACGCTTCCAGAGCCGCTAACATCGCATAGGTGATCGCTTCGTTCATTGAAAAGAGCAGGTCCTCTGAGAACTTCGCTTTGGCTGCTTCGAGGGCGCCTTCGGGAATACCCCCGACCTGGCAAGCAAAGCCGAGATCGGCGAGCTTACTGAAGTGACGAATTCCAGAGCGACCCTCGCGGAGGGCTTTGACAAATTCTTGAGTATTGTTGGCGTTGGGGGCGACGACACCGAGGCCCGTGACCACTACGCGTCTAGACTGTTGCATCTTTCGTCCTCACTCCCATTCCGTTGAGTATGCCACTCACGGCTAGTGTTTCACCGACATATAAATCGACTTTGGCACGCATTTTCTGTCTGCGCCACAAGAGTTTTTCGCCCTTGATGGTCACTGTATCTCCGGGGTAGACCGGCTTCAAAAATTCAACTTGGGCTTCCTGAAAGTACGTAAGATACCCTTGAGGATCCTTGCCCTCTTCGAGCATCAGGTGCATGGCCATAGCCACGATTCCGATCTGCGCCATCGCCTCGAGGAGTATGACTCCAGGTGTGACGGGATTGCCCGGAAAATGACCTCGGTAAAACCACTCGTCATGACGAAAGGTATACTGACCCATGACGTGGTCTGGGCCGAGTTCAATCAAGCGATCGACAAAACGAAAAGGTGCTTGTTGCGGTACCAATTCTAAAACGCGCTGGATCTTGGCGTCCAGCGTGAGTTCTCTGTATTCCATGTCAGTTCCAAACCTCTATCAGCCGCTAATGGCTTCGCCACCGTCGACGCGAATAAGGGCGCCATTGATCCAGGCAGCTTCATCGCGACTCATTAGATACACAACATTAGCAACATCTTCGGGAGTCGTCATGCGCCCGAAAGGATTGCGTTTGATGGCTCCCCACTTCATAGCCTGGCTTCCTGGGATCAGCCGCAGGGCAGGCGTGTCGGTGATTCCGGGTTGCAGGATATTACAGCGAATACCATGAGGCGCATATTCCTTGGCAATAGTGCGAGCCATGGATTCTAAGGCACACTTGGCAGCAGACACCGCCGCATAACCAAGCCATGCGATCTGGTTGCCTTCTGAGGTGAGACCCAGAACGCGTGCATCCGCAGCGAACATACCGCGCTTATGGATGTCTTGGACCCAAAAGAGGAGGCTGCTGCCCATGTTGTAAACGGTTTGGGCGACATCTTCTTCGTTCAGAAGATTGGTGTCATCGTAGGCGGGTTTTTCGAGGAGGCTCGCAACTTCGCTGTGACCAGCCTCGAAAAGGTCCTTGAGCTTGCTTTCGACCTGAGTGCGATCGAGACCAAGGCTCTGGGCGAGAGAGCTGAGGGTGTCGACACTGCCTTCTGCAGGTTTTTTAGCAGGAGCTGAGAGCTTGAGATTGCCGAGGGCGATGGAGTGAAGCAGGACTTTGATCTTACCGCTGCCAATATGATCGGCAATGGCAGAAAGAATGCCCTGACGTCCCTCTGCGCTGAGGGCATCGGCATTAAATGCCTCCAGTTTGACACCTAGACTGCGGATTTCGTCGAAGTGAGCGTCGATGGTTTTCATCGAACCGCGACGATCCCGGTGGACGATAAATAGATTCATGCCGTTTTGGGCCAATTTTTTCGCTGTCGCGAGGCCCATCCCGCTTGAGCCGCCGAGTATCAGGGCCCAATTTTCTTCAGACAATAGACTCTTCTGCACCATAATGACTCCCCTCTTGATCCCCTTCAATGGGTGCCACTCTCTCTGTGCATTTTGAGAGTGGTCCTATTGCAATACACCTCTGCGCAGCAGCTGTCCACAGACCTTTCCGAGTCTCATTGAGAGCGAATTATTGCGGAAAAAGTTCGCTCACAGATGCTGATGTGTGAATGTGAGTGATGGCGTGTGCAAGCAAGGGAGCCACGCTCACAATTTTTATTTTCTGACTTAAAGGCTCGAAACGATATTCGACACTGTCAGTGATAATAACCTCTTTGATAAGGCTAGCTTCTATCTTTTTCTGGGCTCCAGGAGTGAGCACGCCATGGGTGACCGCGGCATAGATATCTTTAGCACCTTGGGCTTTAGCCGCTTGAGCCATGGCTATCAGGGAGCCACCCGTGAAAATAATGTCATCGACGATCAGGACGTTCTTGCCCTGCACATCGCCGACGATATTCCAAATATGAGCTGTTTCGCTGTGATCTTTGCGAATTTTGTTGCCGATCACCACGGGAAGATTGAGCTCTTGGCCAAATTTGAAGGCACTTTTTCCATAACCGACATCAGCCGAAGCTACGACCCAATCATGGAGATCGTGCTGTTTAAAGTGCTGGGCGATGACGCCACGGGCATTGAGATGGTCGACGGGACGCCGGAAAAAGCCCTGTATCTGTGGACTGTGGAGGTCAACGGTAAGGATGCGATCGGCGCCTGCGGCTTCGAGCGCATCCATGCAGACGCGAGCGCGGATAGACACGCGAGGCTCATCCTTCTTGTCACCTTTTGCATAGGAGAAAAACGGTATCACAGCCGTAACCTGAGCTGCCGAAGCCAGTTTGAGGGCGTCGATCCAAAACAAGAGCTCCATAAAATTCTTATCCACAGGAAAGTGAACACCCTGGATAATAAAGCAGTCCTTGCCGCGAACGCTCTCGAGGATTCTCACGAAGGTATTGCCTTCACTAAAAGTCATAACTTCAGAGGGAGTGGCTTGGATCCCTAAATGGCGACAAACAGCAGCTCCCAGTTCAGGACTAGCACTGCCTACGATCACTGCGAG
>CANGNB010000115.1 GCA_947454545.1 Oligoflexaceae bacterium
AAAGTCTCCTCACTTTGCTGGAGGAGCTTGGCGACCTTTTTGATTTTTGGATACAGCTCTAGGCGCTTTTGCAATGCCTCCCAGCGAACGGGGACAGGAAATTGTCCCTGCGCGATCAAGCCCCAGGCTAGAAAGTTGAGCTTTCCTGATTGAACGATGAGAGCCGGGCCGCTCCTATCTTCAAATTGACCTTCTGGATTGGCCGCTATAACAGCCTGCCATTGCTGACGTGCTTCTTCCCAATGTCCAAGCCGACTCAGAGCATAGCCATAGCCAAGCAAAACCGGAGAAGCCGGCGGCTTTGGACTGAGGCGCACAAACTCCTGATAGTGCTGCACACTCTCTGCAAAAAGCCCGGCACTCCATGCATAAAATGCTGCTTTTTCTACAAAGGCAAGCGGTCGACCTGCACTGGTTTTGGGATCTTTGAGAAGCTTTTGGAGCAGAGTGTAAGCTTCCTGGTAGCGATTCGCTTTAGCCAGTGCCGCTGCTCCAAACCAAGCCAGAGCCTGAGCCTCTTCTGCATCTTGAGCCGGGTACTCGGCTCGTTTTTGAAAGTAAGAGGCCGCGAGACCGTAGTTTCTCAGCTGAGTGTGCAAGACACCAAGGTTTTGCAGGGCGGCGGCCAAGATGCGGTCATTGCCAAAGCCTGCATCAATGGCAAAAAGATAGGCCCTATGGGCTTTCTCAGCAAGATCCTTGTCATACGCAAAGCCATCCAGCTTTGTTTCCAAGAGTTTTTGATAGAGATAACCCAAAACCAGGTACTTCGCCCCAATTCCCAAAGCTTGCTCAGGCATCGCTTCCAAGCGCGCTGTCGCCTGTTTCCAAAAACTGGCGTTTTGAGCATTCTTGCTGGCGAAAAACTCCGTCAAGAGCTCAACAAAGGCTTCACTTTCAGCTGTTATAAGCCCATCCTTACGCATCTGCGCATACTGAAGGAGCAGCTCTTTTACCCCTTGGTCCTGGAGCCGCGCGTACTGATAGTGACTTTCCCAATCATCAGCCATGCGCGCCGAGGTAAAGAAAGCGCCGAGCGCAAAGGTTCGCTCAGCCTCAGGTCCACGCAAAAAGCGATAAGCCGTATCGAGGCTGTTTTGTCGAAGGGCCTCGAGAGCATAAGGGAACTCCATACTCGAGCTCTTGAGATAGCTGATATAAAGCGAGAGCACATCGGCCATATCACGCGTTCGCTTCGCCTTAGAAAAACGAATCAAACTCCTATTAAATAAGAGTCTAAGGGTATAGTAGTCCTTGCGATGTGAGGCGATCCGCTGAGCAATATTTTGGTAGAGCGCGACCTGCTGATTCTTTTCTGTGGCTGCTATCATAGCGCTCACATCCAGTTCATTCTGAACGAGATCCTTTTCGGCTCCGCTCAGCCTTCCGAGAAAGCTCGCGAGGAGTTTGTCCGCATCAGCCTGCCCATGAACCCACTCCAGCCATTCGGAGAGATAAAACAGGTGGGTTTCCTGGCTCAGATGAGGAGAGACCACATAGCTTTGCAGCCGAGCGCCATAGAGCTCAGGCTTACGAACCTTATACAGCATAGCCTCTAATCGGCTCTTCCAAAACAGCAAACGCGCATTGGTAGAATCGACCTGCTGTAACGCTTTTTCAGCAGCTTCCATATGCAATCCGAAATAATCAAAGTATGCCTGGGTGAGCTTAGCCATGGGATAGGAGCTCCAGGCTTGGATCAGCTTTTCTTGCTGATCTAAAAACCGTGCGAAGCCTCCCAGTTTATTTTTTTCAGGCAAAACATCCCAACGCCCGTAGGTATCGAGCAGAATAGCTTCTACCTGAGCCTCAGGATCTTTAGAGCGTGCCGCCAGATTTTGAGCATAAAAGAGGGCTGGCCTGTACTCTTGTAAAAAGACAAAATTTGCCAGATTGCGCTGTTCAAAGTCATCCACACTCAGACCTTGAAAACGACTGTAGACATGATTTAAGAGCAAAATGCGATCTGCGTATGACCGAGCAGCTCGGTGGGCTTCCCAGACATCAGAAAGTTCCCAGGAATCGGGAACTATCCCGGTAAGGGGCATACTGTAAATATCCAAGGCTCCTTCGAAAGCACAGGTCACAAAGATACGATCCTGACTCGGAAAGGGGTACGAACAGTTTTGCTCGAGAGAAGTCATCTGCAGTGGCAGACGGAAGGGCTCCTGCCAGCGAATCTGAAAGATCGCAGCGGCATCCCGGCCATCGAGCTGCAAATCCTTATTGGTATCGACCATGTACTGAGCAAAGTAGATCAGCTGGCCATCGCGCGAGAACCTGGCTGGCCCCGTTGAGCCTGGTAGATTCATGATCAAAGACTTACGCAACGACTTGCTTTGCCAGTCGTAAATCCTGATTTCATTGGCTCGGCCCTTGGCGACAAGGAGCTTGCCATCGGGAGAAAGTTGAGGCGCAAAGAACAGACCTTCCATCCACTTTTCACGCGACTTCTTGCGCAGATCGTAAATCCATATCTCGTGCTGCGTTCCAGCATCATTGCTCACAACGTAGGCCAGATGCTGCGAATCTATCCAAAACGGTGTCTGCTCTGCTTTGCCTGGACTTCCCAAACATTGGATGTCCCCATCGTCCCATAGACATACATCCCCTTTTGCATCCTGGCGAAAGGAACTAAAAGCGATGTGCTTACCATCGGGCGAAGGTGTTGGGGATTTGGCATCAGCCGTTTTTTCGGTGAGAGCTGTGCTCACACCTTTTTGGACATCAAGGACCATAAGCTGGGTGGACAGATTTTCACTGCGCGTGAAATAAAGAAAACGGCCATCTTCAGAAAGAGTCCCCTGATAGTTATCGCTCGGTCCAACAGTCCAGCGCTGCAAGGGGGAGAGTCGTGTTGGTTTACCTTCAGCCGCCCAGAGAACGGATGTGAGGGTAAAAAGTCCCAAGAGGATTGCGCTTTGCATCGCCTGTCCTTTCTCCGAAAGATAAGGGCTCACTTTTGAGCTGGAGTCTCCGATTTGGTTTCTTGATCTGCATGGGTCATTTGAAAAAGTTTGCGTTGCTCGACCTTGGGACCTGCCTCTTCTAGGGAGACCGGAGCCGCATTTTGAATCTCTCCCTTATATTTCTGATCGAGCTCTGGCCAAGAGCCACTTGCCTCAAGCTCAAGCACGGTCTGACGATCGATCAAATAGACATCGGGCACACAGGAACACAGGAACACACTGGCACAGAGTACCACTCGTTTCATGGCTCGTCCTTTCCGGCTGCAAGCGCCTTTTCAAGTTTCTGGAGGGCATCCCCTGCGTATGCATTGATGAGAGAGCTCAAGGGCAAAGAGCGAATATCAAAGTTCGGTTGGATCGCTCCTCCCAACTGGAGATTCATATCCATCAGACCCCGCTGCATGACCAAACTGAGCGAACGCGGATAAGCGACGATAAGAGCTTTGCGCGCTGCTGCTAGCTGCTCGTCTTTGAATTCGGGATCGAGGACGTCGAAGAGCGAAAGCAGCTGGCTTCGTCCCATTTGAGTGATATCGATGCGTCCGAGAGCCAGACGTTTTGCCAATTCAAAATTTATGCCCAAACGACCGGTCAGGACATCATCCGCTCGAGACTTTTGCCTTTGATCTGGCTCTTTGAGCCATTCAGGATGGAGCTGAGAAAAACGCCCCAAAAACCCGGCTTGCAAGCGAGAGGGATGAACATCAAAGTAAAAGCGCCCAAGAATGCTCCCCCCCAAAAGATCGGCCTTGAGCTGATCCATACGCACCAAGTTCTGACGGATATCGGCACTCTGCACAAGGGGACCCACCTGCAGATGTTTATACTCTATCGCCTTGATACTTAACTGCTGCTCAGTGGGGAGAAAAGGTTCGACCTCATCGAAATCAACGCGCAAAAAGGGATTTTGGTCCTCGAGATAGAGAAATCCAATGCGACCTTTGGCATCGGTCGAGAGTTCCTCACTGATTTTGATGCTCCCATCCATATCGCGCACCTTGAGATCCCCCCAATCCAAGGAGAGGTGCGACCATGTGGGCTCAGCTTTCACCGAAATTTTTTGGGAATCATACAGCTTGACTTGAATCGGCATGCGAAAGGTTCCGCTGCCTTTTTGTCCCAAAACCCCGAGTTTTACAGCATCGGCTTCGAGCTTTGCCTCGAAGGCTCCCTCGCCCCCCAGCTTTTGTTCTCCCTCTGCATAAAAACGAAGGAAGGAATCCCCAAGACCTGCAAAAAACTTATGGAGCTGCAGTCTCTTCTCAGGCAAAAGTTCGGCGTGCAGAATCACCTGAAGCGGCTTTTTCAAAAGGGTCACGAGTTCCTTCTGCTCGCTCAAAGCTCCCAAGGCTTCCGCCGAGCTTGCGTCAATCACGAGCTTTGAGCTCAGAACTGAGGGCTGTTTGAGATCGGCAAAATGAAGCATGCTCCCCAGTTTGAGCTCGTGTAGGCGCAGCTTATCGGTAAACTCGAGCTCGGGAACAACAAGACGCGAGGTTACCTCTGCGCTTCCCTGCTTGGCGAGCAGGCGGGTATCGAAGCTAAGCTCCTTCGACCAGCGCGTTGGCGACGTGGCCGCCCCTGAGAGTGCAGGTATTTTAAGCTGAAGGAGTCCATCGAGAGGCTGTCGGCTTAGATCGAAACCTTCAGGTAGCTCGCTGATGGAGGGCTGCCCGTGGGTCAGCTTGCCTGTCGCTTCAAAGTCTACAGCTACCGACCCTGTCTTCTCGAGCCAGGCCAAAGAGGAACTTAACGAGGTGAGAGCGGGTGGAGCCAGACAGCGACCCTTGCCCTTGAGAGCCAAAATCTGTGCTTCGTCTTTGACGCTCCAACTCTGCTCCAGTATGTCATGACCGTCCAAACTTGCCTTATGCTCGAGGCTCCCCTGCTTGTTTTGTCCCACGTCAGCTTTGAAGGAAAGCTTTTGGGCAAGCAGCACCTTTTTTGTGAGCTGCTTGTGACTGAGACCTTTGACGTCGAGTGCAAGATCTCCATCCAGCTCCGACTTCGAGAGATTGACGTGACTCTTCCATGACATCCCATCAAAGCGCGCCGTTTCTTTTGGGAAGGCTGCGCCAGGGACGAGGTCTCCCTGAAAATCAGCGGTTATGGTAAGTTCTTTAAGATCCTCTCGCCCCCATTGCAAAAATTCCTTAGGCCCAGAGAGCGCCAGAGTCTGCTGACTTTTCAGTTTGGGATAGCCAAGCTGTGCCAGCTGTCCCAAGGCGGGATGTAGGGATTTCCAGGCCTCTTGGGTCTGGGCATCGAGGCCAATCTGTAGCAAGAGGCGCTCGGGCGAGGGCCATTGCACGAGACCCTGACTTTGGAGAGCAGGGACCTGATCGACTTGGAGATCAAACTGAAAGTGCCCCTGATGGGCAGCTTCGTCCCCAGTCATGGTCAAAGACTGGAGAAGGGCTACGGGACGCTCGATGGAGGGCAACTTAAGACCTTTTAGATCAGTCGTGGCTTGAACACGGCCTTGACCTTCCCCATAGGTAAGCGAAGCCTTCTGCTGAAGCTGGGACAATGCTGTGAGGGCACTTCCATCCTTCCAGTCAAGCTTCTGCAGCTCCTGAGCGAAGGTGCTTTCCAATTGCAGAGGCAAGAGCAGCTGCTTCCAAGTTGTTTGGGGCTCAAAGCTGGCTTCGTGATGAGCCGTAAAATCCTGAGACCAATGGCCATCGCGCAGGTTTAAACTCTTCGTTCTCGCAAGCTGAAGCGAAAGGTCATCGACCGTAATGTCCGTATGCCCCTGTTCGAGCGTCCAGCGAAGTGTGTTCTCGGAAACAAGTCCAAACTCAAAGTGAGCTTCACTCTCGGCCTTCACTTGCAGGTGATTGGCGAGCTTTTGCGACTTATCCTCTTGAGACCAGACGGCCGATAATGGAAGTTTGGCCTCCCAATGGCCCTTGGTCAGGAGCTTTTGGACGGATATCTGGGCGATGAGGGAGGCTTCCTGCAGCTTGGCTTCAGCCTTGAGCCCCTCTTGCTCTAAAAACACCTGAAGATCGGCGATATGGAGCACCATTTCAGGTGTTTCGATGCGAAACGGCGGTTGTCGTAGCAAAGCGAGAAACTGCTCAGGCCCAAACGAGCTTGGCGGGGACTTCTCAGACGGAGGCAGAACGAGGCGAACGGTCCCCCGTATCCCTTCAAAACGGAGCTCTTTCATAACGAGTTCGCGGCGTAAAAGTGGCCAGAACTTGTAAGAGATCTGCAAGGATTCTAGAGCCAAATCGCCCGAGACGAGAGGTTCTCTCCTGATTTTGAGCTGCAGCTTTTCGATATGCACATCGCCGAAGAGATCCAGGGATAGATCCGCGTAGCTCATCTGGACGCCAGCTTCCGCCAAGGGCTTTTGCAAGGAATCCAAGAGTGCCCGCTGCAAAGGTCCACTGCGAACGAGGCTGATGAGGACCAGCGAAAGGATCGCGACTCCACCCAAGAGCGCAGCTGCGCCTAGGACAAGCTTTCGAGGCCAGGAACTTTGGCTCATAAAAGCTCCTAGGGTTTAGCTCCAGCATTGATCCACTGTTTCAAGACCGCTAGGTTCGCAGCACTCACATTGACTTTGCGGGTATCCACGTGGTTGACCACGACACAATCCCCAAGGTCTAGGCTGCTATCGAGAACGGCGACCACTAAAGATGTCGCTGCGCTTCCAGCAGCAATGAAGGATTCAGCACTGCAGGCCTTTCGATTTTTTACGAAGGTGTCCCAAGCCGAGTAAGTCGAGCCCTTAACTCCCACCAAAGCCTGATAGGCTCCATCCTTGGTCCGTAGGTCAGGCCCCCCGAGGGTCTCTGAGTTACTTGTGACACCATGGCAGCCACCACAGGTGGCGAAAACGTTGGTCCAGAGGCTCGCATAGTCGGCTGTTGCCGTGGTGACTTCGGCGGTTTTCTTCTCATCGCCACAGCCGATCAGAAAGAGAAAGCTGATGCTGATCACACTCAGGCGAAAAGCGCGCAGTTTACAAGGGGCCATAAGGGGTCCTTTCAGGCAAGCATGGATTCTGCCGCTTGGTAAAAGTTTTGTCACGAACAGGTCGACTCCACCTCAAAAGCGGATCAGGGACGGATAGGGAGGAGGAGCCCGGCAACCAGGGACTAAGTCTAGGCGAGTCGCTTTCGAATGTAAAGATCCGTCTCTTGCAAGACCGCGTAAATGCAAGCCTATTGAAGTTTTCCCTGGCATTCTCAAAAGCCTCGCCAGCCTTCGCCGGCTCATTTCCTGAAGATTCGCGAGCTTTTGGCCGAAGAAGTCTTCAGGGGAAGGGCATGCGCAGCGGAGGCGAGCTCGGTCTTGGCCCCGGGTCTCGGCTTCAAGAGGGAACGCTACATGTGTTCGCTCTTCGTCGATCTAGCCTGATCCTGGGTGCTCTTTAAGATCAGCCGTTGCTTTCTCTGCAAGCTGCGATTACCTTGGCCTTAATGTGCGGATGCAGACCCACGAGATGTGTGACTTGCGAGAGAGGTGTAGGATGAAAACAAAGCAGAACTTTTTTAGCGACAATCCCGACATTGACCGCCAGCTGAGCCCTAAGCGCATGAGCGAACTCTTCGCTTGGCTCTCGGATGAAGAAAAAGAAGCTCTCGGAGTCAATTCGGCCGAAGAGTACCGCAAGACTTGGATCGACGTCATGCAGGTCGTCGGTGAGTATGCGGGAACGACTTTGGAAAGCAACGCCTCTAAAGTTGCTAAGGAAGACCTTAAGCTCGTCAATGGCGAAGTTGTATTCCCTAAGACCATTCAAGAAAACGTCCGCATCTTCAAAGAGGTCGGCGGCCATGCCATGTCGATTCGCACAGAATTTGGTGGCATGAATGCTCCCTTTGTCTTCGAAGCTTCGGCTTTCGAACAGATCTACCGAGCTTGCCCTTCGACTGCACTCAACATCTGCTGGTTTGGTTCCATCGCTGCTATCATCGATCAGTTCGGCAGCGATGAGATGAAAACCGAATGGGTGACTAAGATCGCCAACGGTGAAGTTTCCGGCTCAATGGCTCTGACTGAGCCAGACGTGGGATCCGACTTAGCAGGGATGCGTACCTACGCAGACCAGCAGGCCGATGGCACCTGGCGCGTTTTCGGCAACAAGCAGTTTATCAGCAACGGTTGTGGTGAGATCAGCTTGGTTCTAGCCCACAACAAAAAAGCTAGCAACTCCCTGCGTACGCTGAACCTCTACCTCGTACCCCGCAAGGTAGATGGTAAAAATAACTTTGAAATCGCCAAGATAGAAGAGAAACCAGGCCTTCACGGCTCGGCGACCTGCGCTCTTAAATTCGATAACTCTGTCGGTTACCTGGTTGGGCAGGATGGACATGGTTTCCATTATATGTCGCACCTGATGAACGAAGCTCGACTCGGCGTTGCCTTCCAGGCCCTAGGCGTTATGGAAGCAACCTACAGGCTTTCCAAGAACTACGCTTGGCAACGCGAATCGTGGGGCAAGCCCATCGCTAAGCACGAGATGATTGCCGAACGACTTTACGATATGGAAGTCGAACTCAAGGCTTTCCGTGCCCTCTGCTACCGAGCCGCTCATTACGCCTCAATGATCACGCTAGGCGAACGCCGTATCGCGGAAAAGAAACTCCCTCATGCCAAGCTCGAAGAGATCGAATCGAAGCTTCGCTTTTTCAAGAAAAAGCTGCGCGAATGGACGCCACTGGTCAAGTGGTGGGGGGGAGAGCGTTCCTACGTCTACGCTCGCAATGCTGTCCAGATCCACGGCGGCTACGGTTTCACGACCGAGTACAAGCCTGAATGGTGGCTGCGGGAAAGTCTTATCATCAGCATCTACGAGGGCACTTCGGAAATCCAGGCCCTCATGTGTATCAAAGACACCGTCAAATCCATTATGACCAATCCCATGGAGTTCGTTGAGAACACTTTGGGCTCTCGCGTGATGGCCCTTGGCGAAAAAGATCCGCTGATGCGCCGCTTCATGAAGATGCGCCAGACCTTTAACCTTGCGATCGTTTCGATTTTCTTTAAGCTCCTGAAAAACAAGGTAAAGGGCAATCTTTCCGCGAATCAGCCGGCTGACCTCCTCAAGCTTGTGAAGCTGATTGGACCGGAACTTGTGAAGTTTGAAGATCTATCCCCTGCGCTCTTGCACGCAGGTCGTATAGCTGAGATGCGTTCGATTGTGGCTCTGTCCTATGCCATTATCAAAGATGCGGAGACCGATGAAAGTCTTCGTCCTTTGGCCGAACGTTTTGTCTCTCGCTACACACCGGTCCTGAACCAGCTCAAAGCTCAGATCGAAGGAGACGATGAGTACTTTCAGGAGCAAGTTCTCGGGGATGGGGGAGAGCCTTTAGCAAAAGCGGCCAACACGAAGAGCTGAACAGGCTTTTTAGCTGCTAACCGCCAAAAAAAAGGGGGAAACAAGCGTACTTGCTTCCCCTTTGAACAGTCTCTCCTTCAGGTTGACGACGAATCCGTGTTTCTGATGAGCTACACTATTGCAGTAGCTCCGACTGAAGGCGGACTGGCGGAGAGTAACGAAAGCTATGTGCGAGGTAAAGCAAAATCCCTCCCAAACCCCATTACAGCCATACTGGCGTAATCAGGCTGCTTTATTTTTGACTCCCCTTTCTCTGCCAGCCGATGCTAAGATCAAGAGACGGCCCCACACGTTTAGGCAAGTGCTCAAGATCCCCCCAAGGGATCCGCTATTGTTTCGTGCAAGGAGTGCAGTATGAAGACTCTGGTGCTGAATGCTGGCTACGAACCGATCCGAGTGGTGAGTTGGGAAAAGGCAATGATCCTCCTCCTCACCGAGAAGGCGGAGATGATCAAGGCCTACAAGCGTTTCGTCCGCTCCGCTCGTCACAGCTTTCAACTTCCTCAGATTATCAAACTCAAACGCTATGTGACCAACTTTACTCTAGCTGCTGGCGTTATCGCCTACTCTCGCCATAACGTTTTCAAACGCGATAAGTTTCAATGTCAGTACTGTGCGAAAAAACTCAACGAAAAAACCGCAACCCTCGATCATATCATCCCCAAATCCAAGGGCGGACTCGACAGCTGGGATAATACGGTCTGCTGCTGTATGAGCTGTAACTCGCATAAAGGCAACCGCACTCTCGAGGAAAGTCACATGACTCTCATGCGTCCTCCGCGACGCCCGGCGCTGCGTGTCGCCCTACGGGAAATGCTGGCGGAATTTGAATGTGAGGAATGGGGTATATAACAAGGGAACGAGCACCTCGCTCCCCCCGCTTGCTCTCGTCTTAGCGTGAATTGATATCCATGAGCTGGATGGGAACCTGTTTCTTTTTACCTTCCCGCACAAACGTTACCTTGACTGTATCGCCCACCTGGTAAGCATCGAGCAGATTATAAAATTCATCGTAGGATTTGACCTTCTTCCCTTCGATCGCGACCAAAACATCGCCGAGAATAATTTCGCCATCGCGCGTCTTATGAGTGCCGCGAAGCCCCGCCTTGGCTGCCGCTCCACCTTCATTGACGGTGCGAATGATCAGACCTTCGATGCCGAGCTGCCGATTGATGCTGTTATCAAAAAATTCCAGGCCAAATCCTGGCTGAATCACGCGTCCGTTCTTAATGATTTGGGAAACGATACGTAAGATTGTATTCGCAGGCACAGCAAAGCCGATGCCTGCAGCTGTTCCACTTTCCGAATAGATCATCGTGTTCATACCCAAGAGATAACCACGACTGTCTAAGAGCGGCCCTCCGGAATTGCCGGGGTTAATGGATGCATCGGTTTGTATCATATCCTTGATCGTGACCCCACCCGCTCCTGGAATCGATCGTCCCAAGGCCGAGATCACTCCCTCAGTCAGCGTCTGATCCAAACCAAAAGGACTGCCGATGGCAATCGCCTTTTGCCCCACCATCAGCCGCGCTGAATCCGCTAAGGGCATCTTCGTCAAGCCTTTGAGGGTATCTGGCTTCACTCTCAAGACGGCAATATCCTTGCGCGGCTCAAAACCCACAAGCTTTGCTGGCAAAGTCTTGCCGTTTTTAAAGGAGACTGTAACCCGATCCGCATCCTGAATCACATGATAGTTGGTGATGATATAGCCGTCCGCATCCCAGACAAAGCCCGACCCCGTTCCTGCGGGCACTTCCGTCACATCAAAGGAGAACATGCCGACCCTTGAGTAGCGCAAGTTGCTGACGTTCACGACACGCGCCGACGTGCGATCGAAGATTTCTACCGTATTGCGCTCATTGGCGAGAAGATAGCTGGTATTTTCCTTTTCAGCCTGCGCCAAGACCCATGGCGAAGGCAAAAGGCATAGACAGGACCAAAGCGTGAGGGGACGCAAGCCATTCATCGACCAACTCCGAACTGAGCGTTACCCCCCGATTATAGCACGCCAATCTGTTCTTGGTCCCCCTCCCTAACTGGAAGCCGACTCATAGGCCGCAAGGCCGCGCTGCCAGGCCCAGCCAATGCCAAGGCAGCACAAGGCAAAGGCCAGCACCATCCAAAGCAGACCGTCCCACTGGGAATGATCAAGGAGAAAGCGGACAGGCATGCTTCCCACTAAAAGAACTGGCACAACGAATGTAAAGAAGCGTCGAGCAAATCCATGATAGATAAGATCTGGCCAACGAGAAACGCTCTGCAGCTGCATCCTAAGGAAATTAATCCCAAAGGATTCAATTGTCCAAAACATCAGCATACTCATCAGTATCTCCATGGCTGTCAACAGAGCCAGCGCAAAGAGAACCAAAGGTCCGATACTCACCCACGAAATCCAGTCCAGATGAAGCTTTTGTCCGTAGATCACAATAAAGGTCCAGGGGGTTATACCATTCAAGAGAGTCCCAGGCCGAATCTGACGTGCAAAAAGCGTAAAAAGCGTATTCAGGGGCCGTAACAGGATGAAATCGAGCTTTCCCGTCCTCAGGTCGAAGGAAAACTCCCAAAAGCTCTCACTGACGAAGGTCATATGGAGATGATCTACTGCAAGCATAAAGGCCGTAAAGAGTAAGAACTCATCCCTACCCCAAGGTCCGATCTGCGAGACATGCGTGAAGAGGAAATCCACCGATCCTAGCATGGTCGCGTAGAACAGCTGGTCCATGATCATCAGCAGCACAAAATGCAGG
>CANGNB010000116.1 GCA_947454545.1 Oligoflexaceae bacterium
GTCTGTGAAAAACGAAAGTCTGTCCTTCGCAGAGCTTTCGAAATTGGTGAAAGACACCATACAGCCCGTGCTGGAGCGGATCAACGGTGTCGCTGCTATCAACTCAGCCGGGGTGCGCGAGCGTGAGATTCATATCTTGGTCGAGCGGGATCGCCTCTCAGGTTTCGGCCTCACGCCACAGGATTTGGTGCAAACGGTGCAAACGCAAAGCATCGACGTGCCGGCTGGTAAGATCAAAAATGACGAGCAAAACTGGGCGATACGTCTCAAAGGTCGCGCCAATGACGCTGCTGACATTGCCAATCTTCCCGTGCAGAGCTCGACCAAAGGTCAGCGTCTAAGGCTTTCAGATGTGGCGCAGATCGAAGACACGATCGCGGATCAGGAATCGGCGGCCTACATCGGTCGGGCACCGACTATCCTTTTGTCTTTGCAAAAGCAGTCTGGGGCCAACACCCCGCAGGTCGCGGACGATGCGCGTAAGGCTCTCGATAAATTAGCTCCGATCCTCCCCAAGGGGACCAAAATCGATATCGTCAGCGATAACTCGAAGTTTATCAAAGGCTCTATCGATGCTGTGAAACTGGACTTGGTGCTGGGAGCCTTCCTGGCGACAGTGATTGTTTTGATCTTTCTGCGTGATATTTGGATTACGCTGATCAGTGCTATCGCTTTACCTGTGTCCGTGATCGCGACCTTCGCCTTTCTTCAGTACATGGGTTTTACTCTCAACCTCATGACAACCCTGGGTCTGTCCTTGGCGATCGGGATCCTGATCGATGATGCGATCATCGTGATCGAGAACATTCATAGGCACCTTGGGATGGGTAAGACGGGGGCTGAAGCCGCTAAGGATGCGACATCGGAAATTGGTCTGGCGGTTTTTGCCACCACACTGACGATCTGTGCCGTGTTTGTTCCTGTTGCCTTTATGGACGGGATTATCGGACGCTTTTTCTATCAGTTCGGTCTGACCGTGGCCTTCGCGGTTCTGGTCTCGCTGTTCTGTGCTTTTACTATCGCCCCTATGCTCTCAGCTCGTCTCCTGAGCCCCGGCGAGCATATCCCTGAACAGCCGCAGCTGCGTGCGATCTACCTCAAACTCGAGCACTGGTTTACTAGCCTTGATTCAGGCTACCGTAGGCTTTTGGCCTACAGTCTCCACCATAGGGGTTACACGATCTTTGGTGGTTTTCTGATCTTTGTCCTTTCGATTGTGATGCTCAAGTTTGTACCTGTGGCTTTCTTTCCTAAAGAAGACCGCGCTCAGATGATCGTGAACTATACCCTCCCTGAGGGGACGAGTTTGGAAGCAACCCGCGATAAGACTTTTGATCTCGTGCAGAGCCTCCAAAAATATCCCGGTGTCGATCGGGTCGTTACGGCTCTCGGGGCGAGCAGCGATAAGAAGGCGAACAAAGCCCGTAGCGATGTCTTGCTGATCGACAAGCATGAGCGAAAATTCTCGCAGCAGGACCTTATGTCGCGGATGCGGGAAGAACTGGTGCCAGTTTATGCGGTCAATGGCGCCGAACTCACAGTCGCTGAGCAAAGCGGTGGGGGAGGGGGACGCAACGAGCCGATCCAGTTTATCTTCAAATCCGATAACTGGAATGAGTTGGTGGCTTTCACCGATAAGATGGCTGAATACGTTAAGGCTAACGTGCCCGGAGCAGTGGATGTGGCGACGAGCAAGCCCAAACCTTCCGAAGAGTTTCGCATCATCATCGATCAGGGCCGTGCTGCAGACCTCAATGTCTCTGCCGCTCAGATCGGTGGCGTTCTGAGAGCCTTGTTCGAAGGGGATAAGGTCGGCGATCTTCAGATCGATGGCAAGACGGTTGATGTGCGTCTGCGCATTTCGGACAAGGATCGTTTAAACGTTGACGCTCTCAGCGGGATTACCCTGAGAAGCCGGACAGGTCAGGTGGTGTCTCTGGGTGCCCTGGCAGAAATTTCGATGGCGAATGCTCCTTCGGTGATCGAACGCTTCAACCGTCAGCGTCAGATCACAGTATTTGCTAACTTTACCGGTAAAGACTTAAATAAGGCTTCCAACCTCATCCAAAGTTTTGCTGAAAAGAACATGCCGCCATCGATCACTCTGTCTCCTTCAGGTCAAACTGAGATCATGCGCGATGCCATCGGTGCCATGCTGCGAGCGCTGATGATTGCGGTTCTTTTGGTCTTTATGATCCTCTGTGCCCAGTATGAACGCTACCTCGCACCTATGGTGATAATGGCAGCCTTGCCCCTGTCGCTGACGGGAGCTTTTGGTTCGCTTTTGATCACAGGTCAGGCGATGTCGGTCTATACAATGATCGGGATTATCCTGCTCATGGGCCTTGTGACGAAGAACGGGATTTTGCTGGTCGACTTCACCCTGCACCAAATGGGCGAAGGGAAATCGGTCTACGACGCTCTTATGGAAGCGGGTCCTACACGCTTGCGCCCCATCCTTATGACAACCTTTGCAGCGGGTGGCGGTATGCTCCCGATCGCTCTGGGTCATGGGGAAGGTGGAGAAGCGCGCTCGCCTATGGGCGTGGCTGTTATGGGGGGACTCTTCCTCTCGACTTTTCTAACCCTGGTGGTTGTGCCTTGCCTCTTCAGTTTGGTCGAAGAATGGCGGGATAAGCTCCAGCATAAGCGAGCTTTGAAGAAGCAGGCGGCTCACGCCGCTGAAGCCGAAGTTCTAGCGATGGAAAAGAATATCCTCTAAGAGAAAAGACTCTGGAGCTCCGAGCTGACGACTGTCGGCTCGGAGCTTTTTTTTTAGGCCTTCCGGCTGGCCATGTCGGCCCAGACAGCGGCCATGAGGATGGCGCCCTTGATGATATACTGATAGGTGATGTCCATATTCATCAGGCTCATGCCGTTATCGAGACTGGTCATCACCAAAGCTCCGACGATAGCGCCTCGAATCGTTCCTTCACCTCCCATCAAACTTGTGCCACCGATGACAGCGGATGCAATGGCATCGAGTTCGGCATTTTGTCCTGCTGAAGTCGTCGCCGCATTGAGGCGAGCTGTCGAAACCAGGCCTGCTAAAGCCACCAAAAGACCCATCACGGTGAAGGCGCCGAGGGTTCTCAGCTGGATATTGATCCCTGAAAATTTAGCCGCATCAGCATTGCCCCCGATAGCATAGAGCTGACGCCCGAAGACACTGCGTTCGGTAACAAAGGACAGAGCTAGGGCAAGGGCCATGACCAGGATGATACAAAAAGGAATTCCAAGATAGCGGCCCATAATGGCGAAAAACACAGAGCCAGCTCCAAGGATCAGTAGGGCTTTGAGCAGGGTAAGAGGCAGGGGTAAAACAGAGAGGCCATGCTTAAGACGGGCCTTGCGCTGACGCCACTCTCCCCAAGCATAGGCCACCGCACACACAAGACCCAAAACCAAGCTGCTATCGTGCCACTGGCCTTCCTGAACTTCGGCAAAGAAGGTTGGGAGATAGCCCTGACCGAGCGCTTTGAATCGATCTGCTGTGAGCGCATCGGGTATCATCTCAAGGCCTAGGGTTTGCCCGTCTGTCAGTCCGATGATAGCGCCGCGAAAGGCGAGCATACTGGCCAGCGTAACGATGAATGCTGGAATTTTGCGATAGGCGACCCAATAGCCATGCCAGGCACCGATCAGAGTACCGACCAGGAGGGTCAGCAGCATGCTCGGGACTGTTGTCCATTCCCAGCGTATCATGCTCATCACCGCCAGAGCCCCACAAAATCCCATAGTGGACCCTACCGACAGATCGATGTGTCCCGCAACGATGATGAGGACCATACCCATGGCTAAGATCGCCGTGGTGGCCGTTTGAACGAAGAGATTGGAGAGATTCCGTGTGGAGAGAAAAATGCCTTCAGTGAGAAAACCAAACCCAAACCAAATGACGAGCAGCGCTGCAATCATGGTATATTCACGGATATTTTCGCGAAAAGAATGCTTGAGTGTGTCTTGCCAGCGGGTTCCTGTCATATCGTTGTCCTCTTGTCTTGATTTAATGGGTTGAAGGGGAGGCTAGGGTTCCTGTCGCCATCGCCATGATGCGTTCCTGAGTCGCCTCAGCCGCCATAACTTCTCCTGCGATACGCCCCTCATGAAACACCAGGATGCGATCGCTCATACCGATCACTTCAGAGAGATCCGATGAGATCATGATCACGACGACGCCCCTTGCGACGAGTTCGTTCATGATCTTATATATCTCGTAGCGAGCCCCTACATCGATGCCGCGGGTCGGTTCGTCGAGAATAAGAACCTTGGGCTCGGTCAGCAACCACTTGGCGAGGACCACCTTTTGCTGATTACCACCGCTGAGATTGCCCACGGGCTGTTCGAGAGATGAAGATTTGATCTTGAGCTCTTGGCGGAAGGCCTGAGCCTTTTGAATCTCCGTCTCAGCATCGATAGCCCCCCATCGCGTGAGGCGCGAGAGACTGGCGAGGCTCGTGTTCTCTGTGATATTCATGCCAAGCACCAGACCATAGCGCTTACGATCCTCAGAGACGAGGGCCATGCCCTTTTCAATGGCATCCTGAGGCGAGCGAAAGCGCTGCGGCTGTCCGTCGAGTTCAAGGGTGCCCGATCGGGTTTTACCCCAGAGCCCCAAGAGGTTCATGAACAGCTCACTACGCCCCGATCCCATGAGACCTGAAACCCCTAAAATCTCGCCTTTAAAGGCCGAAAAATTGATGTTTTGACAGGTGAGGCGCTGGTCGGGGGCAAGGACTGTCCAGTCCTTGACATTCAAGACTTTGGCTCCACGCTCTCGCGTTTGTCGGGGGTAGCGATCATGCAGCTCGCGTCCCACCATCAGCGCCACCATCTGATCTTCGTTCAGTTCGGCGCGCGGATAGGTCCCCACCGTCTGCCCATCGCGCAGGACGGTGATGCGATCGGCGATAGCGAGAACCTCGTGAAGGCGGTGAGAGATGTAGATGCAGCTGACGCCTTCTTTGCGGAGCTGGCGCAAAATACTTAAAAGGCGGAGTGATTCTTCTTCCGTTAAAGCCGCCGTGGGTTCATCGAGAATCAAAACTTTGGCATTTCTGGCTAAAGACTTGGCAATTTCTACAAGCTGTTGCTCACCGACGGAGCAGTCTTTCAGGAGCCTTTGCGGCTTGTGCTTGAGGCCTACACGCTCGAGCAGCTCCTGCGCCCGCGTCCAGCATTGGTCCCAGTCGATGATGCCAAAGCCACGGGTGCATTCTTGACCCAAAAAAATATTTTCCCCAAGACTGAGCTTTTGAACGAGAGCTAACTCTTGGTGAATGATCACAATGCCTGCACGTTCGCTATCTTTAATCTTGTGAAAGTGGCAGGTTTTCCCCTCAAACGAGAGCTCACCCTCGTAGGACCCGTAAGGGTAGTATCCACTCAGAATTTTCATAAGGGTGGACTTGCCGGCTCCATTTTCACCGACGAGAGCATGTATTTCACCGGGGAGAAGATCGAAGGCTACACCTTGAAGGGCTTTCACCCCCGGAAATTCTTTGACTATCTTATGCACTTCGAGAAGAGGGGATGGCATGAGCTCACCTTCTTTTGCGAAAGGGAAAGAGGGACCTTGATGCCTCAGCATCAAAGACCCTCAGAGTGTATGATTCGCTCGACTCAGCTTCAGAGGCGGCGGTAGACCTGCTCTTTTTTCAGATAGCCAGTGTCGATTAGGATCTTGTCAAGATTGCTTTTGTCCACGACGGCAGGCGCTAAGAGTAGGGAAGGTATATCGGCTTTCTTATTGTTGATCTTGCCGTTGATGTCATTGCTGAGACTCTCTCCCTTGGCCATTTTTACCGCGAGTTCGATCGCCTTTTGGCCGAGCAAACGCGTGTCCTTGAAGACTGTCATGCTCTGTGTGCCCTGCATGATGCGAATGGCAGCTGTGAGTTCGGCATCTTGGCCCGTGACTACGACTTTACCGGCAAGCTTTTGTGCAGCAAGAGCTTGGATACAACCGCCTGCAGTGCCGTCATTGGGAGCAAGAACAGCATCGATCTTATTCTGATGAGCGGTGAGAGCTTGTTCCAAAAGTTTTTGAGCTTCGGAAGGCTGCCAGTCTTTGACAGGCTGATCCATCACAATTTTGATCTGGCCTTTGTCGACGAGAGGCTTAAGAAATTTCATCGCGCCCTGACGATAGAGGCTGGCGTTGTTATCGGTAGGGGAACCAGACAAGACCACGTACTGACCTTTGGGGACGTGGGTCGCAAGGTATTCACCCTGCAGTTCGCCGACCTTGACATTGTCAAACGAGAGGTAAAGATCGACCTCACTGTTGAGGATGAGGCGATCGTAGGAGATCAGCTTGACCCCAGCTTTGTGGGCTTTTTCCACGATGACTGCTGCCGAGCTTGCATCATGAGGAGCGATGATGAGAACTTTGATGCCCTGTGCTAGGAGGTTTTCCACCTGGGCGATCTGCTTAGAGGCATCGTTATCGGTGATCTGTACCCGCAGATCGACATTCAATTCTTTAGCTTTTGCTAACATGGTATTCTTATCGCGTACCCAGCGTTCTTCCCTTTGAGTGGGTAAGGAGAGGCCGACCTTGAGCGCTTCGGCCCAGGCGCTCCAAGAGAGCGAGCACAAACACAGCGTGAGTAAAATTCTGTAAGTAGATGTCATAAGAGTCTCCGTCGTTGAGTTGGGCTTGCCAAAGGCCCTTGGAGTATATGAAACAAGTGAAGGATTTGGTCCAGGCAAATGCGCTTAGCTCTGTCAAGAACGTTGGGTCTAGCGCCCAAATAGGTGCTTTCAGACCCGTATCAAGGGCAAAAAGAAGCGCCAGCTTGTCTTTGTGTGTTAAATTTTTTACAAGAAACTATAAACTGTCGTGACAATCTATGAGGTGAGCTTTGTTGCGAAAAATCTCGAGTCTCGTGTTTGTACTCTGTCTGCAGATGCCAGCAGCTCTTGCAGGGACAGAACCTTCCCAAGAGGAGACGCTGACAGGACAGCCTGGTACGAATAGGCCTGGGCCGTCGGGGGAAACGCAGCAGCAATGGGGAGAAACCTTAGGGGCTGGTTTTGCAGTGCTGTCTCTCGCTAGTTTTATTCACTCAAGCCAGGTCCCTACAGGGCAGAAGATGCGTTGGGGGCAGCTTGGTATCTTGGCGGCGGGAGGAGCTCTGGTTAGCTATTGGCTCTTGGCTCCCGAGAACCAAGAGCTCAGTTCCTATATCGAGCTTTCGCAGCCAGAAGTGAAGATTTTTGAGGGCGAGCCTTCAGCTCAGAAGAGAGATAGATCGCAGGCTGAAGGAGTCGAGGTCTTTCCTCTCACCTGGATCTTTTAAGCGAAAGCTCTCAGGGTTCAGGGATGACCAGAGTCGCAACGCCTTTTTCGAGCATAGCTTTATAAGGAATTTTACCCAGACTGAGGCCTTTGGGTCTCAGAAAATGGTGCTTGCCAAAAATCAGAATGTCCGCTTTCGTTTCGGCCACAGCTTTGTGCAGCTGCTCCTGAGGTTCCCCAAAGCGCACGAGGGATTTATACTGAGTGCCCTTAGCAAATTCTGGATCAGCCTCGTGATGACGCCGACGCAGCAGATGTTCTAAGTCGGCCTTAATCTTTTCGAGATAATAATCGCCATTGAAGCTTGGATCCTGAGGCAAGCGTCCCTCGACCATGGCTAAGCGAATCTTTTCCGCAGACTCTTGCAATTCTTCGACGCTGTTGGGATAGACGTGGAGATGATAGAAGGTTTCTGTGTCTATCGATTTCGAAAAGCCCAGGGCAGCCTTTAGGGCATGAAAAGCCCCAGTTTGCAGGCTATCGGCGACTAAAAGCTTGTGCGCTTTTTGGGTAAAGTCGAGCTGAGTGCCTAACGGCAGGCTCATCACCGGAACGCTCGCATGGGCCATCAGCGAGAGGCTGGTGGAAAGTCCTTCAAGGGGAGCAGCCTCTTCACCCAGGCGATGACCGCACAGGATCAGCTGAGCATTGCAATCGCGCGCCAATCCCTCCAGAGCATCTTCCGAATAGTCACGGACGATTTCCACATCCACGAGGAGCTCAGGGGGCAGCTTTTCGCGAATCTGCTGGAGACTTATTTCTGCTGATTGAATATCGCTGTCATAAGACTCCCGTTCGAACTCTTCGTAAGGGAGAGCGAAGCCCTCACCGGCAAGGGCGTAGGAACGAAAGGGCTGAGCGGCATGCACGCACAAGAGGCGAGCGCCTGTGCGCTGAGCGAGAGAACTTGCTGTTTTTATGAGGCTGGTCTCGTCATGCTTGAGGTCTAGACCTAAGACCAGAGTTGTTCCGGAACTAAAGAGTTCGAGCATAAGGACCTCCGCAAGAAAGAGAGTGGCGACCCTTTGGGGGACGCATACCCGAGTGTAGCGCGCAGCCGCAGGATCGCCAAGCATCCTTGGCAAAAAACGACTGTGGCAGTTGCCGCAAGGTGTAGATATGCCTTTGGTGCATGTTTTGAAAAGCCTGCGGTGGCAGCCTCTTCGGGCTTGGAGGGCTGGCATGTCCTTTGCAGACTTTCATGGGTGAGGATAAAGCTCGGAGAGGAGGCTAGACCTATGGACCTCAGCGTAAGACCTAAACATCTCGAAAACGAATTCTTTTATAAGCACGATCTCGATCTGATCGAAGAGCAGCACCAGAACGATCTGCGTCTGGCTGCCGAGCGCGAAGAGAAGGCTTTGCATGATCTGCATTGGATGAAGTGTCCGGCCTGCGGACACGACCTCAAGGAGGCGAGCTATGATGGTCTCAAGGTCCAAAGGTGCCACGATTGCTCGGGTGTCTTTCTTCCTGCGGACATGGTGGAAAAACTTGAACTCAAAGAAAGCTCCCAGAGCTTTTTGACGACCCTACACAAGCTCCTTGTGGGTGAGTCGGTTTCCTGAACTTTGAAGCAAGGGTCTGCGTGATGACGCGTGCACCCTTGCCCTTTTCTTCAGGTTAGGGCGTGTAGAGGGTAAGATCTTTGACCTCGATGAGCTGCGAATTCCCAGAATAGTCCGTCTGAACAAAAGCACTCAGTGGGAGCGGAAGATCCAGATCTTGATCACTGGCTCCGGTGAGCTCGGTGCGACGTCCAATGCCATCGATCAGAACCAGCTTGTCATAGGGGGCTTCCAGATTCGCATGGACATGAAGCTTGGCGCGTTTGCTCCAGCGCGAAGGGATGGCAAAGAGAACGCGCATCTCATTATTGCCGAACGGACCAAAGCTCAGCTGGGAGGGAGGCGGAGCTTCAGCGCGCAGCTGCTCCTGCAGCTGATGAAGTTGGCGGAGTGAGGGCAAAAAGCTGCCATAATTGGCTTTCTCGGCATCCCCATCGTGGACACCAATGAGTTGGGCGCTATCCGCATCGAGAACGGGGCTTCCGCTGTGACCAGGCAAAGTATCACAGTCATGAAAGAACTTTTGCTCGTCGGTGCCCGTCTCCCACCGTGCCTGGCAGGCCTGAGCTGTAGTGCTGAGAGGGCGATCCTTGGGGTAACCGATCACCAGAGCGCGCGAGGGCCGATCGGCTCTATCATCTCGTGTTGGTAAATGAATGTGAGTGGGCGGCAGGGGGTCAACCTCGATCAGCGCAAAGTCAGATTGTTCGTCATACTGATAGGCGAGATAGCGGAGACAGTGGGAAGGCTGAGCCTCCCCGTTCCACTGGATGCTATAGGTTCCACAGGCGCTTTCCGCGACGGTTTTGGTAGGCTTTGGCAAGCAGTGCCCTGCGGTCGCGACAAGACCATCCCCTAAGTGAAAGGCCGTGCAACCACCTGTGAGCTTACCGATAGCTCCAAGACTGCCGCGCAGAGATGCGGGCAATTGAGTTCCATCCCCCACCGGCTGAAGGCTGTCTTCGTCAATGATGGAGCGTAGCGAACTGTCCGAACGCGACTCTTGGCCGCAAGCGATCACGCTCATACCCACTGTCCACAATAGCCACAGACTCGGACTTCGGCGCCTCATAGACGTCCCTTCACAGCTGAGGATCGAATCAAAATAGATTTCTAGAGTGACACTAACACGCTCTTGGCTGCGCGGTCAAGAACCCGGCAAAAAGCAGAAAACTGCGGGAAATAACACGAAATGCTAAGGAAAGAGGAAGCAAAAGGCTCGCCCCCTTTGGAGTGGGGCGAGCTTTCAAATCAGTGGAGACCGTTACGATCAACGTTGATGTAGCGATTGATGGAGTTGCCATCAAGGGTACGTACATGCAAGAGACCTTCGCCGCGGAACGCTTCCGTCAAGCCCGCGGTGTATTCGAACGAACGATCCGCAGGCTGGTTTTGACATTCTTCGTTATCCACGATCTCTGCTATAGGTTGCACCACAAGCACATCGCTGGGAGCCGTCTTAACTTTTACATCGCGGAGGACCATGCAACCGACAAAGAAGTAAGGAAAGTGGCCCGAGAGTTTGACGGCTTGTTTGCCGCTGTCTGCATCGATCTGGAGTCCTGCGTTCTCGACTGTGGCATAGAGATAGTCATCGGCAGACTCAGTTTTTCGCTTCGATACAAGCATCTCTTTTTGGAGATTTTGCTTGTCAGCCATACGAACCGTGTAATTGCCTTCGTTCAAAAGACCGAGGGTCACCGTTTGGATGAACGGCGTGATGCTTTGCAGGCAAAGCTTGCCAGGATACTTGTAGGCTGTGGCCTTGACGACGATCTCATGGTTTTCGTTGTCGACGGTTGCCGAGGCACGGCCTACTGTGTAGCAGGTGTTCGGAAAGTTTCCATGCAAAACGACTTCGATGTTGTCGTTGTCATCAAAACCTTCGGGGATAAAAATCTTTTCGATCGGAGACGCGACCTCTATGGGATCGAGAGTCCGAACGGCTACTGGAGCAGCGAAAAGGCTGGATGCGCTCAAGGCTACGAGGGCAGAAATCAGCTTGAATGTCATGGGAAACCTCCCTGGTTTATGCAGATTACTTGCTTTGACTTCCTGACTTCATATCAGCAAGTCGTGTACCAAGTTAGAGGAAAAATCTTGGGATACGCTCTAGAATATGAGGCTCAAGGTCTCAAGGGTGAGTTCAAGAAAACGAAAGCTCGGGGTAGGGGTGCTAAAGTAGCATTTGCCACCAGGTCTGTCTGATTTCACCCAATACTTGCTGAGCTAGGCCAAAAAAAAAGCGGGTGGACCGAAGTCCAACCCGCCCGAGATCACCTGGTTCCTGTGGTCGCTTAGCGGCGACGATCAGCTTTCAAAGCTCGCGCCAGAAAGCTGCGCTGAGAACTGTTATTGATATCGACGTAGAAAGACACGGCGACATAGCTACCATCGCGAGCTGGGCGTAGCCCTCCCCCCGAGGTGATACCTGCCAGGCGGCCGTTGACATAGAGCGGCCCCCCGGAATCGCCAGAACCGCTGGAGACGAGCTTGCCGGTTCCTGTCGAGCTGTCACGTCCAGGTAAGCCCACGAAGTTGATGAAGCCATCTTTGACGGAACTCACGGTGTTGCTGCCGGCTCTCTTCACACCAGCTCCTGAGCCCGAGAGCTCACCGCTCTTCAAAAAGTTTTCGTTATTGCCATAGCCGACGATCGTGAAGGTATCGCCGGCGCGTGGTGAACTTGTTGCTAAAGCGACAGTCGCTGGGGCCGTGTTTGCGGGAAAGGTGATGACCGAAACATCGTACGGGCTAACGCCCAGATCGATGCTGTAGCTTGGGTTGCGCTGATAGCTGACAGCTTTCGCTACAGCCTTGAGCGAGCCATTGACCTTGGTCGCGTAGTACATCTCGGGAGCCGTCTCGTCGAGACCCTCAACGCAGTGGCCTGCCGTGACAACCTGCGAGTCGTTTACAAATGTACCGGTACAGATCGCTTGCCCTTCCGGTAGCTGCATCACAAGGAGCACGGTTGCGGCGTAGTCGCTTTCGCGAACATCTCGACCGTTGGTAACCTTGACGGCGCTACGTGAAGTGTCTTGGGGAGAACCACAACCCACGAGAACTGCGGTGATGGTGACTCCAGTTCCAACCTTGCTCAGAGCTTTGATGATGCGTTTCATATGCTACTCCCTATCCCTAATCTCTTGACTAAGCTGA
>CANGNB010000117.1 GCA_947454545.1 Oligoflexaceae bacterium
AGGGGGAGACAATTCGTGAACCGCATCCGTCTCGTAGCTCTGCCCCTTCGCTGGAAATGGCCTCTTGCTATTCTGGGTGCAAGTTTGTATGCAAGTGCCTATACTTTTGCAAGTACTGCTCCCTTCTTCAATGTTCGCTCCCTGAGCTTGACCAGCATTGACCAAGCCATTCCCCTAATCCCCTGGACAGTGTTTATTTATCTATCCGATTATTGTCTCTTTCTTGTTCTTCTCATGATGTTGCGAACAGCCCGAGAGATCACCGAGACTTTTCTAAGTTTCAGCCTCGCTGCCACATTCACCTATGTGATCTTTCTTTTGTACCCGACGCTTTATCCTCGCAACATGACAGCGATCAGTCCCTACTGGGATCCAATTTTTGCTTGGCTTTGGGCCTTCGACCCTCCCACCAACTGCTTCCCCTCGCTGCATGTGTCCATGTCTGTCCTTGGTGCTCTGCTGGTAAAGCCAAAGCGTCTTTCGCTTCGCATCGCTCTTTGGGCTTGGGTTATAGGGATCGTCATCTCCACCCTCACCACCAAACAGCACTATGCTGCTGACGTTATCGGTGGTCTTATAATCGCCCTGGCAGGTCAGAAACTAGGGAAGGTCGTCGAGATCGCAGACCCTACATCGAAGGCCGAAGACAAGATCGTTCCTGCGGCGAAAGACACCACTGCTGCACCACCATCCGATCGCTCAGCAGGTGCCTTCTAAAAACTGGATCCCTTAAGTGTTGGGGTCGTATCAGAACTCGACATAAGACATGAGATGTCGCTAGCAAAATTTTCTATTTGAGACACTATAGCCCCACACTCTTGAAAGGAGGGGGGTATGGTATGTCCTCATTGCAAAGTCTCTAAAAAAATAGCAAAACATGGTACTTATATAAGAGCCTCTGACAAAAAAAAGTGTCAAAGGTATCGCTGCGGAGCTTGTAAAAAGACATTTTCAGAGACTCATTTCGGGGTAGATTACCGGCTTCGCAAACGCTACATAAACCAAAATGCTTTTCGCTGTCTGTGTTCAGGCGTTTCTCAGCGGCGCCTAGCTATCATTTTAGGCGTACGAAGAGCTGCGATAGCAAGAAGACTTATTCGCTTTGGAATATGTGCTCAGCATAACCTTGAAGCTTATCGAAGAGACCGAGAAAAAGTCACATGCTTTAACTTTGATGAACTGGAATCATTTGAACACACGAAGTGCAAACCCATTACTGCTGCTATCGCCGTTGAAGACAAAACGAGAAAAGTCTTAGCTATCGCAGTAGGAAGGATTCCTGCAAAAGGGTCCTTAGTGCATTTAGCACGAAAGAAATATGGCCCGCGGCCCTGCGAAAGGCGCAAATGCCTCAAGAAACTGTTTCACGATTTAAACGCGTGCGTTGCGCCTCAGGGACTCGTAAAGACAGACCAAAGCAAAGCCTATCCACCTTTTATCCGCACTCATCTGCAAGGATGGACTCATGAGACCACTCCTGGCCGAAGGGGCTGCATAGTAGGACAAGGCGAGCTTAAAGAGGGGGGATGGGATCCACTTTTCAGCCTCAATCACACTTATGCTATGTTTCGTGATGGTTTGAAGAGGTTGGCTCGCCGAACATGGTGTACTACTAAAAAAATTGAACAATTGACACTCGCACTTTATATGTACGCGTGGTTTCACAATCTCTATCTTGACTCAAAAAATAGGCGACAGTTAAAACTCGTGTGGAACCACTGATTTTCAAGGGAATTATCCCTACACAACAGTTAAAGGAACCAGTTTAACGAAACCAAACCCGATGGATGGTGTTAAAGTTCGGATTATCACTCCCAAAGTCACATTCCCAGGTATTCGCCCCGCCGTCCCCTGCAAGGCTCCACATGACATCTGGAGCTGCCGCATCGATGTGTCCGAAGGTGTTGAAGGTCAAGGCCAGGTCTTTGGCATTGGCACTGGCTCGATCGATCGTGTTGGGAAGGGTCGCTGTATGCCCAGCTAAGGCCATGAAACTGGTTCTTATGCCCGAACAGTTGCCCTGACCTGTGCGTGCAGCTTGGAGGCAAGTAGCATCGGGCGTTTTAAAATGAAGGACGCGGGGATTTTGCGATGAGCGGCAGTAGAAGCGAAGTTCTTTTGCCTGGAGGAAATTGGCCATAAGAGTGTTGCTTGCGTGCCCCCAGACGGCTGTCATAGAGGATTCATCGCTGCCTAAGGTGTCGCCGCCAAGGGCGGGGAGGCTGCTTGTTTTGATTTGCAAGGGAGGATTGGTGCCTCCCTTATGGTTGTAGTTGAGAATGAGGGTCCAGCCACCCCCATCGGTACTCATATCGCAGGCAGCATCGAGTGCTGTGCGTGTGTCGAGACTTGCATTGAGGTAGATCTTATAGGAACCACTTTGGGAATCAGGTTTAGCTTTCTTGATATCGAGACAATCCTTTGGGTAAAAAGCCAGAGGAGCTGGGACCGGAGGGACGGGTGGAGGCGTCGAGGGCGGAGGCAGCTCGACCGCTGGTTCCGCAGCAGGCTCCTTGGGTAGCACAACTTCGGCATTAGCCCCATTTTCGAGTACAGGGAGTTCTCCATCTCTCGGCGTGGGTTCGTCCTCCTGTCGGGAAGAGTAGGAGTTCGTGGCCTGCATCTGGGGGGCCACAGGATCGTGACAGGCGTGGAGCGAGGCGAGAAGGGGCAGCGAATGAGCGATTATCAGGCACGGGTGAAGAGACCTCATGAGCATTGCCCCCAAAGGATAAAGGACTCGAGTCTCAACCTCTTTGGGTTGCCTCGATCTATCGCCTCTAGGTATAATTAGATCGGTGCCGTGAGCTTCACCTTTGAGCTCATCTCGAAAGTCGGTAGGATCTCGTGCCTTTAGCGACACTTAATGCCCTTCTTCGTGCATCTGCTGTAATTGGATTCGTGGCTCTGGTTTTTGAACATGACTGCAATGTTCACGTCGAGTCACTGAGTGGTCTAAAAAAACAACTCAGAGAATCTCTGTAAGCTTTTGTTATCATAGGCTGATTGGGGCTCATCCCGTTCTTCCAGGCCGTCCATCTCAAAAACCGACTCGTTTCCCAGCAGTCGCATTAAACTCAGCGAGCTGCCTCCGAAACACGGACCATCGAACTGTCTCGAGCCTGGTGTTCTGGGTCCCCCCCATGCCAAAGGCGGAACGCATTCCATCGCGCATAGTGCCGCGACGGAGGGAACTTTTGTTTTTGGGGTGATCCGTGTTTCAACATCAAAAAGTACCCGTGTTCTTCTCGCTCCTCATGTTTACGGTCCAATGTGGTGAGAAAAGTGTTGAGGTCCCGAGCGTTACGGGAGAGGCTCTCACCGAGGTGAGCATCCTCAATGTCCCATCCGAAGGGGCTCTGGAAGGCAGACCATGGATGAGTATGGACGTCCAGGTCGAACGCATCACACCTACGCGTATGCTAGAGCCCACCAAGATTTTCGAACGCATCACCTTGGAGAGCGCTGTCGATGCGCGCTTTAAACTCAGCTCTGGAACCTACCACATCACAGCGAGCTACTGGGATGCGAAGGGGCAAAAGATTTCGGAAACCTGTTCTGAAGATAAGGGCCGCGTGCATAGCGTCGAAGGATCTCAGTATCAGGTCGATATGCGGCTCTGCTCTGGCACGACCAGTGCCGATGCCACTCCCACAACGTCTACAGGATCAAATCAACGCCCTTCAGACGGATCGAATCGTACCCCGAATACTCCTGGCACTCCATCGACACCTTCGACTCCACCAACTCCTCCTACTCCCCCTGGTGCCCCCCTCAGCTTCGTTGATCAGCATGGCTGGCTGACAGCACGCAATGGAAAACTGCTTGATAAGACTGGGCAACCCGTCCAACTGAAGGGTATGAGCCTCTTTTGGAGCCAGTGGTCGACAGCCTTTTGGAATCGTGAAGTGGTCGCCCAGCTTAAAACCCAGTGGAAATCTACCCTTATTCGGGCCGCCATGGGAGTCGAAGAGGGAGGCTACCTTGCCAATCCCGATGCCGAAAAAAGCCGTGTCAAACTCATCGTTGATGAGGCGATGAAGCAAGGGATTTATGTCATCATCGATTGGCACGACCACAACGCAGTCAACCATCCTGATCAAGCCCGGGATTTTTTTGCTGAGATGGCCGATCTCTATGGTCAGACTCCAAACGTGATCTTTGAAGTTTACAATGAGCCGGTAAACCAGTCATGGGATCAGGTAAAAGGGTATGCTCAAACGGTGATCGGTGCGATTCGTAGCAAAGGTGCCAAAAACCTGGTGATTGTTGGTAGTCCGAGCTGGTCCCAGCGTGTGGACCTGGCTGCTGATAACCCCATTCAAGACAGCAATGTTGCCTATACTCTTCATTTCTATTCAGCAACCCATCGCCAAGATCTGCGTGACAAGGCGAGTTATGCCCTCTCGAAAGGCCTTACACTCTTCGTTACCGAATTTGGGGTCTGTGATGCCTCGGGCAATGGTAATGTCGATCTCGCGGAGAGCGATCAGTGGATGAATTTTATGGATCGCTATAAAATCAGCTGGGCAAACTGGTCACTTAACGATAAGCCCGAAAGCGCCTCAGCACTCAAGCCTGGCGTCAATGGCAAAGCGATCTGGCAGGATGGAGACCTTACCGTTTCGGGATCCTACGTAAAGTCAAAGATGAAATAGCGTAAGCTCCTTTAAATGCCATAAGGTTCCAATCATTACGGCATCTTAACTTCCTACCCCAAGTGTTTAGTCTCTATTTTTTAAGTTTTGAGCAGACTCTCCGAAACGCCGGAGGGTCTGTCTTTTTTCGAGACTAAGGTGCCTTTGTATGAAATTCTGGACTGTCGTTGGATCGCTGTTTATCCTCTTGAATACCTTCCCCTTTGCTTTCGCAGAGGCGAGGTCCTCCTGCTTTTCATGCCGGATTGAAATCAATAGCCTGGACGAGCCCCTATCGCTCGCAGGCACATGGTTGTTCACACGGGACGATAGGCCAGAGAATGCTCAGGTCAATACTTCGGAAGAGAGCTGGGTAACCGTCCCGACGCCTGGTCCCTGGAACCGAGCTTATAACGACGGGCAACTGATTGATACGGGCTGGTATCGCGGCCATTTTCATTTTGCGCCGGAACTTATCGGCAAGAAAGTTGTGTTTTATCTGGACGCCTACATGAGTCCCATGAAGGTTTTTCTCGATGGTGATGAGATCTACTCACGAGGAGATACCCGCTCCTATGAGCGCTACTATTCGCTCCAACCCGTTCCTGTCACTTTTACTGTAACAAAGCTCGAACATCTTGTCAGCGTGCGCATCCAGACCAAACAGATGATAGGCATCTTTCAACTTCCTTTCCAACTCAGGCCGTATAAAGCTTACGATCCAGCGGTAAGCTTTTATCGTTTCATCGGTGGAGAGATTCGTAACATCGCAGCCTATATCTGCCTATTTGTGGGTCTATTCTTTCTTCTTGTGTACTCAAAGACGCGGTACAGCCTTTATCTCGTCGCAGCTTTCTCAGGCATGGGACTCTTTCCCTACTATGCACTTCCTCATGACAACCTCGTTCAAATTTTCGAACCTCGCATCCTCTGGACGCTCCATTACACAGGCATCCCGATGATGGTTCTTTCACATTTTTACTTCGCCCAATACTTCAGTAAGTTCACTCCGCGTTCGAATATCGTACACACGGTTGTGGTGACAGCTCTCGTCTCATTTTTTATTTCCCAAGTCTTTACCTTCAATCATGCTGTTTTTAATGTCATACGCAAATTTGCAAACCTCTATAGCTTCGCGATAGCTGCCCAATTTATGATTAACCTCACGAAAGCCATGAGGGAAAATAAGCGAGCACGAATTATGTGGCTTTGTGAACTCACTTTCTTGGTAACAGCCACCCACGATCTTCTCGCCTCCTTTGGTCTTATCCAGTCGACGAATCTGATGCCTCTCGGCACTCTCATCGGTACGAGTGGCGTTATGTATGTGACGTCTATCATCTTTGCGGAAACCTTCGTCTCCAACAAGCTGCTACTGGCAGAAGTTCAAGAGATCAATCAAAACCTCGAAAAAACTGTGGCCATCCGCACTGCTGATTTGAGCACAGCTCTCGGCGAAGCGGAGGTCCTTTCTAAGCAGCTCGCCGTCCAAAACAATGCGATCAAAGCGATTTTGGACAACGTCGAATTTGGTCTCTTGCGTTGCAACGATAAGGGTCAGGTCTTACCTGGGTATTCTCGCTCTTGCCTCGAGCTTCTCGCTCCCAGTCTTACCACTTCCGGCGAACTTTCGGGTGGCAAGCTTTGGGACCTATTAGGTTTGGGTGGACGCGACGCAGAAAATTTCGAAGTTCTCTACCTGCAGTCCGTTGATGACGATCTTCTCGCTGAAGACCTCATCACTCAGCTTCCTAAGCGCGTCGCCTGTGGCCCACGCTCTCTGGCTGTCAATGGCGCCATCATTCGCGACACTCAAGGGCGCATCGAAAGCGTACTGTTTTCGCTTGCTGATATCACCAAGCTCGTCGAGGCTGAACAAGAAAACGAGAACAATCAATCGCTCCTCCGCATTCTCAAGAGCCGAAGCCGCTTCATTGGCCTTTTGCGGCAGACTTTGGAAGCTCCCACGATGGAAAGTTCGGCGAAGACAGGCGATTTCAGCTCGACCAAGCGCAACCTTCACACCTGGAAGGGAGATTTTTCGGTCTTTGGTCTGAGTCTTTTCTCAGGACTCTTGCACCAGATCGAAGATAGGGTCACCGACCTTGATCGGGTCGAAACAGAACTTGCCGATTTCCGCAAACACGTTAAAGAGTATCTCGAAGACAATCATAAAGTCCTCGGCATTCATCCGGATGACCTCGATCGCCACGTGATTATGCTTGAAGACAAAGATATCTTGAGCTTTGAGCAGGATATGAACTCTGTCATCAATCTTGAAGAGGCTAAAGCTCGCGTGCATCGTTTCATCACCTACGCGCGCTCGGAAGAGGCGCAAAACCTCCTCGACTTTTTACTCGATGGCGCGCGCGAACAGGCGAACAAGCAAGGCAAACAGCTCAAGGTTGACCTTAAAGGGGCCCACGTTCGCTTCCCTTTGGTCTATGCCGAAGTCCTCGGATCGCTCGTGCATGTCTTTCGCAATGCGGTGGATCATGGCATCGAACCACCGCATATGCGCCGTGGCAAAAGCCCACAGGGCCATATCACAGTGCAGGTGAATGAAAATCCCGTCCAGTACATGCTTACGATTGCAGATGATGGGTCAGGAATATCCCGCGATGCTGTGAGGAAAAAGGCCGTGGCTCAGGGCCTCTACACGGAAGCCCAGTGGCTGATACTCACCCCAGAGCAGCAGCTGATGACGATCTTTCTCCCTGGATTCTCGACCCGTCAAGAGCTTACCGAAACGTCTGGGCGCGGAATTGGTTTGGATGCTGTAGCAGAGGCCTTTCAGCGAGCCGGTGGCACAATTCATGTTCAGTCTTTCGATGGTCAAGGCACGAGCTTTACCTTCACTCTGCCAAAGCTCTTCTCGGCTGTGCAAAACACGCATCAGGCTGCTTGACATGAACAGAACTTCTGCAGTGGGTATACTCCTGCTGCTCCTGACCTTGGCAATTGGGCAAAGTCTGAGAGCTGAGGAAGCTCACACTGTGACGACGGCTTCGGGTCCCATTGTCGGTCACGATCATCAGGGCACGTGGCGCTATCTGGGCATCCCCTATGCCAAAGCTCCCGAAGGACCTAGGCGCTGGCAAGCTCCCGTACCCATAGATGCATGGACCAAGCCCTTGGTGGCTGATAGTTTTCCATCGCCTTGTCCCAGCACCCACACAATGAGCATTCTGTCGTTTTTTACCAGGCGAGCTCTGCTGCGCTACATGCCGGTCGTCGGCAGCGAGGACTGCCTCTTTCTCAATGTTTGGGAACCTCAAAAGCCTTCGGTTCATCCTCGTCCCGTGATGGTTTTTATTCACGGCGGTGGTTTTTTCTTTGGCTCCACGGGTGAACGCTTCACAGATCTTGGTCCTCCACTGTATGAGGCAAGCCGACTCGCGGCTCGCGAGGATGTCGTCGTCGTGAGTATGAACTATCGTTTGGGTTTCCTCGGGTACTTCGCCCATCCCGAACTCAAAGATAGCCAAGGCCGCAACGAAGGGAATTTTGGCCTACAGGATCAGCTGCTCGCTCTGCGATGGGTCCAAGATCATATCGCTGCTTTTGGAGGGGATCCTCAGAGTGTAACGATTTTTGGGGAGTCTGCTGGCGCCAGTTCTGTTGAGGCCCTCTTGGCGACGGATCAGAGTTCGGGGCTCTTTCATAAAGCTATTATGCAAAGCCCGCTGTTCCTTGAGCGCTCTCATGAGGCGGCCCGGGATCTAACAGCAAAAATACTCCAAGAATCCGAATGCAAAGATGTGGCCTGTCTGCGTTCTCTACCGTCCCAAAAGCTTGCACAAATCGGTCGCGACTATGCTGTGAACCTAGATACCCAAGCGACCCTGATCACGGGAACGGCCACACTCCCCGATCCGACTATCTTCGCTGGCATTCGCCGTCGGCAGCTCAAGATTCCGATCATAGTTGGAGTCAATCAGAAGGAACTCCTGAGCAGGATCTTTCACGAAAACATCCCCTACGATACGGCCATCTACTGTAACGCACGCGCCTTGCCCAAGCTCTTTGCACCGGAGCAGGTCTATGCCTATTGGTTCAATCATTCTTTGATCAAAGGTGGGCCTGCGATGCATGTTCTCGAAGTGCCCTTTGTTTTTGGCACGATCGCTGACATCAAGGGTCCCTTTCTGACGTCAGAAGATGAAAACTTTTCGAAACAGATGAGCCACGCTTGGGCAGAGTTTGCTCGCAGCGGTCATCCCGGGTCCGAAGCTTTTCCGTGGCCCACCTATGGCAGGGAAGGCACACTGAAAACGCTCAATCTGCCCGGGATCGCCAGCCCTACAGATCTGCCCTCACAGATCGACTGCCAAAGTCCTTGGGTGCAAAGCCGTATCTCCGAATAGGACGACGGGCTCCGCCTAGGAAGGTTGGGTCTCGCTCGCATGCTTTTGAATACAACTCGCCGCTTCATCTTTAGTAAAGTAAGTCTTTTTACAGATGGGACACTGATACTTGTGTCCTTGGCGAATGGGTTCGACTTTCTGCTTTGCGTCCATGTGAGATCCCTCCTTACGACAAAGTCTCTAGAATTGTCCGACAAAATCGTAAGAAGGTCAAACGGCAGATCGACGGCTTAGGACTGAAGGTCTTTGACGATGCGATCGGAGATCGCCAAACTCAAGGCGGCAAGAGTCAAAGTTGAATTGACGGCAGTACTGGAGGCGAAAACGCTGCTTCCTGCGATAAATAGATTGCGATGATCGTGGGTGCGACTGTCTCGATCGACGACCGAAGTTTTCGGATCGACCCCCATGATCGTTGTGCCCATAATATGGTTGTTGGGCTGCAAGGAATCCGGATATTCGACATCTGTGGCTCCAAGATGCACCATCATCGATTCAAAGACTTTGCGTACCTGCTGGACACTCCGCAAGGTATAGCTATCAATCGAGTAGGTAATCTCGGGACGGGGGATACCGATGGCATCCGTGAGTTCACTGGGACGAACCCGATTGTTGGGATCGGGCAGCTGCTCACTAAAGGACGTAAAAGTGCAGCGCCGCGTCGTCAGATCGCGCAGCTTTTGGTCGAACTCTTTTCCTGCATAGCCTTGAGCTATGAGCTTGGCACTCAGTTTAGGCAGGGAAGCTGAATTCCAGAGACCGAGCTTGATCGAGCCGTAGTCTTTTCGGAAGGCTCCATCCCGGAGATTTACTATCCCCGACACCTCTTGTGGCCCGCGTCCAGGAAAGACGGGGATCGGCATTGTGAACTCCACATTGAGGCCTGGGTGATCCATAAGATTGCGTCCGACCTGATCAGACGAATTGGCAACCCCATGGGGTGTGTGCTCCGAGCGTGAGATCAGGAGAAGTTTGGGGGTTTCGATGCCATGAGCTGCAATCACAAAGGTTTTCCCGCGCACCTCATGGCTCTGCCCGCTGGGATCTTTATAGTGCACAGCCTTGACTAGGCGATCAGCTCCCACTTCTACCTTATAGACGACGGCATCGGCGATGAGCTGCGCTCCCGCTTTTTCTGCTTTGGTCGCGTGCACATCGCCTGAATATTGGGCTCCCACGGGGCAAAGCGGCATGCAATTGTGATTGCCACAGCAGGCCGGGCGATTGTCATAAAACGCAGTGTTCCGCGCTGCAGGCTGCACAATCACATCATAGCCGAGCGGTTTCAGGAGCTTTTTGAACGTCGTATCCATAAATGTGGGGGCAAGGGCTTGCATGGGATAGGGTTTGCTTCTCGGCGAGCCCAACTCGGCCTCCCCAGACACCCCTAGCTCATATTCCGCTTGCACGTAGTAGGGTTCGAGATCTTCGTAGCTCAAGGGCCAATCGCGGCCCACACCGTAGAGGGATTTCAGGCGAAGGTCGTTGGGAAGAAAGCGCCAGGTTTCGCCTGCCCAATGCCATGTTGTTCCGCCGACCCCGCGCACATAGAGGGTGTCGTATTTATGCGATCCCTTTTCGATGATATAGGGCGTCGAATCAATATCAAGGCCTGGATGAGGGGCGTGGCGCGCAGCGGGATAAGGACTTTGATGATGTTTGATAGGCGCGTTCATGAAGGTGGCGAGTGCTTTGCCGCGATCGATCCGTGGACCAGCTTCAAGAATGATGACCTTGAGACCTTTTTGAGCTAAGCGGTGTGCAACGAGGGATCCGGCGACCCCTGACCCGACGATCACGACATCTGCTGAGAGTATCTGTGTCATAGAATGCATTCCTTCGGTGAAGAGCAATTGATGAGGCCATGAGGAAAGAGTGCGAGAGACCCTAAGGGGCCGGAGGCAGCTGAGGCGCTTCGGACCAGAAGTTAGTCACGCCGCCACAGGTCGCTGGAATATTGCGAAGACCTTGGACTGAGTTCCACATTTGGGCTTCGATATAGGTGAAAAGATGCGGACGCCCCGCTTGCACACGAACTCCGGTGAACCAAGCCAAGAGGATTTCGCGAGCGGTATCGGCGAGCTGATTGTGACTCACTAAGAACTCGCGGGTTGAACTTCCCTCTGCCGACCGCAGCCAGTCCTGGACGGCACGATGCAAAGCGGGGAGCTGCTGACGATGCTTTGGCTCGGAGTTGAGACTCGCTAATATCTGCTGGCCAATCTCAGGACTCAGACTCTCGCGAGCTGTGAGAAACTGCGAAATCTGCAGAAAAGCTGCTAAGGACAATCCCTCACCTGACTTTCTCTTCGGGGTTTTGCTTGGCGGGGACACGGGCGCTTTGGAAGCTGCCAAAATCCTTCCCCCTTCAAGAGACAAGACCGACAGGGAGCTCAGCACAGCAATCTGTTTCAGAAGAGAACGACGAGCGAGAGGGGACAAGATTCGAGAATGACTTTCAGGCATAACAACCTCCTTCGCCGCCCTATATGCCCAGAGCTCGCCGGCCTTGGCAAGGTGAATGAAGGTCATTAGGACATGATTTCAACCGAACGGTAGGGCTATTCTCCTGGATGATCCACATCGACATATCTATAGCCGCGCGGCATCTTTGCCTTCAAAATTTTGCAAACCTTTGATATCACGATCAAAAGCGTGAAAACTGAGGCAGTTTGATCCCCAGAGCCGCTCCACCGAGCTCTTGGGAATCCTCGATCACCAGTTGCCCTCCATGCCTTTCGACGATCAGGCGAACGATAGCTAGACCGAGACCAGTGCCCTTGCCTAGGCTTTTCGTCGTGTAACTAGCCTCGAGCACGCGTTCGCGTTTGTCGCTTGGAATACCTGGACCACTGTCGTGCAACCAGAGTTCGAACTGATCGGTCTGCTGACGAATACTTACCAAGATCTGCCGATGTTTGGGCTCTACGTCTTCG
>CANGNB010000118.1 GCA_947454545.1 Oligoflexaceae bacterium
GGAGAGCGCCACGATCACGATCCAAAGAGCCGACAAAGCCTTCTTCACAAGGAACCTCCAGAGCAAAGCATGTTAAAACCTAGTCTAAAAACTAAGAATCGATGTTATGACCGTGGAAAAAAGCTTTCAAAAGCTTCTGTAGATAACGACTCCAGAGTCTTTTTATTGCGTTCTGGAATCGACTCAGGCTCTTTGTAGAGGCGTAGAGCTTCCGTTATTTCAGCCTCACGCAAGATATGAAAAATAGGCCATGGAGAGCGATTGGTCGCATGGCTACGACTCGTAGAAGGCTCTCCTGCAAACAGATACTGGGGATGAAAACTAGCCACCTGATACACCCCATCCAGCTCCCAATCTTCGAGACATTGTTCCGCTTCAGCCACGAGATCCAGGTAGTCAAAGAGATCCAGGTCCCTCTCTTCGAGGATAAGCAGAGTATTACTGATCTCTGGAGAGCTATCCAAAAGCGCTAGTTCATCTCTAAAACGTTGCCACAGGACTTCTGCGTCGCGGCTAGACACCGAAGCAAAGCGAACCCGACCTTCGCGCATGGGCTTATGGGCAAACGGGCAAAGGTTCAGCTTGAGCACACAGCTTTCCACCCACTTTTCAACAGCTGCCACACAAGATTCCTTGCCCTCTATCATAGCTGAGCCCCGGCTCCCATGACAACTAAGGTCCGCCCTCGACTACGCCTTTCCAGGAGCCTATGACTCGCATTCTCTACTTCTTCAAGCGGGATACTGGCTGTGACAAAGGCTTCCAGATCTTTGGGACGCCAAGCCCCAGCTAATTTGCCCCAGATCTCCCGTCGCAACTGCATCGGACAGTTCGTTGAACTGATCCCTAAGATGCTAACTCCTCGTAAAATAAAGGGCATCACTGTATTGTGAAAGCTAGCTCCGCCTGCCAGCCCCACACTCGCAACGTTCCCCCAGAGATTCACGTGACGGAGAACACCCTCAAGCAGCTCGCCACCCACATTGTCTATAGCTCCTCCGAAGCGAATCGACTCAAGAGGACGCTTACCCAAGTTGAGATCTGCTGGTTGGATGACCTCTTTGGCCCCAAGGTCCAGGAGATAATCCTTGGCGTCAGCCTTACCACTCAAGGCCCAGACTTCAAACCCAAGCTTAGCAAGCATAGCGACAGCAAGCGATCCCACACCCCCACTCGCTCCGGTCACCAGCATGGGTCCTTTATCTGGAGTCTGATCATTAAGGAGCAAGCGATGCAGACAGATGCCAGCAGTAAATCCAGCCGTGCCGTAGATCATCGCTTCTCGCATGGAGAGACCACTGGGTAGGGGGACTATCCATTCGGCAGGCACGCGAACATATTCAGCAAACCCTCCATCATGAATCTCCCCAAGACCACAGCCTGTCACCAGGACTTCGTCTCCAATATGAAAGCTTGGATGCTGGGAGCTATACACGACTCCTGCCACATCAATTCCAGCATTTCGAGGAAATCCGCGCAATATCTTGCCCTGACCGGTGACGGCCAAGGCATCCTTGTAATTGACGCTGGAGTAGCGCGTCTCAATCACGACCTGTCCCTGTGAGAGCTCATCAAGATCGAGATGAACGAGTTTCCCTTGATTTAACCCTTCGCCGGATACGCGAAACGCTTTGAATTGCATGCTGCTGCCCCTATTCTTCTGATTCTACCCTGAGCTCTACCCCGTATGTCTAATTCAATTCAAGAGCCCACAAATCATCCAAGGTCTCTCTACGTCGAATCACTTTCATTTGAGCTCCATCCACAAGAATCTCAGGAGCTCTGGGTCGACTGTTGTAGTGAGAGGCCATAGCTGCTCCATATGCCCCTGCACTGCGAATATACACTAAATCTCCAGCATGCAAGCTCGCTGGTAAGGATCGATCTTTGCCAAAATAATCACCCGTCTCACAGATCGGGCCGACAATATCCATCTTTTCGAGATCTGCAGTATGTTCAGCCACGGGACAGATGTCATGAAATGAGTCGTACATACTCGGACGAATCAGATCATTCATTGCGCCGTCGACAATCAAAAAAGATTTTTCAGGCGTTTGCTTGCGCGCGATGACCCGCGTAAGCAGGATTCCAACGTTCCCCACAAGGACGCGACCCGGCTCAATCAAGAGCCTTAATCCGGTAGGTCGAATAGCTGAAAGCAGGGCTTCGGCATACTGCTCAGGCTCTGGGGGCTGCTCGGTATTGTAGCGAATACCCAAACCTCCTCCCATATCGATAAAAGCTAACTCGTGACCAAGAGCTTGCAATCCCTTCGCAAAATCAGCAAGCCTGCGAGCCGCTTCAGCCATAGGTTTCAAATCGAGGATCTGACTCCCGATGTGACATCCCACTCCCACTAGTGAGAGCTGTGGACTCTGCCGTATGCGCTCAGCCATGGCGCGAGCCTCTTCCTCGACGACTCCAAATTTCGTAGAGAATAGGCCTGTCGTAATTTTGGGATTGGTTTTGGCATCGATGTTAGGATTGACACGCAGAGAGACTCGCGCCACTTTCCCGAGTTCTCGTGCGACCGAGCTTATCAGTTCAACTTCGGCAAATGATTCGAGATTGAAGGCATAGATGTCGCGACGCAGGGCTGCTTCGATCTCATCGCGACGCTTGCCCACACCGGAATAGACGAGTTTTTGCGGATCGGCACCGGCTTTCAGCGAACGCTCAAGCTCGCCGAGAGAGACGATATCTGCTCCAAATCCCATCGCAAAAATTTCACGAAGCAGGCTGAGATTGCTATTCGCCTTGACGGCATAGCAAGGCAAAGTTGGGTAGGAAGCAAAGGCATCGAGCAGTCTTTGACCGTGACGCCATAAGGTTGCTCGTGAGTAGACATAAGTAGGCGTCCCAAACTCTTGGGCAATGCGAGCCAGAGGGACATCTTCACAGTAGGTTTCATGCTGTTTTAGAACGAAATGATCCATTAGGGGAACTCCCGCAATCCTCGTGTAAAGCGATGATAGCGGGGGTTGCGCTGCAGGTCAAAACTTCATTCGACAGAATTGCGCCTGCAACACGGGCTGGTAAGGCCTAGCTTCCAGCTTGTACGGTTCGGCGTGAGCGGCCGCGTGGGGCGCGCGCACGCCTCAAAAGGGGACCCGCTGATTTCAGCCAAGACTGGCGAAAGAGGTGCGCCGTATAGAGTGAGCTAAGCAGTACAAGAGTCGCACCCATCTGGTGAGCCGAACCGAGAGCGACAGGAACAGCGTGCAAAAGAGTGAAAACCCCGAGAACAAACTGTCCCAGAACGCAGGCCAGTGTCACCCGAACACTTAGGCGCTGACGCTTCGACAATCCGCGTGTGCGCTCCGCAACGACTCCAAGAGTGATTGCAGACAGGAGGACAGCCCAACCTAAGCTCCGGTGCATGAATTGAACCGTCACCGGGTTTTCAAAGAAATCGCTCAGCCATCCCAATGAACCTAGGCCCTGAGGGATCCAAAGTCCGTTCATGGTCGGGAACGTATTGTACATGTGTCCCGCATGAAGACCGGCAGTCAAAGCACCGTAAAAAATTTGGCAGGCGACCAGAGCCACAAACCCAAGTGTGAGCTTTGGCATGAGTCCCAAATTGCGGCGCACTCGGAATTGAGCTTTGAGATCCTGAGCTGTCCAGAACAGAAACGACATAAGGAAGAGAGCCAAGCCTAGATGGGCTGCTAAGCGGTAAGCGCTCACTCGAGGCACATCAACGAGGCCACTTTTAACCATGAACCAGCCGAGCGCTCCCTGGGCCCCACCCAAAAGCAGGGCAATAAACAGCTTGAGAACCAGCGGCCCCCTCACCATCCCCCTGAGAGCAAAAAACACCAGAGGCACCGCGAAGACCACTCCCACCAGCCTCGCAAGAAGTCGGTGGAAGTATTCCCAGTAAAATATCACCTTGAATTCAGGGAGATCCATCTGATGATTGATCTGCTGGTACTCGGGAAATTGCTTGTACTTCTCGAATTCACCGAGCCACTCTTCCTCTGTCAAGGGAGGCAAAACACCGCTGACAGGTTTCCATTCGACGATAGACAGTCCGGAACGAGTCAAGCGTGTCAGACCGCCGACCGCAACCAAAGTGAAAATGAGAAAGCTTGTCGCCAGTAGCCACACTCGTAGCATACGACTAGTAGACACGTTCGCCATTGCGACCTCATACATAAACGGCAGACGCCGGTTTCGTGGGCGATTGAGACTTCTGCATAGCGCGGAGTTGGACCGCTGTCAAATAGCTCTCTAAGATTTTAGGTGTCTTTACGACGCTATGTCACGTGGAAAGTGGTGGAGTTCCTCGTCACTCTTGAAAGGCTCGCGCACCATCTCTTTCAGAAATCTTCGAAAGATAACCCCAGCAAGGCAGCGATGCAGGTGCTTCTCATCAAAGCTCGGAGGAATAAACAGCAGGTTTTCAGGCAAAATCGACGATTCGTTAAGGATATCGACATCGAGATCTCGCTCAGGGAAGAGCACAACTCCATCCCTCAATCTCTCGGTTTCAGGACGAAGCTTTAAGTAGTCTTCAATCAAAGCGCTATCTAAGAGCACCAGACAAGGAGAATCATCCACTCCCGCAGGGAGCCCATGTTCGAAGGGAGCGTAATGAACCACATAACGCCAGCCTCCCATCACCTGCTTGAAAAAACTTTCCACGTGGGACCCAAGATTGCTGATGCGATTCATGAAGACTAGAACGCGGAATTCATATTCAGCAAAGCGCATAGGAATATTGGATGGAATATTCAACTCAACCCAGAATGGATGATGCCTAAAGAGGGATCCTCCGGCTTTACGTGCCATCTGACCCGATTGATCAAAGACAGCCGAGGCCTCATCTTTGCTAGGTAGACCAGGGGTCTCTTCGAAAACTCCAAAATTCAACCGATAAAAGTTATAGCTATCGACTCGCCGGCGTCCGAGATGCTCGTGCAGCTGAATCTGTATCCGAACGTGACCTGGGATTTTGTGATACATCTCTTGGAAAGATCCGCGCAGGATCTCCATAACACTCAGTCGATCACAGAATACAATCATGCGGTCATCACCGTTTGCATTCAAAGAGAGGATCTCAGGCTTTTCAAATCGAGGAAAATCACGTAGAACATCTTGCAAAAGATCTCGAATATCATAGACCGCAAAAGGCGTCAGATACTCTTGGTTCGCAGTAGGTATCCACATGGAAAAAGTCGTACCTTGGCCACGCTGGAAGTTGACAGCCAATTGACCGCTTAGGCTCTGCACGTAATCGCGCACGATGTCCATGCCGAGGCCACGCCCCGACATCTCTGTCACAGCTGTTGCCGTCGATACTCCGGGGTGAAACAGAAGGGGTAGCGTTTCCGAATCCGTCATCAGCTGAGCATCGTGAGCACTGATCAATCCTAATTCGATAGCTTTCGCTTTGACCCTTTCAATGTCGATGCCACGACCGTTATCTTTGATTTCAATGTAGGCGACTCCGTCCTCTTCCCGGGTGCGGAGTTCAATGCGTCCCCGCTCTTGTTTTCCTGCCGCCCTTCGATCCTGATCTGACTCAATCCCGTGATCAATTGCATTGCGGAGACAGTGCAACAGAATGTCATTGATACGCGCCAGCATATCGCTGTCGAAGTGATGAAATTCGAGATCTACACTGAGATCTTCGATGTCTTTACCACTTTGGCGAGCCACTTCTTGCAGCATCTGATTGTAGCCGCGCACATAGTCCCGTAATGAAGCTTTATCGAAGCTCATAAGGGCACGACTAAATTCTTTTTGTATGAGATTAAGATGGCGCGCATCAAACTTAGGATCGCGTAAAATCGAAGCGAACTGGTTCATCAGAGAACGAATCCACTGCACTCTATATTTGATCTGAAAATTATTTTGTTGCTGAGTATTATGCGTGATCTCTTTGCGGAGACTTGCATAGCTATAGATCTCGTCACTGATCGTCATGATCTTGCCTTGGAGCACCTGCAAAGATTCAGGAGTTAGGGCTAGCTTCCCGTTGCGCAAGCTTTCGAGGTAACTTTCCACCTCATGGGCGACCTCTTGGATGGCCTCAAGCTTGAATAATTTGGCATTAGCTTTGATGGTATGAACGGCACGAAACATCCGTATTGCAGCGTCTTGAGAGGCTCGCGTACCAAGCTCTCGCAGGTGTTTCATATCGGCCTTAATCTCATCGAAAAGCTTGCGTGTCTCCGACATAAAAAGATCAAAGAGAGAGTCTTCGACTTGAAGTAAAGAAATGAACTTTTCCATCTCTCGTCGCTGATGCTCTGCCTGATCCTCTTGACGTTTGAGTTCGCTCACATCCTGCACTACAAGGGTCACTTTAATTAGCTTTTCATCTTTAAATTCAGGCCTGTAGATAATCTTAAGGAACTGCGAAGCCTGCGTCAGCATCAGTTTCTGTGGCAGGCCGAGCGCGGTGATATTCCACTGGATGCGATTCATACCAAAACTATGAGCGAGCTGAAACTGAAGGGATCTTTTTTCTTCAGGTGTCAGGAGACTCACCTGGCTAAACCAATCCAGCACATGCTGTCCACTTTGAAATCTATTCCTATCGAGCCAGGCCCCTTCATGCGCAGAAGGCATTTCGATCAACAGGGATTCGGATATCGAAAAGACCGCAAAACGAAGCTCTTCGCTAAGAAGGTTCAAACTCGCTTGAGCAAGCTCCTGCTGACCCCACTCGAAATTTTCAGCTTTTGTACGTAAGAGAGCACAAATACTCGCTGTGCACGTCGCTAGGAAGCTCAAACCGAGGCTAGCCACAAGGAGCTCACTATCGTAACGCAAAGCTGCAAAGGCCATGAGCATGCTGCAGGCAGCAACAGCCAAACTCAAGCACAGCAGGAATCGATGGCTTCCACGAGATTTCAAGGCGACCCTTTCTATGGCTCTTGTGCAGAGCCCTTCGAGGTGGTTAAGCACCTCGTCTCAGGGTGTATCGGCCTGTAAACTCTAGAGATTGAGACTTTTTAGGCAGGTGCCTGGAGGATGATTCAGCTACCAGCATGATGTGATTAGGAGAGTTTCCTGATTTTGCTGACTCACCCAAAACTCTTGTCCTTTAGGTTCGAAGCAAACGAGACTTCGCCCCTCTGCATCCGAACCCGAGCGAGATTCAATCACGTAGGCAGCTTTCTCGATATCCTGTTCGATGACTCGAAACGCATAGCGGGGGGCTGCGGCCTTTGCTTGATGACAACCAGGTATCAAAAAACCTAGCTCCGCTGCCCCTTCTGGCTGCTCACAAGCATCAACGCCATCCAGGGGAGCCCCGTAGTAAGAGAAGGCCCGATACTGACCATTCTCTGCAGCGAAAGCTTTTTCTAGGGTGTGGACGTAGCTATTCACAAGGTAGACCTCAGCCTGTATCCCCTTCCGATAGATCTGGTGATACCCGAAATAGGCGAATATGACACCAGGACACCCAACAAAAACGAAAAGCATAAGATAACGTAGCCACCTGCTGCGAATGACCATGAGCACTCCCTGACCTATAAAAAGTCAAAGCTATCTTAGCATGCTAGCGGCCAAGACTTGACTTTGCGAGGGGTGAACCTATCTTGTGAAGAGGATAGGCGCATTGTTTTGCGAGGGGTATTGTCGTGCGAAATTATTACGAAATTTTGGGTGTCGAAAAAACTGCAAGCGAAGCAGATATCAAAAAGGCCTATCGAAAGCTTGCGATGGAGTACCACCCCGATCGCAATCAGGGAAAAAAAGACGCTGAAGAAAAGTTCAAAGAGATCAATGAGGCCTATGCGGTCTTGTCAGATCCAGCCAAAAAACGCCAGTACGACACTGTTGGCGATACGCGCTTTCACCAGCAGTACAGTTCTGAGGACATCTTTCGAAACACTGATTTCTCCTCTATTTTCGATGAGTTAGGACTCGGTGGCCGGGGCAGCTTCTTTTCGAGCTTCTTCGGTGGTGGTGGAGGGGGCAACTACGGAGGACGCGGCGGCTTTGGCCCCCAAAAAGGTCAGGATGTCGAGTATCCGCTGACCATCGGCTTTCTCGAAGCTTATCAGGGCGTAGAACGTAAAATCGCCTTTTCACTCTCTGACGGCACGGAACGTGAGCTCACAGTGCGTATCCCGAAAGGGGTCAAAGCGGGTTCCAAACTTCGCATCAGCGGTCGCGGCGCAGCTTCTCGATCAGGCGGCCAGCCGGGAGATTTGTTTGTGATCGTTCAGGTAGCTCAACATCCAGACTTCAAGCGTGTAGAAAACGATATCGAAGTGAGTCTTCCTCTGAAAATTTCAGAGGCCTTTTTGGGCTGCTCCAAGGACGTTCAGACTCCCGAAGGAACCAAGAAGCTCAAAGTCCCTCCCGGAGTTCGTGCTGGTACCAAAATCCGCCTCAAAGGCCTCGGATTCGCTGATGCCCATGGGCAACCTGGTGACCTCTTTGCAGTGGTCGATCTCGACATTCCGCGCGAACTGTCTCAAGAACAAAAACGAGCTATTGAGACTCTCGCTGAAACGGGACTTTAAGAGTCGGACCTCAGAGAGGGCTCCCTGGGGTGAATCGGTCCATTTCTAGATACACTGATCCGAAGGTTACCTTTCCTTCGACTTTCAGCATTGGTTTTTCAGGCATATCGGTCGCCAGCCATACGAACAGTTTGCCTTTCTGTTGAAGCTCTTTACCGAGGTAACTCTGAACGGCGAGCTTCACAGCTTTATGGGTCCCGTAGGGCGTCTTCACTGTTTCGAAAGCGAGCGGAGTGGCTTCGAGCCACCAATTCTTCTCGGATGTGTAGACCAAAAAGCGCTCCACTTTATTCAGCTCAAAATCGTAAGTCCGCAGCTTGTAGAGTGCTCCCAACGCGTCAATAGCTCCAGGCTCCAGAAAGTGTTCCCCATTTTCCTCTTTATTTTTCTTATGATCGAGCGTGCGCTCCTGAACCCGACACTGGGTGTGATCAAAGTCCAGCCACTTTTCTGCTCTAAAGCGACGCACCAATGGTTTCTCTTCGTCCTGGTTGATGTAGAACTTGCTCACTCCAAAATCCCAAGGTCGCGAAAAGGCCTGCATGGTATCGTGTCCTGCAAACACCATCTTGTACCAGTCGCCTGTATAGGCCTCTGCTGAAAAGACGCGGTGCCATCGTGACTCTTCCAAAACCTGTTCCTCTTTGCGTCCGATACTCACTTTGTACTTGGTGGGGGCCTGCACCCGCAAAAATCCATAGCCTACATGAACGCGCATAATTCCGTACTTAAGAACGTAACGAGCTTCCTCTCCCGGCTGGAAGGGCACCCCCTTATACACATCGGACCGGGCCCCTTCGTCGGGCACTTTGGCTGGGATTGGAGAACATGCTGGTTCGGGCAAAGGCCCCTGGATGAGCGCTGGTTGGTCTCCCGCCAAGAGCTGGATGGGGTAGAAACCTTGAGCGCAAGACCAGATCAGAACCAGCAGAGAACCGAGTCGCTTCATACCTGCTATCCTCAGCTAAAAAAAAGACGTGGGGAAAAACCGCCGCTCCCCTATCTTAGCGCGCTTTCATTGACTTTTACAGACCTACGTGCTAACGATTCAAGCTCTGAGATTCAGAATATGTCCGATGGGCGGACAATTTGAGGAGTTAACCACACCTATGCAATTACAAGATTCAAAACTCGCAGGTATCGGCAGCATCCGTTGGGAAGATGAAGATACCGGCTTCGACCACCAAAAAGACGAGAGCCAAGAATTCGCATCGATGCTGAATCAAGCAGAGAATGCGACCGTTAAGGAAGGTTCCATCGTCAGCGGCCGCGTTGTTCGTTTTACAGACGACGCTGTTATCGTTGACATCGGCCACAAGTCTGAAGGTGAGATTCCTAAAGGCGAATTCCTACAGCCAGACGGCTCTCTCGCAGTCGCTGTTGGCGACGTTGTAGAAGTCTACCTCGACTCTTTCGAAGACAACGATGGCGAGATGGTTCTCAGCCGTGAACGTGCAGAGATGTTCCGCGCTTGGGACCGCATCTCCGACGCTTACGAAAAGAGCGAAATCGTCGAAGGTCGAGTTATCGCTCGCGTCAAGGGCGGTCTTTCAGTCGATATCGGCGTCAAAGCATTCTTGCCTGGTTCGCAAGTCGACCTGCGCCCTGTGCGCAACCTCGACAAGCTCATCGGCGCGAAGCTTGCATTCAAAATCATCAAGTTCAACAAAAAGCGTGGGAACATCGTTCTCAGCCGCCGCGTCCTGCTCGAGCAAGATCGCGAAAAGCTGCGTAGCGAAACCCTCTCGCACCTTAAAGAAGCTGCTGTCCTTAAAGGTATCGTGAAGAACATCACCGATTACGGTGCGTTCATCGATCTCGGCGGCATCGACGGTCTTCTTCACATCACCGATATGTCTTGGGGCCGGATCAATCATCCTTCCCAGATGTTCGAAGTTGGTCAAGAGATCGAAGTCAAGGTTCTCAGCTACGACGAAAGCCGTCAGCGCGTATCCTTGGGCTACAAACAACTGCAAAACGATCCATGGCTCACAGTCGGCGATCGTTACCAAGTCAATGCCCGCGTAAAAGGGACAGTCGTAAGTCTGACCGATTACGGCGCATTCGTCGAAATGGAACAAGGCGTCGAAGGCTTGATCCACATCAGCGAAATGTCTTGGTCGAAACGCATCAAGCATCCTTCCAAAGTTGTTCAGGTTGGTGACGAAGTCGAAGTGGTTATTCTTGCCATCGACACCGAAAACCGCCGTATCAGCCTTGGCATGAAGCAAATCGAGCCTAATCCTTGGGATATCGTTCGCGAGAAATACCAAGAAGGCGATATCATCCGCGGTAAAATCAGAAACATCACTGACTTTGGTATCTTTGTAGGTATCGAAGACGGCATCGACGGTCTGATCCACATCTCGGACATCTCCTGGACAGATCGCATCAACCACCCCGGCGACCTCTTCAAAAAAGGCGACGACGTGGAAGCGAAGATCCTCCAGATCGATGCTGAAAATGAGCGCTTCTCGCTTGGTATCAAACAACTCGGCGAAGATCCATGGGGCAAGGCTGCTAAAGACCTACCTCCTGGAACAAAGAGCACAGGTAAAGTCACCAAAGTTGTCGATTTCGGCGTCTTTGTAGAACTCGCCCCTGGTGTTGAAGGCATGATTCACGTGAGTGAATTGGCTGACGATCCTAATGCTAAAGTCGAAGACCTTGCAAAAGAAGGCGACACGGTTGAATTCATCGTTCTGTCTAGCGACAGCGAAGAACGCCGCTTCTCACTTTCTCGCAAAGCTTTGCTGAAGCAGCTTCAAGGCGATGAATTGAAGCAGTACATCAGTCAAGTCTCTGAGCCCAAAACTGGTCTTGCTGACGCTTTCGCAAAAGCAAAAGCTGCCAAAGAACAAGCTCAGTCTGAAGAAAAGTAATCCCAGCGCAGCGCCTCGCTGAGAGGCGCTGTGTTGAAAGCTTGGCTTTCAGCAGGACCCGGTTATAATCAGACAAAGTCTGGTGGACCGGGTCTTTATTTTAGTGTGGAGGTTAGTCCATGAGCTTTGTCCGACGCTTTATCAATTTCTTGGCTGTGTGCTTTGTCATTGCCTACGGCGGCTACTTCGGCTTTCTGAACATGGACCGAGTTTATGTCAATGTCCCTATGCTCGGCGAGTTCCGTATTCCAGGTTTTCTCGCTTTTCTAGCCACCTTCCTTCTCGGTGCATTGTTTGCCGCGATCTTCTTTGGTTACGATTTTTTCCGTAAGAGCTTGGAGTTGCGCAAAACCCGTAGAATTGTGCATCGGGGTCAAAAAGAAGCCCAGATGCGCGTCAGTCGTTTTCTCGAACAAGAGCCGCAGCCAGGTCGAAATAAGACGGGACTTTGAGCTCATACCAGGAGATTTGCCTTGTCAC
>CANGNB010000119.1 GCA_947454545.1 Oligoflexaceae bacterium
CAGCAGGTGACCTTTCGCGGCAATGAGCTGGTCGTTGTGAAGAAGGACGGCTCAGTGGCTAAGGTCTTCGGTCCTCAAGACGCCGAACTTCGCAATGAATTGCGCAGTAAAGGTGTGCGGGTCAATTACGATCAGCCTGACGCCGAAGGGGGGAGCGTTTGGAAGTCAATCTTCGTCCAGCTTATCCCTATCTTTTTCATCCTCCTTTTCCTCATTTTCCTGATGCGTCAGCTTCAGGTCGGTGGCGGCAAAGCCATGTCGTTTGGAAAGAGCCGCGCTAAGCTACTCAATGAGAACCAGACGAAGCTTACCTTCGAAGACGTAGCCGGCATTGAAGAGGCTAAGGGAGAGCTCGAAGAGATCGTCGACTTCCTCAAAGATCCAAAGAAATTTACCCGACTGGGCGGCCGTATCCCTAAAGGCGTGCTCTTAGTAGGGCCTCCCGGTACAGGGAAAACAATTTTGGCCAAAGCCATTGCAGGAGAGGCCGGGGTACCGTTCTTCTCAATCTCCGGCTCGGACTTTGTGGAAATGTTTGTTGGGGTTGGTGCAAGCCGCGTTCGGGACCTTTTCGAGCAGGCGAAAAAGCAAGCTCCCTGTATCATCTTCATCGATGAGATTGATGCCGTTGGTCGCCAGCGTGGAGCTGGTCTCGGTGGAGGGCATGATGAGCGTGAACAGACTCTCAACCAGTTGCTGGTGGAGATGGATGGCTTTGAAACCAATGAGGGCGTCATTCTGATTGCGGCAACGAACCGAGCGGACGTTCTGGATCCTGCACTCCTTCGTCCTGGTCGCTTTGATCGCCGTGTGTACGTGCCCAAACCAGATGTTCGCGGTCGCCGTGGAATTCTCAAAGTCCACACACGTAAGACTCCTATGGGCTCTGATGTGGATCTTGATATCATTGCACAGGGTACTTCGGGTTTCTCTGGGGCAGATCTTGCGAACCTCGTGAACGAAGCCGCGCTCCTAGCTGCTCGTCAGGATGCTAAAACGGTGTCCATGAGCCACTTCGAGTCTGCGAAGGACAAGGTCCTGATGGGGCCAGAGCGCAAGAGCATGATCATCAGTGAAGATGAAAAGCGCAACACAGCTTATCATGAAGCAGGTCACTGTATCGTAGCGAAGGCCGTACCTGGTACCGACCCAGTCCATAAGATCACGATCATCCCCCGAGGCCATGCCTTGGGTTTAACGATCCTCCTCCCTAGCGAAGATCGTTTGTCTATGTCTCGCGAGTATGCAAAGGGCATCATAGCTTATGCCATGGGTGGCCGAGCAGCTGAAGAAATCGTCTTCGGTCTGACCACGACGGGTGCAGGTAACGACATTCAAAAGGCGACAGATATCGCCCGCAAGATGGTCTGCACATGGGGTATGAGTGAGAAGCTGGGTCCTATCGCTTGGGGTTCCCAAGATCACGAGGTGTTCTTGGGCAGGGAATGGGGCAACCGAGAGTCCTACTCGGAAAAAGTGATGGAAGAAATCGATAGCGAAGTGAAGAGTATCGTTGTCGAAGGTTATGAGACTGCTGTTCGCGTCCTGAAGGAAAAGCGCCAGATCCTCGATACGATGTCTGAAGCCTTGCTTATTCGTGAAACTCTAGAATCTTCTGACATTGATGCTGTTATGCGGGGCGAGCAGATCATCGTGGAAGAGGAGAGAGAACGTTACCGTGAACGCATCCAAAAAGAGCGCCAGGCATCTACGCTAGGCAAGCCTCAAAAAGCTCAGAAGGCGAATCATGACACGAGTACCAAAGAAGGTGCAGAGGGTGGACCTGTCGAAGCTTTGCCCCTAGGGACTTGAACAATGACGCTCGCGACGAGCGGACATGCTAGAACTTTGATTTTGGGCGTGATCAACATCACGCCCGATTCCTTTTCCGATGGTGGAAAGTATCTGGATCCTCAGGCGGCACTGACTCAGATTGATCAGCTGCTCAAAGATGGAGCAGATGGTATCGATCTAGGGGCAGAGTCAACAAGACCAGGATCCATGCCCGTAGACCAGGAAGAAGAGTGGCGACGATTAGCGCCTGTTCTTGAACAGTGGAAATCATCGCCTCGAAAGGCCTTGCTCAGTATTGATACATGCAAGCCAGAGATTATGAGGCGTTGTTTAGATTATCCTGTCGATGTCATCAATGATGTGAGTGGATGGGCCGATCGTAGGACTCTTGAAGCTATTGCTGCCAAGGGCTGTACCTATCTCTCAATGCATAGACATGGCCACTCCGTGGACATGCAAGTCCAACCTTTGGATGGGCAGCTTGCGCTTGAGCAGGTCAGTGCTTTCTATGAGGCGGCTTACCGCAGCCTGCGTGAAGCGGGATTCTCTGAGGAGCGGATTTGGCTCGATCCGGGAATTGGCTTTGGTAAGACGGACAGAGCGAATCTTGGACTTTTGCGTCAGGCCCTGCAGAGTGTGGCGCAGTATCATATAGTCCTGGGGATTTCGCGGAAATCGTTTTTGGGGCGTCTTCTCGATATTCCTGAGCCATCGGATAGAGATTCAGCCTCGAAGATGCTCGAGCTGAGTTTTTTGTGGGCTGGGGTCAGAGCGATACGAACGCATGATGTGAAGCGATTATCAAAGATAAGAGATCTCCTATGAAGCCGTGAGATGACATATGTCCGAACTTTATCAAAAACTTGGACATTGGGCCTTGATCGATATCGCGATCATCGCCATGATCATCTATCGTCTTTTGCTTCTGATCCGAGGAACCCGAGCCATGCAGATGGTCCTTGGGATACTCATGACAGTCGGTTTCGCATTCTTTATCTCCCAGGTCTATCCTCTGACAACCTTGAAATGGTTGATGGATAAATTTTACTCGTCCATCCTCATTATCATCGTCATCCTCTTTCAAGAAGATATACGCCGTGTTCTTAGTCGCATGGGCAAAAAAACTGTGTTTCAAAGCCAAGAGCAGGCCTCATCGCGGCAGGCATTGGATGAGATTGTGCGAGCCGCCAGCAGTCTAGCTTCCAAAAAGGTTGGGGCCTTGATGGTTATTGAACGGAACATCATCCTGAGTCGTTATGTTGATATTGGTATTTTGATCGATGCCCGCGTGAGTAAGGAACTTTTGGTGTCGATCTTCCACCCCACATCCCCTATTCACGATGGAGCTGTCGTTATTCAGCAGGGTCGGCTAGCAGCAGCTGGTTGTTTTCTTCCTTTGACCAAAGACGAGGATGTCGATTCCAACTACGGTACTCGGCATCGAGCAGCCTTGGGTATAAGTCAGGACACCGACGCTATTGCCCTCGTGGTTTCAGAAGAGACCTCGGCTGTATCTGTGATGGTTGATGGTCACATTCTGAAAAATCTTGATCAGAAAGACTTGCGAAAAACTCTGCGGCGTCTCCTGGTCTCAGATGCGGAAGATCGCGTTGAGCTGAAAACACCCAAAAAATTGACTGTCATCGATAAGCTTCGAAAGTATCTGAAGAGGAGCAAATCATGATTCGTGATCTGCTCGAAAAGTTTATGAATCTTTTGTTTCACAACTTTGTGTACAAGCTCGTGTCCCTGTTCTTGGCTGTGATCGTCTGGGCTATCATTCAGGGTGAGCAGATTCAGGAGATTAACCGTGACATCTTGGTCTCGATTCACGTCGATTCTGGATACGGTGTTCGAGGTGATCTGATTCGAGTGAAGGCTGCGACAATCCGTGGACCACAAGCTTGGCTGCTAGAGGTTCCCAAGAAGCTCTCGGCTGATGTCTATATCCCCTCTGGACGTGTAGGGCGCTATCGCATGCGTGTCAGCAAGGATGATACGAAGAACCTCAACGAGCGTCTCGAGCTTATCATCCACGAGCCTTATCTAGATCTCTTTGTCGATCGGATGATGGAACGAGTGGTCCCGATCAAGGAATCGATTCATGGAACGCCCGCAGATGGTTATCTCGTTGAGAAAGTGAATATCGAGCCTAAAACCGTAACGGTCAAAGGGATACGCAACGATCTTCTCCAGCTCCGCTACATCTATACCGAGCCCATCGATGTCAGTGGCTTGCAAGAGAGTCGTGTCGTTGAGAGTAAGCTCGTTTCTCCCGGTCTTGGCGATGACGCCCTGAGCCTTGACGCCGTGCGCGTCAATCTTCAAGTTGGCGATAGTAAGATCAATAAGCGCTTCGGTGATATACCTGTCGAAGTCTTAGGGGCAACAGGCCCGACATCCATAAAGCCTAACCTTGTATCGATTATGGTTCAGGGGGTTCCTGGTGTTCTCAACTTTATAAAAAAGTCGGACTTTCGTGCGTTTGTAGATGTTCACGGACTCAATCCAGGACGCTATGAGCAAGATATTAAGGTCAAAATACCGGCTGATACAGTCCTAATCGAGACCTTTCCAGAGAAGGGCATCGTCCATATCGACAAGAACTAAGATTTCGCGAACTTGGTTCAAAGGTTCCCGAAAAAATCTTTTGTTTTTCCCTGCAAAACAGCTAATCTAAGGGGGACTAACTAAGTCTTTAAGACATAGATAGACCCACGGCTTTTGTCAATTCAGAGGAATACAGCTTTGGCAAAGTATTTTGGTACCGACGGCATCCGAGGAAAAGCAAACGTACATCCCATGTCTCCTGATTTTGTTTTGAAATTGGGTCAGGCGATAGGCACCCACTTTCGTCACGCCTATCCCCATCCCAAAATCCTGATAGGCAAAGATACGCGTCGAAGTGGATACATGCTTGAGCAAGCCCTGTCGGCTGGTATCTGCAGTGTCGGTGTCGATGTCCTGTTTTTGGGTCCTTTGCCGACTCCTGGTATCGCTTATCTTACGCGAGGTATGAGAGCCTGCGCGGGTATCGTAATCTCGGCCTCCCACAATCCCTACGATGATAATGGAATTAAAATATTTAGTGACAATGGCTACAAGCTGCCTGACGAAATCGAGCTGAAGCTCGAAGCCATGCTTGATGGGCCCACAGACCAGCTACCTGTTGGCATGGGTGTGGGGCGTGCGAAGCGCATTGATGATGCCATCGGTCAGTACGCTGTCTTTCTCAAAGAGCAATTCCCGAAGCACCTGCGACTCGATGGATTGCGCATTGTGCTTGACTGCGCCAATGGTGCTGCTTATCGCGTCGCTCCTAAGGTCTTTGAAGAGCTGGGAGCTGAGCTTTTTGTCACAGGCAATCAGCCGGATGGCAAGAATGTGAATGATGGCTGTGGGGCACTTTATCCACAGAACCTTGTGGATAAGGTTAAATTGTATAAGGCTGACCTTGGGTTAGCTCTTGATGGTGATGCCGATCGCTTGATTGTTGTCGATCACACGGGCGAACTCGTTGATGGGGATCAAATCCTCGCTATCTGTGCAGGGTACATGCAGGCTCAGTCTCGTCTGAAGGGACAAGCTGTTGTGGCCACGGTTATGAGCAATATGGGCCTTGAAGTTGCTATGCAAAACATTGGGGTGAAACTCATTCGTGCCAAGGTTGGAGATCGCTACGTCGTCGATGAGATGCGAAAGGGTGGTTACAACTTGGGTGGCGAACAGTCAGGACACCTTGTTTTCTCTGACTGCAGCACGACTGGCGATGGAATTCTTGCAGCCCTCCATCTGCTGGAAGTCATGCTAACTCAGCAAAAGCCGTTGGCCGAGCTGAAAAAGTGCATGACGATTTTTCCACAAGTCCTAAAAAATGTAAAAGTGAAGCACAAGCAGCCCTTCGAAGATATGCCAGAGGTAGCGCGAGATATTGCAGCTGCAGAGGAAGTCTTGGGATCACGTGGGCGTGTGCTCGTGCGGTATTCGGGGACAGAGAATCTAGCTCGCGTGATGCTTGAGGGTGAAGATCACGGCCACCTCGAAGAGTTGGCGGGCCGTATCGTTCAGAGTCTCGAGAAGGCACAAGGGGCAAGGTCATGATCCGTCTAGGTGTAAACATCGATCACGTAGCGACATTACGCAACGCGCGTGGTGAGATTTATCCTAATCCTGTTCAGGCAGCAGCTTTTGCTGAATTAGGAGGAGCCAACAATATCACCTGTCATCTGCGTGAAGACCGTCGTCATATTCGCGATGCGGATGTTCGGCTTTTGCGCGAGACATTGCCGATTCCGTTGAATTTTGAAATTGCTGCAACCGATGAGATGGTTGGTATTGCAGCCCAGCTCAAGCCTCATGCCGTCACCCTTGTGCCTGAAAAAAGGCAAGAACTGACGACTGAGGGTGGATTGGACCTGTCCCAGGGGACTTCTAAAATCAAAGCTCAGATTCAATCTTTGAAAGATTTAGGGATTTTCGTATCCCTCTTCGTTGAGCCATCTGTCAAAGATATGGAGATAGCCCATAAGCTTGGTGCGGAAGCTATTGAGATCCATACGGGACATTTTTGCCGCGATATGGCTCGAGCGCGTTCGACGGTAGAAGCCTGGGGTCACGTACAAATCCTCCAAAAAGCAGCTCAAGCAGCTCACGAACACGGATTGCAGGTCCACGTGGGTCACGGATTGAATTATACAAACGCGCAGTGGATGCAGGTAGTGCCTCACTGTGAAGAGGCTAATATTGGTCACGCAATCATTGCGAGGGCTATTTTTGTCGGATTGCCGCAGGCTGTGCGTGAAATGAAAGCCTTGCTCAATGATACTGCTTTTCTTCCTAGCAAAGAGCGTAGTCCATGTCTGACATCTTCCGTAACCTAAGCTTTCCTGAGGCGGATCCCCATCTTCTCCAGTTGTTGAAGGAAGCTTGGGAGGGTGGCGATCCCTATGTTGTGTGGTTGCAGGGTGAAATGGGCGCTGGCAAGACAAGTCTGGTGCGGTCTTTTTTGTATAGTCTAGGCCTCCCTGCCCATACCCCTGTCGTTTCTCCAACCTACACCCTCATGAATGAATACAAAATTGGGTCACGATGGTATGCTCACCTGGACCTCTATCGGGCAGATGCTCGCTTTTCGATGGATGAACTTGGCGTTCGGGATGTCCGGAGTTATCATGGGATGTTTATCGAATGGCCGAAGCAAGCCGGTGAGCTGGAATTGATCGAAGCGACTCATATCTTAAGTATAGAGCCCGAGAGCGAGCTGTCGCGTCTCTATAGTCTGAAAGCTCTTTCGGCGCCTGGCAAGTGATAAGAAACGGTTAAAGTCTAAGAAGGATAAGGAAACTCCATGGATCTGCAATTTTTGAAAGATCTCAAACTTGATGGCAAAAATCTTGGGCTTTGCACTGGAACACAGTGGTCGGGGTCCCAAAGTTCCGGACTTTTCGAATCTTTTTCGCCAGTTGATGGCAAACTCATCGGCACAGTTTATAAAGCCAGTCGTGCTGATTACGAAACGATGATCTCAACTGCGGAACGAGCTTTTCCAATCTGGCGGCAGCTACCAGCACCTAAGCGTGGAGAGATCGTCAGACAGATCGGAGATCGTCTGCGCCAATTCAAGGAGCCCCTCGGGCGCCTGGTGGCTTATGAAATGGGTAAATCTCTGCAAGAAGGTCTCGGCGAAGTTCAGGAAATGATCGATATCTGTGATTTTGCAGTGGGTTTATCTCGACAGCTCCATGGTCTCACCATGCATTCGGAGCGTCCCAACCATAGAATGTATGAGCAGTGGCATCCGCTCGGAATAGTTGGGATCATCTCAGCCTTTAACTTTCCCGTCGCTGTATGGTCTTGGAATTCTATGATCGCCGCAGTTTGTGGTGATGTGACGATTTGGAAGCCTTCCGAAAAAACACCTCTCTCAGCTATTGCTTGTTTTCATCTCATGCAAGACATTTTGCGGAACAACCAAGTTCCAGAAGGTGTCATGAATCTCATCGTGGGTGATGTTCATGAAGTTGGGGAGCCTTTGCTTGCAGATCAGCGTATTCCCATGGTTTCAGCAACCGGTTCAACGCGCATGGGTAAGCGAGTGGGAGAAGTTGTAGGAGCGCGCCTCGGGCGCAGCATCTTGGAGCTTGGCGGAAATAATGCCATCATTCTCACGCCTGATGCCGATCTGAAACTGGCAGCTCCTGGTATTGTCTTTGGTGCGGTCGGAACCTGTGGTCAGCGCTGTACGACGACGCGTCGCCTGATTGTTCATGAGTCCCTGTATGATTCCGTAAAATCTATGCTGCTTAAGGCTTATCAAGGGCTCAAGATCGGTTCTCCCCTCGATCCTGAGAACCATGTAGGACCTCTGATCGATAAACAAGCCGTGCAGTCGATGCAGCATGCATTGCGGGCGGTTGTTGGAGAGGGCGGCACCCTGCTCTATGGTGGAGAAGTCTTAGAAGGGGCTGGGTTTGAATCTGGCTGCTACGTTCGCCCCGCTATTGTCGAAGCACGCAACGATATGAAGACAGTTCAAGAAGAAACTTTCGCGCCTATCCTTTATGTCATTCGTTACAGCGGGGATGTAGAGGAAGCCATCAAATTACAAAATGGTGTGCGTCAAGGTTTGAGCTCAGCTATCTTTACTTTGAATTTGCGTGAGGCGGAAACCTTTTTGTCAGCTGCAGGTTCCGATTGCGGTATTGCCAATGTCAATATTGGAACATCGGGCGCAGAAATCGGTGGGGCTTTTGGTGGTGAGAAGGAGACTGGCGGTGGGCGAGAATCAGGTTCCGACGCTTGGAAGGCCTATATGAGACGTCAGACCAATACCATCAACTACGGGCGTCAGCTACCTTTAGCGCAGGGTATTAAGTTTGATCTGTGAGAGGGAGATTCGTTGTGGCGACAGAACTTGCAGCCTACGTTCATTACACTGATCTCCTGGATGCGGAGGGTAAATCCTCCGGCGATCGCTTAGCGACTCTGGTCTTGAATCGACCCGATGCCGCCAATGCCTTTAGCGGTGAATTGCTCTCGCAGATGACTCAAATTTTTCAGGATTTGGCGAAGGACCGTTCCCTTCGTCTTTTGCTTCTGCAAGGTTCAGGTAAACATTTTTCTGCTGGAGCTGATCTGCACTGGATGAAAGCTGCTGCAGCTTTGGACTTTGCAGGGAATTTGGCTGAAGCTGAGAAATTGACCCATATGTTCGAAGCCTTAGCTCATCTTCCCTTTCCCACTCTAGCCATAGCTAAGGGGGCTGCTTTCGGCGGAGCAGTTGGTCTGATTGCTGCGTGTGATTATGCGTGGGCTTATGATCAGGCTAAGTTTTGTTTGAGTGAGACAAAAATTGGGCTGATTCCAGCGGTAATCCTCCCTTACCTAGCTCGCAAGATTGTGCCAGGTCAGTTGCAGCGGCATGCACTGAGCGCCCGTGTGTTTCAGGCACAAGAAGCGCGCGAGATGGGGCTCATTCAGGTCGTAGCAAAAGAATCAGAGTTGGAAGATCTTTTACGGGCGGAGATTGAACAGATCTTGCTCGCAAGCCCAGAAGCTCAAACAGCCTATAAATCCCTTCAAGAACAGCTTCGGCTTGAGGGCTATCCTCAAAACGAACAGACGGCCCACGCCATTGCTTCCATTCGAGCAAGTGCAATGGGACAGCAGGGATTGAGTGCTTTTTTTCAAAAAACCCCTGCACCCTGGGTGCGAAAGTTGCCATCCCAAGTACGCCTCCTCATACCCTGAGCGAAGGCTTGTTTTTTCCCTACTAACTGGTAGTCTTTTTAGAGTTCAAGTTCGACAAAATGCATGCCTATATCGAGGAAGCTACATTTTAGGGTGGGCCTTCCTCGGCATGTTCCGTCCGAACTTGCAGTTGGTCCCTAAAGGTTTTATCACAAGATCAGAACCTTTCGGCCAGATGAGCCTATCCCATGGGAAAGAGAAGCTATGCAATTGAGGGTATTCAAGTTTGGTGGGACTTCTTTAGCCAGTCCAGAAGCGCTTCAAAAAGTGCTTTCTATCATTGAGGCCCATGCAGAAGGGCTTTCTGTAGTTGTTTCAGCTGCAAGTGGTGTGACCGACAGTCTGTATAAGCTTTATTATAATTCAGTTCAAGATAAGCGTGGCGAGGATCTGCAAATCCTTGCTCATCTCGAAGAGCGGCATCTTTTTATTGCAAGAGGACTCATCCCGCCTGGTCCTCGCAGAGCCCGAGTCGAGCATAGCATACGCCAGTCGATCGAAGAGCTGCGCAAAATTAGCGAAAGTTTGAGTATCCTCAGAGAGGAGACGCCTAGGACACTTTCTATGACAGTATGTCACGGGGAGCGTTTGATGGCGACTATTGTATCAGAAGTCCTCAGCGAACGTGGATTAAACAGTGTTTTGGTCGACTCAACACGCCTCATCAAGTTAGTGCGAGAGCGCCAGGAATATACGCCTGATGATAAAGTTTCTCGCGTGGCAACGCGTGGTGAGCTCTTGCCCCTTTTGCATCAGGGGAAAGTTGCAGTTATTCCGGGCTTTTTCGGAGAGGGGCCCGATGGCGAAATTATGATTTTGGGACGCGGTGGTTCAGACTATTCGGCGACACTGCTAGGATCTTATCTCGATGCTGCTGAGGTCTGCCTTTACAAAGAGGTTGACGGTTTGATGACCGCAGATCCTCGGCATGTCTATGAAGCGCGAGTGTTGCCAGAGCTTCATTATCGAGAAGCAACGGAACTGGCTTATTATGGAGCGAAAGTCCTTCACCCAAGAGCTATTATTCCTTTGGTGAAAACCCAGATCCCTCTCATCGTTAAATGTACATTTTTTCCTGATAAGCCTGGTACACGGATTACTGCTGATGTGAGTGAGGGTTCTTATCCGGTCAAAGCCCTGAGCTATATCGACAAGCAGGCTATGGTTTCTGTTGAGGGTAAGGGCATGATGGGTGTTCCTGGTGTCGCCTCGCGTGCGTTTAGCGCTATGGCTCATCACAATATTTCCATTTCGTTTATTACTCAGGCTTCGAGTGAAGCGAGCTTATGTTTTGTGGTCCCCGGTGATCAGGGCTCGGCAGCAAAAAAGATTCTAGAGGACGCCTTTCGCTTCGAAATCGACCATCAGCTTGTCGATGAGGTGAAACTACGGAACGATGTTGCTGTTTTAGCTGTCGTGGGTCTGGGGATGCGTGGAACGCCAGGGATTGCAGCCCGAGCTTTCTCCTGTATAGCTCAGCAGAAGGTAAATATCATCGCGATAGCGCAAGGCTCTTCGGAGCTCAATATCTCGATTATTATCGATCAATCCGAAGCGGCCCGAGCCTTACGCGCGCTTCATAAGGAATATGGCCTCGAAAAAATTCGAGCCGTCTCGCATCGTGATCCGCGAGAGGTCAATATTAGCATCTATGGTTTTGGTCAAATTGGCCAAGTCCTTGCGAAGCAGCTTCGCGATCAGAAAGACTACTTAGAGCAGCGTTTAAAACTCAAGAGTCCCATCGTAGCCTTGACCGATCGATCCGGATTAGTGCTCCGTGAGGAAGGCTTTTCTGAAGCGGAACTTGCCGAATTTTTGCAAGTCAAAGCTCAAAAGCTCAAGCTTCGGCCTTCAGGAGTGACGGCAGATCTCGGAGGAGAACTTGAAAGGCAGCTATGGGTCGGGCCATGGGATCGCAAAATTTTCATCGATCTGACCGCAACAGATTCCGCTCCCTTGTTGCGGCGAGCCCTGCAGTCAGGCTTTCATGTTGTTCTAGCTAATAAAAAGCCTCTAGCGATTCCTTATGAACAGTATCGTGAGCTGATCGAGTTGGCTGCATCGCAGAATTTGCAGTTGCGCTACGAGGCAACGGTCGGAGCTGGCCTTCCAGTGCTCGACACGATCGACAAGTTGGTCGTTGCTGGGGATCAGGTGGAAGAGATCTTGGGTTGTTTTTCAGGAACCCTTGGCTATCTCATGACAGAGATGGAGGATGGTGTGCCTTTTTCTGTGGCTGTGCGAAGCGCCTTTGAAAAAGGTTATACCGAACCCGACCCTCGTGACGATCTTTC
>CANGNB010000120.1 GCA_947454545.1 Oligoflexaceae bacterium
AGCAGAGCTCAGCCCGTGGCGAATCCGATCCGAAAAACCAACTAAGATACAGGCCATGGGGATGGCGACCAGATGCTGGGAGATACCCGCATAGAGTCCGATGAGCACCGTATTTTTGAGAGAGGTCCACATCCAAGGATCGGCGAGAGCTGTACGAAAGTTTTCAAGGCCAACGTACTGCATGGCTCCCAATCCTTCGACTGGATTCCAGGACTGGAACGAGAGGTAGATAGAAAACAGTAAAGGGAAGAGGCCGAAAATCAAAAACAGGATGACATAGGGGGCCAAGAAAATATAGGGAGCGGAACGCTGCGAAAGCTTCCAAAATCCCCTCTTCTCAACTCCATTTCTGCCCACACGAGCTGCATCGCTCATCGTCAATGCGCCTGCACCATCAGGTGTTTGCATGAATTTCTTCCCCTTACCCATAAATTCAGCCTATTTCGTAAATGTCCGGACCCGTTCTAGCTCAGCGCAAACTTTTGGTTCGGCGTGTCAGCAGCTGATCGGCTTGGGCGATGGTTGACTGCACGTCTTTTCCCTGACGAATGACTTCTTCCAGTGCGTTTTGATAGATAGTCACAGCGATCTGATCGCCCTTGAATGGTTTGGTAGCGCGAATCTTCTTCGCAGTATCAGCAAATAAGAGCCGAGCCTTTTGCCCTTTCAGGTAATCGACCGGTTCAGCAAAAATCTTGTCCGAGTATGTCTGAGTGTTGGCCGGGAAGGCTGCAATGCCTTTGAGGCCTTGAAGCTGGGTCTCCTTGGAGACGAGATACTGAATCACCCGCCAGGCTTCTGCCGGATTTTTGCTTTGTTTAGGGATCGCGAGGAATGAGCCACCCCAGCTGCCGTAGATGCCCGCTGGCAGATTGCTCACACCCCAAAGGCCCGCCGACTTGGGAGCAATCCAGTTCTTTAAGTGGCCGAGAAGCCATGCGCCTGACAGCTGGGTAGCGACCTTACCTTCACGCAAAGCTTCGTACCATTCATTGGTCCAAGAGGTGAGGCCGAGATCAAGACCCAGGTCGTGAACCTTTTTAGCCAGCGTGAGAGCTTTGACAAAGCGTTCGCTCGTGAGCAAACTTTTGCCAGACTTATCGAAGTAGAGTCCCTCGCCTTCGTTAACCGTCGCATTGACGATCAGCTCAGCGATATCGGAAGCGTTGCCGATGAGAGCAACCCCCTTCTTCTTTTTCAGCTCGACGCCGTATGCTATGTAGCTGTCCCAGTCTTTGGTGATATCCTCGATTTTGTAACCAAGGCCTTCCACGTAATCCCGACGGTAAAACAAGACTCCTGGGCCCAGATCGACAGGGATAGCATACTGCTGCCCGTCGGTACCTTTGCCTTGAGTCCAAGAATAGGGAGCAAACTGACTCGCGAGCTTATCAGCTTCGTAGGGGGCCTGACTCAGGTTTACAAACCCACCAGCGTTGACAAAAGCCCCCAAGCGGCCCACGTCGACCAAGACAACATCGCCCGCGCCTGAGCCCGTAGCGAGGTTATTGGTCAGCTTCTTATGATGGTCATCGTGATTGTTGATAAGATATTTCACATCAAGATCGGGATTCGCCTTCATCAGTTCTGGAACGACGACTTTGAAATGACTGTCATAGTCGGGAAAACCGTCGATGCGAATCTCTTTTTTGGCTGCCGCGGAAACAGCGACTGGCAGGATCAGGCTGCTTAGCAACACAAGGCGTCGAGTGATAGAGGTGCTCATAAACCGAACTCCGAAATAAGAAGACCACAGGGTTTCCAGGCCCCTAACTCCAAAAAACTATGCTTCCCCAGGTTTAGGGGTTCGGAGGAAATATTTCAAGTTTGTTTCGCAGCACAAACACTAATATTTTCAGCTTTTTAAGGGACCCGAACGAACATAGCAGGGGATTGAAATCACAAGCACTTTTGCCTATGCCAAACAAAGCAGGTAAGTGCCAGATGACTGGATGCTTTGGCTAAGCCGCCTGGGTAGAGTCTTTGCAGTTTTAAGCCAGTTTGACCATTTTGAGCAGAAATAAAGCGCAGCCAAGCCCCTTCGTTGGGACTTGAGCGCGCCCCCGTAAATTTAGCAAGCTCCCAATATCTTTAATTTTTTCAAAGATGTCCCAGCCCGACCTGCACTTCTTTTGCGCCTGCTTTCTTGCTACGTCTTCGTATTAAAGTTTTGCCTAAAAAGTCACGATCGCAACAATAGGTCTCAGATGGGAGCAATTCCTTATGACAAACGAACGACGTCGCATTCAACGCGCAAGGCTTTCTGGGCCTTTTCATCATATGCTCTTTACTGCAGGTACACATTGGATTCAACCGACGGCCTGTGACGCTAGCCCAGTAGGCTTAGGTATAACTATTCCGCTCGATTTCGACCCTGCGCAGCTGAACAAGCTGCGCATAAGCTTCGATGACGAACGTCCTTCGATTACATTGGAATTGAAATTTGTGCGCTCCTATCAGGATGAAAGGCACAAAGGCAATGTTCTCAGGTGTGGTTTTGAATTGAGCGAGAAAGATCAGCAAAGAGGCATAAATCTTTTGCAACTGATGCGGGAATCGGTTCAAATCGAGACAAGCGAAGCCATAGCATCCTGAAAGCTGCACGACATACTCAGGCTGACTGCGAGTCCTCTTTGTCTTTTTTCTGGAGAAAATCATCGAATATTTCTGTTTGCGCCATGTGCTCCTCGGCGCAGATATAACCTTCCTGGATAATTTCGCGAAGCCGGCGCGGATCCAAGAACGGAAAGCGATCCACCTCGGGTTCGAGATAGAGATCAACTTTAGCTTTAATCTTCTCAATATTCCGCAGACCTGGAATCGATAGACTTCTGAGAACGATATCAAAGATCGACACCTGCCCAAGCTTACCGCGCCGCTTGAAAGCGTCTTGGATAAGATCGAAAGAACGTGAATAGCCTTTGACTCCCCGTGCCATCATTCGATCCAAAGTACTGATGACATTTACGTAGATCGACCGGCCACAGTTTTTGTCGAGCACATCGGTGAGGCTGTCATTATAAAAGATACCATCACATAAAACTTCATTCCCTATCGTCACAGGCGGGAAGATCCCAGGAACCGAGCTGCTTGCCAGTACACCTTTCCACACCAGACCTTCATTGTGCAGATAAGGTAAACCAGTCGCCATGGAACAGCTCACACTGACAAAGGGGATCCACAGCTCTTCAAATTTAAGATCGCCCGTACTGCGTTCGAGATGCTCAACCATTTTTTTGGCACCACAAAGCGAACGCCAGGGAATGATCGGGTCAGCTATCGACCACTTAAAATCAGCTAGCATACATTCCTGTATTCGCTCTGCACTCCAACCCTGCGCAAATTTAGAACCAACGATAGCTCCCATGCTGGCACCAGCAATAAAATCCACAGGAATATCATATTTCTCGAGGGCAGCGAGGACCCCTATATGGGCAAAGCCCTTTGCCGCCCCTCCGGTCAGAGCTACACCAACAGCATCACCGTAGAGAAAGCGACTCAAGCGATCGATATCTCGCGACTCTTCCAAGCGGATGTTATGATGCCGATCGGGATGTATAAGATCTAACCAGCGACCGACCTGCTGGGGCTTTTCCGCACCATTGGGGTGCACCAGAGCAAGTTCTTTGGAGTGAGTGAGCTTAGAGCTTTCTTGATGAAGCTCTCGCATCCAATCCAAAGAAATTTCTCTATCGATGGAATCGGCTACAAAGAGAATGCAGTCTGAATGAAAAACACAGTCTCTTGTCCAACGCTGACTCTGCGGTGAACCTATGAGGAGAAGAGTATCGAAATGCTGCTCCATTTGATTCAGCACGACGGTTTCCCGTCGGCGCAATTCAGAGTCTGAGTCAGTTTTTCGAAGATTTTTGCGCATAAGCTCTTCATCGACGATCTTCACCCGCGACCGGCCCTCTAAGCTACTCGCAATCTTGCGTGCCAGAGTTTGTAGGGGGGCGTGCTCACTCACGGGGATAACGGCAATCACGTGCGAGCTGGAACGCTTCCGCTTATCGCTGATCTGGGTTCTATAGAAGGAATCAAAGAGATCATGAGCTAATCGAAAGAAGAATTTTGGATTCTGAACAAGAAAGCTTTTCAAAGCGTCTTTTGGCCACTGAAGGAGCGTCGAGTTGCGAGAGGCTCGAATCGTTGCCAAGCTCGGATGCAATGTTACCGTTTCAACAGCCCCAAGGATTTCGCCACGGAACATATAATCTTTGCGGACCTGGTGCCCAGCATCATTCTGTATCGTCATCATCAGCTGACCAGAAAGAAGAAGATAGATGTGTTCGGTCTTCTTTCCCTGTTCAAAAATAAGTTCCCCACCCAGGATCGAGATCCAGGTGCTACGCTTGGCAAAAGCCGTCAAGACTTCATCAGAGAAGTCTAGAAAAAGATTGGAAATTTTCATGGCTTTCAGCGTATCCTCGAGCCGAGGTCCCCCGTCGCCTTCAAAACTTTCCACTCGTTACTCCTTACCTCGGTACTTTGCCTTCAGTATACCCTGAAAGCCTAGGTAAAAATTTGCCGCGTGCCTATGTGTTTTGAAGAACTGCTTTGAGGGGAGTCTGAAGATACGGGGACTGGCCTCGAAGCTAGAGAATAAGACTCTCAAGCCAGCGACCGGTCCTTGAACTAGGCGTGAAGAATTCGCAAAAACTGCTGGAGTCTTGGGTGTTTGGGATTATCGAAGAACTCGTCTGGAGTCGCCTGTTCAACGATGCGCCCGCCCTCCAAAAACAGGCAAGCCGTCGACACACGCCGAGCGAAGGCCATCTCATGAGTCACGATGAGCATCGTCATGCCGCCATCGGCGAGGTCTTGAAGAATATCTGTGACTTCATGGACCAACTCAGGGTCCAGTGCCGAAGTGGGCTCGTCGCACAGCAAAACCTCGGGCTCTATCGCAAGGGCTCGAGCAATACTCACGCGCTGCTGCTGCCCACCAGAGAGCTGAGACGGGTACTTTAAAACATGATCTTTCAGCCCAACTCGCTCTAGCAATTCATGAGCTTTAGCCTCGGCTCGGTCCTTCGCCCATGACTTTGTCAAACGGGGGGCTAAGGCCACGTTTTCCAAAACGCTGAGATGCGGAAACAGCTCGAAGCGCTGAAAAACCATACCGGTGAACTGCCGAATTTTATGCACTGGCAGAGAACTCTGGCCGTAGGTATGACCACAGACCGTGATCTCTCCCCCGCTGATCGTTTCGAGCGCGTTGATCACCCTGAGACAGGTTGACTTCCCGCTTCCCGATGGCCCGATAAGGCTGAGGCGCTCACCTTTCATCACATCGAGACTGAGACCCTGCAGCACGGGGTGAAGACCTTGGGGACCCTGGTAAGACTTGCTTACCGAGCGAAGCGATATGAGGGCCTGTGACTTTTGATCAGACCCTTGCTGAGATTCTGCTTTAACCATAAAGCCCTACCCTCAAACGCCGTTCTAAATAGCGTCCGTAACTGCTCAAAGCGTAGTTCAAAAGACAGTAAATAATTGCGATCACAAACCAGGTTTCAAAGCTGCGAAAGCTCACAGCGATGACATTGAGAGCCGATTTGGTGAGATCGTTCACTGATATCACAGAGACCAAGGAACTATCCTTAACAAGACTTACGAACTGCCCGACCAGAGCAGGCAGCATGCGACGTAGGATCTGGGGTGCCATGATATACAGGGCTATCTGCCCTTGATGGAGCCCCATGGCGCGAGCAGCATCCCACTGCCCTTTGTCGAACTCCAACACATTGGCCCTAAAAATATCTGCCACATAAGCTGAGCAGAAGAGACTTAAAGTCAAAATACCAGCCATCTCGGGCGAAAGCTCGAGTGCTGTTCCCACGATAAAGTACATCACATAGAGCTGAACAAGCACAGGAGTGTTGCGAAACACATCGACGAATACAGTCGCACTTTTCCTCGCCAAGGGTTCCGGACAGATCATGACCAAACCCAAGAGAAGACCGATGACCGATCCTCCCACAATGCTGAGGAGACTGATGTAAAAAGTGCCCCAGAGACCTTGCAAGATCAACCCAGGCTTACCTGAAGTCGGTTCCCAAAAGTAATCTTTTAAAAAGGCAAAATCCCAGGTGTAATCAAGTCTCTGAAAACTCAGGAAGAGCAGACTACTCGCCCCCAACAGCACCATAACGCTGAGAATAGTGAAGATCCAAGATAACTTGCGCGGGTACATAGAGCCTCAAAAAATATTGGGGAACTGAAGTTTCCACGTGAGATCTTCAAAGTTTGCTTTAAAGGCCTTGTCATAGCCTCCCTTAGCTCTCCAATCTTTAAGAAAGGCATTAAAGGCCTGGACAAGCTCAGTGTCCGATTTTTTAGCCGCAAGCGCAAAGTTTTCTGTCGTCAGCTGAACCGGCAAGAGAGCTACCTTAGCTTTTTGTGTACTCGCGTAAATATCGATGTAGGGCTTGTCGTAAATGAAGGCGTCGGCCTTACCGAGGAGAACCGATTGAGCGGCGTCGGCTTCACCATCCAAGCGTCTGAGCTTAGCTTGCTTCAGTTCCTTGGTTGCAAAGATATCGCCTGTTGTGCCGAGTTTGACGACTACCGTGACGGTAGGTTTATCGAGATCCTTCAGGGTCTTGAATTGGGTCCCACCTTGAGCTGTTAGCAAAACTTTGAGGCCTGCTGCATAGTATGGATCTGAGAAGAGGACAGCTTTGGCTCTGTCTTCGGTTATCGTCATTCCCGATGCGATCACATCGTACTTACCTGCCATGAGTCCGGGGATGATACCGTCCCATTTGGTAGCCACAAAATCAGCCTTAACTCCGAGGCTTGCTGCAAAAGCCTGAATCATCTCGACATCAAATCCTACCCATTCGTCCTTGGGTGTACGCATTTCAAAAGGCAAGAACCCAGGCTCAACGCCGACGCGGAGAGTCCCTCGCTTTTTGATTGTATCAACACCAGCGAAAGCAGAGAGAGATGAGGTCAAGCCGCTGATCACCAACAGCAGACTGAAGTAGTGTTTGAGCAAGCGTTTCATGATCGACTCCCTGGCGGGTAAAGAGTTGAGGCTCAGCTAAGCCTCCGTAGCTTAGCTGAGCCTCAGGTGAAAGAAAAGACTTTTCTATGAATCAGGAAAGCAAAAGAGAGCCGCCAAGGCCAACACAGACCGCCATAATCTGCGCCGTGGCGATGAGAAAAAATTGAGTTTAGAAAGCGTAGCCGACACCGAGCTTGGCTTCAGGATAAGCTCTGGCAGTAGCTGGAAGAATACGAAGAGTTTCAATACTCGCGTCGTAGTCAGCCCGCGCCAAAGGATCTTTGCTCGTCACACTCACCTCGCGTCGAGTCATTTTGTGAAAGCTAAGTTCGAGGCTCGTAGTGAATTTGTTGGCAAAGAGCCAACGTTCGCCGAAGGCGACTCGGACGCCGTGCCGTATATCGGTCACCAGATCTGTCTCATCGTCTGGGGTATCCAATGGGGCCCCCACGGGCACTCCAATACCAGGGCCTTCCGTATAACGATTGGCTTTCGAATCGATCCGTGCATATTCATAACCAGTCGTGACAAACCAGCCTCGCATGCTCTCGGGAGTTTCCCAAAAGGTGATGTTCCAGCGAAATCTTGATATACCAACCTTTTCATGTTCCCCTGGCCAGAGATCCTCGCGGCGCACGCTGTTTACATTGTCTTCAGTTCCGTGAAGCACATAACTCCCCACCTGCATTTCAGGCCCAGTAGAAAACATGCCCTGGACATTGAAATCGACGCGCCCCGCCCACTGGTTGGAACTCACGCCGTTTTTACTAGACTGATCATAGGCCGCACCAATGGGCGCAAGGGGGTCCAGTTCAAATACCAAATACTTCTGTACGCCAAGTCCCCAAGCAGGAGCTTGATAAAGCAAGCCCAGCAAGGCGATCCCAAGAGCCTTAGACATGTTCATGAGTGCCTCCTTATGTGCGTCATCTATCGCTATTGTAGCAGAGCAAAACGCCGAAAGGTCTGTCGCCGTAAAGCTACAAGAAGGGAGGAAAAAAAGTGGAGGCAGATTTTGCCGGAAGGCGCGATGGAAGATGGGAAAGAGGAGAAGGACCGCCCCTCAAGAGGATTGGTCCATTGGCTTTTAAGACTGACGATCGCGAACTGTCTTCAGAGCTTGCAATTGCTTCTCAGACAAAGCGATACCTTTGTCGAGGGCATCTACCGCCAGATGCTCTACTTTGCTTTTGACAGAGTCAGTCGCTGCCTGAATTTTGCCTTGGGCTTTGCTTTTTGCTACTTGTAGCTGATCCAGCACCACTTGAACTTTGGACATGGGGAACTCCTGATAGACCGTTTTCCTGGAAACCATTTCCAGAAAGATTGGTCAGCAGAAGTTTGCACAAGACATGCCAGTTAGGGCTGGCGATCTAGGCTATAAGTTGACTCACATAACTGGTCTTTTTCCATGAGTGAAGCTAATAAGCGAAGTGCTTCGCTCTTTTTTGCAGCCTCCAGCTCGGTAGCACTCACCCCTGTCACGTCCTGTTGGAACTTCGAAACTTGTTTGCAAAAATAGCTTAGCGAAAGATCGCTTTTATCCTGCTTAAGAGTCGATAAAGCTGGGCTTTTAAGGTTCGTAAGACTTTGGGAGAGCTGCGAGGACGCAGCCATCTGATTCTGAACACCGCTGAGAATCGTTTCGGCACTTTGCACTCGAGCTTCAAAACTTGCACCCGAAGCCTTCACTGGGCTCGAGTTTGCGCTCGAAGCCTGGCCCACTGTTGTTTTCTTGGCAGATGTCGAACTTTGCTGCATGGCCTCTTGGACCTGCTCAGGAGTGCACACTTCGAGATCGAGGTTTACTGTTGGCTGCTGAATGGAGTAGACCTTTTCCCGAGCATCCTTATCTAAACATTCGATATAGATAGGATTTTTCGCATCTGCCTGGGCAAAGTATTTCACCCGCACCCAGTAGGTACCATAGGGCAAGAGGAAAGCCTCTTCAGCTTTGCTCGAACCTTTGGTCAAATTACCTGTAAAAACAGGTTTTTTTGTGCTTGTATCGATGAATAATATCCGACCTTTATCCCAAGCTTTACCCTCTGCAGGCGGCGTAAAAGTTCCGATTTCAACGCTAGATATATGACTGTTTCCAACGGTTTGAGAAGATGGGGAGGTTTTGCAAGCCATAACTCCCAAACTTCCCATCAGAACACACCTAAGGGCATCACCTAGCTTCATCGAAGAACCTCCTCGCCTTCACGACTTTGAGGTCTTCCTTGCAAGGTCAAGGCCAGATCCTGGGCCTTAGAGGGGAGGCTGCACGGCAGCAACGGGAGCCGCAATCTCAAGGTTCAGATCTGTGGATCCCTGAACGGGAACCACCAGGGTTTGATCTTTCTGTTCCAATAGAATCGTGCCATCAGGTTTCTTCAACAGGACGCTATAGAGATAGCTTCGCCCCGAAGGAAGACTCAGCCCAGACTCCAAGCGATAGGTCCAACCCGAGCGAACCAGCGCGCTGCGAACGATCGTTTTATCGGTGAGCATGAGAATCAATTCGCCATCGCCTAAGAGCTTGTCGGGTTGCTGGGATAACTCAGCAGAGTCGCGCAAAGTCTTGGCAAATTGCGCAAAAACAGTTTGTTTATCGGCTGCCAAGGGCTTCAAAGGAGCTGGGGGCATAGGAGCTTCTGTTGAGGCGACTCGACTGGCATTTTGAGCTGCTATTCCAGCTAAACCACTTTGCGAGAGCTCCTCATCGCGACTCTCATAGGGAAAGTTTTCGAGCACCAAGCCGCCCTTGTGTGCACGCACAGAATGGCAACCGACACAGGAAGTCTTGAGAATCTGTCGAAGCTCCTGAGGTTCTTGGGGAGATGCCAGCTTGAGTGCGATATTGAGTTCTACGGGGACAAATTTGGCTTCGCCTCTCTCATCCTTCCAAAGGATTTCACTGAGACTCTGATTGCCTTGAGCAAAAAGGGCTCGCTGTTCCCCTACACCACGCCTTTTGTGACTAGCATCGTAAAGCTCCACGCGGAGATCGTAGAGTCCAGGGGCTAAGGGGGCCAGGGGATAGATCTGCTCGCTCGTGACCGCAAACAGCTGTCCTTCTCCGACCCGATTCCCGCGCTTATTTTGAACAACTTCAAAGACTTGAACACTGAGAGTGAGCCCTTCTTCGAGCGTCTCTGTGAGACCCAAACCCTTGAGGTTGACACTGACTAGGGCTTCTTTTGCAGACTGCGGCAGCTCGGGACCAACATCGACGGGAACGGTGGGCTGCGGTATAGTCACGGGCTGCGTTTTGCTAACTTTGTTAGACTCCAAGCATGCCGCTTGAAGGCTCAACAGGGCAACGCTGAACCAAAGGCAAACGGGGGCTCTCGCAAAAAGGGACACATGCATGGGACACTCCTGGTTTGATGCTTCATCTCTTGTCACCCCTTTTAGCAAAGCGACCGCTCGTGTCACCAAGGAAAAGTATAAATTACGGAAGTTTTTGCAAGAAGAGGCGACAGGATGGAAGCTGTCCAAGAAATACTCAGGCTCTTGGCAAAAAAAATGGGTAAGATACCTTTATCATTGACTCCTTTTTCCGCCTCGTGACACTCCCTGCTGGCACTCGTAGCCTTGACCATCCCCCGAGTGTCGCTGCGCTCTCTTCGTCTCGACCGTAAATCCCGGTAATGATAGAGCCCAGAAAGGCTAACCCTAAACCTTCTCCCCCTCATCTTCGTTCTGGAACAGAACTTGAATAGCTTTGCCATCAGTCAGTCATTCATCATCGAGGGTCTAAGCTCATGAAGGCATCGCTTGTCATCGCGGTCTTAGCTTTGGAATCGCTCCTCCTGCAAGTCGCTTGCTCGGGACGCTCCTCAGAGTTACCAAGTGTCGATGGCGCTCCCATTGCGAGCCAGGCTGAGATTCTTAAACGTCAGCAACAGAAAGAAGCTGATGCGCGTTCACTCGCCGCTGAACGTTCGACAACCAATGATCAGCTCAATCAGCTCCAAGACCAGATCGATAAGCTCTCCACTGAGCTTGCTTCCAATCAAAAATTGACTCTGGAAGAAAGGAAGAAGCTGCAGGATCAGCTCGACGAGGCCCAAAGACAAAAGCAGGAGACAGAAGCTAAGCTGAAAGAACTGCAGGAAAAACAAAAAAAGACGGAACAGGAACTTGCTGCTGCAAAAACGACCGCCAGCCAGCAGCAGAGCAACACCGTCACGACTACTGGAACAACTCAAACCAACACTACGGGTACTCCCGTAAAAACGAGTTCGGGACAGACCACCACTCCCCAACAGACGGCTAGCACCTCTTCGGGGACAACAAGCACTCAGACGAACACAGCGACGAGCAACCCGACAACGAATGCTACGGAAAAGCACCTCATCTTTTACAACAGCGACTGCCTCTCCATCGGTGATAACTCTACGACCGAAGGCGCGCTTGTCTATGCCAAACCCTGCAGCAACAGCAGCAGTCAGCAAGTTACAGCAGAAACAGAGAACGGTTCTTACCGCTTCGTCTTTCAAAACAGCCAAAAATGCCTTTACGTTCAGGGTGCTTCGAGTAGTGACGGCGCCGCTCTGCAGCAGCTCACATGCCGTCGCAATGGGGATAGCAGCGAGCTCTTTCAGTTCGCGGAGCCCCAAAATACTTATGATTTCAAACTTAAAAATGTGAAAAGCGGCCTTTGCCTTAAGATCAACACTGATGGTAAGATCTTGCAGAGCAATTGCGCCACGAACTATACTTTA
>CANGNB010000121.1 GCA_947454545.1 Oligoflexaceae bacterium
ATACCTTCGCTTGGGGACTCGTCATTGTCGCAAATTCGATCTACAGCCTACGCGAATTAGGATGGATCCCAGCGCAGATGTGGTTCGAGTGGGCTGTCTATGAAGCTATCGCTCTCGAGATGATTGTATTCTCCTTTGCCTTGGCTGATCGCCTTCATATCGATCAGATGCAGGCCGCTGACCGAATCAAAGAACTCAACCTCTCTCTAAACTTTGCAAATGACAAACTTCAAAAAAGTTATGAAGAATTGCAAAACAGAGAGCGGATGCGTAAGCATTTTTTTCATCGTATGTCGCACGAACTTAAATCGCCTCTCAATGCGATGCAAGGCTATCTGAATCTGCTGATGCGAGGGCAGTGGGGACATATTTCCGACGAACAGCTTGATAAGGTCGAGAAAACCTATCGGCTATCCCAATCCCTGCAGATTCATATTCATTCTATCCTGGAACTGGCACGTGCAAAGAGAGATCAGCTGACCGTGGTGCCGTCAGTAATATCACTGCACAGCCTGAGAGATTCTTTGGAGCATCTTGGAGAAGGGCTTGCTCTCGTTCACTCTAAAACGAGTTTTCGCCTCGAGCTTCTGGGGTGCGATGCTTCGGCCGCCTTTTGTACCGATGCGGATAAGCTTTTTTCGATTATTTATAACCTTATCAGCAATGCTATGCGCTATTCGGATCCTGAGCGCCCCAATCTCGTTCAGCTTATTCTTCGTCGAACGCGCACCGGGCTTGATGTCGAAGTTTTTGATACAGGCATGGGCATCTCGCAGACGCAGCTTGATAAAATCCTTGCTGACGGTGGCTCAGAGCTATCGAAAACCGATCGGGATTACGAGGGTTCTGGTCTCGGTCTGGCTTTGGTTCAGTCCTACCTTAAAGCTGTCCAGGGCAGCTTTCGCATCGTCACTGAACTGGGGGTTGGGACCCAGATGTTTGTGAACCTGCCGGAGCTTCCCAGGACTTCAGTCCTAGCCTCGAAGCATCTGTTTATGGAACGCTTTGACTGGAAGCAGACCCTTGAGAAAAATCAAGATTCGCTCGTCCACGTGGATCACAAGCTTAAAGCTCTTTCCCACGAGCCGGCTTTACAGGGAGCAAAGGTTTTATTGATCGACGATGATCAAGGCAATCAGGAAGTGCTCACGGCTTTGCTGCATTTTCATGGAGCAAAAGTCGAAAGCACTTTGAGTCCAAGGGAAGCGGGCAAGCTGATTCAAAAGCATGCTTTCGACGTCATCGTCCTTGATGTAATTATGCCGCATCTTTCGACCATGGAGTTGATCCCCTTGATCCGAACGGATCTACGAAATCAGCAGATACCCGTCCTTGTGCTCTCAGCGCGTGCTGAAGAGGACGATCGCATCCAGGCCTTTGGGCTGGGTGCTGATGATTACATCGCCAAGCCGATGTACGGCGAGGAGCTCATCTATCGCATCAATCGCCATAGACAAAGGCTGCGCACTCTGAGCTTGAGTCTTGCGGAAAAAGAGGCCTCACGGCGTGAACTGGTCGCTCATCTGTTAGAAGAGCCAAGACTGCTCTCGCGCAGTCAGAGCGATCGCTTGCCCAAAGAACCCCTGCCCACGCGCTCTTTTTCAAGTCTGCTTAAAGTGGTCGTGCCACCGGGTGGGCATTGGTTCCAGTTAGTTCAGGACGAGTTCAGTTGGGAAGTCAGCGCTCGAAGACAGCAGGGGGCGCAGCTAGCCTTCTTGGTTCCTGCCGAACGGAGCAGCGCATCCTTGCGCTATCTCAAAGAGGCTCTTAGCTGTCTTGCTCTTCCTGACGCTCTGCGCGGCAAACTTTGGGAAGAACTTTTGACTTGGCGCTCTGAACGCCACCAAACTATGGCCCTCGTTTTTGATCATTGGTTTCAATTATACCGGGATCAAGAGCAAAGAGAGTTTGAGACACAGCTTGCTGCGGCTCTCAGCTTGCTTTTGCGTCCGAATGTAAGGTCTTCGCACTTTGCAGTATCCTCATGCTTTCGCCAGCTCCAAATCCTCTTGCTCCATGATCAGAGGAAGGAGGCTATCCATCTGCACATGGAGGCCGATGAAGTGGAATGGGAAAGCTCAGAGGCAGATTTCCTGGAGCTGGTGCTCCAGCTAGTGCGTTCACTTTATGAGCTCATGCCCCGGGCGCGACACGGACTGTCGCTGCGTGTTTGCTGTCGCGCCGATACTCAGGCGCGCGTTCTCAGTATATGCACCGAAGACTTTCGCGGTGACGTGCGGGCGAGTGAACGGCTGCTTTGGTCGCTGGGTCTCGAGCATCGGCTCGGCACGCCTTTCTCCAGTTTCGTTCGTGCCCAAGCCTTGGTGGGCTTCATGGGAGCCGAACTGAGCTTTCGCCAGGAAGAGGGGTATACCGGGTTTTTTGTGAAGCTCCCGAGGTCCCCAGCGCAAATTCAGACAAAAAGGGCCATGGGATCCTGAAAAAAAGCAGCTATCCCCCGGCCTTCTCTAGCCAAAACCTCTGGCTTACGCTAAAGTCGCGGCCTCGCGAGACGCAACTTTTTCTAGAAGGCTCTGCCACCATGATCAGTACTCAGCAAGTCACTTTGGCTTTTAGCCAGCGCTTTCTCTTCCAAGATGTCAGCATTAAATTTCTACCCGGCAACTGCTACGGGCTGATTGGGGCAAATGGAGCGGGCAAATCCACCTTTCTCAAAATACTTTCTGGGGAAATCAAACCTGATCGGGGTGAGGTTATCATTAATCCCGGTGCGCGCGTGGCCGTGCTCAAGCAAAACCATTTTGAGTTCGAAGACTGTGAAGTCTTGCGGACTGTGATGATGGGCAATCGTGAGCTCATCCACGTGATGCAAGAAAAAGAGGCCCTTTACGCCAAGCCTGATTTTAGCGAAGAGGACGGCTACCGTGCAGGTGAACTCGAGGGACGCTTCGCAGACTTAGGGGGCTACGATGCGGAAAGCCAGGCCGCAGGGATGCTCGAATCTCTGGGCGTGCCGACTCTCGTGCATGGCCTCAAGATGCGCGAGCTAGAGGCCGGGATGAAGGTGCGTGTGCTCTTGGCTCAGGCCATATTTGGAAATCCGGATGTGCTCTTGCTCGATGAGCCCACCAACAACCTTGATATCGATTCCATCATGTGGCTCGAAGAATTTTTGTGTGAATTCAAAAATACTGTCGTAGTCGTATCTCATGATCGCCACTTTTTAGACAAAGTGTCGACTCATATTGCCGATCTTGATTTCAATCAGATCAATCTCTACACCGGCAACTACAGCTTCTGGTATGAGGCGAGTCAGCTCGCCCTCAAACAAAAAGCCGACCAGAATCGTAAGACCGAAGAGAAGATGAAAGAACTCAAAGAATTTGTGGCTCGCTTTTCAGCGAATGCTTCAAAATCGAGTCAGGCGACCTCACGGAAGAAGCTTTTGGACAAGCTTTCAATCGATGAAATCAAGCCCTCCTCGCGCCGTTATCCCCACGTTCATTTCGTTCAGGAACGCGAAGCGGGAAGACAGTTGCTGGAAGTGAAGAATCTGAGCGCATCACTCGATGGCAAGACCCTGTTTAAGAACTTCAGTTTGAACGTGGATAAAGGTGAAAAAATCGCTTTTGTCGGGCGTGATACCCATGCTGCGTCTTTGCTCTTTGCAGCTCTCGCAGGTGAAGTGCCAACCGATAGCGGTGAGTTTAGTTGGGGGGTCACCACCAAGCGCGGCTATTTCCCTAAGGATCACGGCAGCTTTTTTGCTCAGGAGCTCAGTCTTATCGAGTGGCTGCGGCAGTATGCCAGCAAGCCTTCGGAGGCTGAAGAGGAATATCTGCGAGGCTTTTTAGGCAAGATGCTATTCAGTGGTCCAGAAGTCTTTAAATCAAGCAAGGTGCTTTCGGGAGGAGAGAAGGTACGCTGTCTGCTCTCGCGCCTTATGCTCCTTCAGCCCAACGTGCTCCTCTTGGACGAGCCCACCAACCATTTGGATCTGGAATCGATCATGGCCCTAAACACCGGGCTCAAGAACTATAAGGGCACCCTCCTCATGATCTCCCAGGACAGGGAAACTGTGGAATCGATTGCGACCCGCATCATCGAGATTACTCCTAAGGGTATTATCGATAAGGCGATGAGCTATGGGGAATACCTGGAGCACCCTGAGATCGCTGAATTGCGTCGTCAGATGTACTCCTAAGGGTGAGGGCTCGGCTTAGGCGACTTTGGGAACCTTCTGCTCGAGCTTTTGCATGGGAACGTTCATGTGAAGGCTAAAGTCCCGATAGCCTTCCGTTTTTTCAGCTCCAAGAACAATACTGACGGATCCCCCAATCTGTTCGAGGAACTGCTTGACGGCATCCATACCAACGCCACGACCAGAGATATTAGATAGCTTGTCTGCGGTCGAAAGACCGCTGGCAAAGATAAGCTGGGCAATGGTATCGGGCGAGGCATCCGCTTTGATTTGACCCAGCGCCAGGCCTTTTTGTTTGATCTTGTCCATAGCCAAACCACGGCCATCATCATGAACGCGAATGGCGAGGACTCCATCTTTGAGTTCGGCGTCGATTTCGATGGTTCCCTGTGGATTTTTCTTTTTGGCTTGGCGTTCCTCTGCGGTTTCAATGCCATGATCGAGGGCATTGCGCAGGATATGAACCATGCAGTTATCCAAAATCGTACGGGCCTCGTTGCTCACCGGGATGGGCCCCATATTCATCACAAAACTGGGCTCGGGTTTGCCGATATCGCGGGCGATTTTTGCAGCTTTTTCCGAGTAGCCTTCGAAGATGCTCGGTAAGAGATCGAAGATCAGCTGGGTGAGGGCTTCACTGTGGTGTCGCAAGATATCGAGGACATGTTCAACCTTCAGGCTGCGATCTTCAATCACGTTCCGTAGCATATAGTATTCGCTTTCAAGGAACGATCGATCGATCATCACTTTGCTCAGATCATCCTTGCGATTGAGTTTTTCTCGGTTGATCGTGAGATACTGCTCCAAGACAGCAAGAGCTTTGTCGTGCGCTTCGCGCATCACTTGCGGATCGACCGATTGACCTTTGAGCACATGGGAGAAGAAGTCCTCAGCTGTGTGAATCACATCTGCCAAGGCGCGGAGCTGGAGCGTACGAGCCGCTCCTTTCACTGTGTGGGCATTGACGAAAAGCAGACGCACCGTTTTGGTTTCCAGAGTGTCTTGCTTCAGTAGCTTTTGATTCTCCTGGAGGAGCGGCAAAGCGGTCGAGAAAAACTGAGCTAGCTTTTCGGCCGAAGCATCGAGGAGCTCACGGATCATCTGGAGCTGACGTCCTTGTTCTTGAGCCTTCAACTCCAGAGCCTTTTCATTGGTTACATCGAGGAGAGTGAGAAGTATCCTGTGGACGTTATCATCTCCATCGATCTCTGTGTTCCAAGTAGCTTTGAGATACCTGGTTTCTTTGTTGAGGACATAGGGAATTTCCCGAGGCAGTTTATCGGCATTGGTATCGAAATTGAAGATCGATTCGCCAATGCTGGCAAGCAGCGTCTGCACAATCTGATCTTTTTGGTCTGCAGATAGGGTACTTGGGTCGAGGAGCAGTTCTTTCACTGTGCGTCCTGCGATGTCTTGAGTTCCTAAGACATCACAGAGCTGGGCTGAATAGTCTTTCTGAATCAGAGTGTCTTCGCCAATGGTACACACGCCCTGGGGAATGTGATCGAGCAAAGACCGGATCTCTTTGGTTTTGAAGTCGACCAGCTTTTCGAGGTTTTTATTGAAGAAAGTGATCTCTTCATTTTTTACCACAAGCTCAGAGGCCAGACGTTCGGAACGCTCGTAGGTCTCGGCGGCCCTGAGGGCAATGAGCTGCGATTGAAGGATGAGAAAGATCATAACTGCAAGCGGAGTGATCAGAATCAGCTGCATCTGAGATATAGAGGCGAAGATATCGAAGGCGAAAGAAAAGACGATGAGAACGCAGCCCGAAAGCACCAAGCGGGCACCCGATTTCTTTTGCCACACAGCCTGGCCAAGGAGAGCCAGATAGACTAAGCCTGTGACAGCAATGCCAAGCTGGTAGATGGCAAGAAAACTGGTAAAGAACTTAACGGGGGTCGCAAGGGTGAGAGCAATGCAAGCTGCATGAAAGGGCAGCAGGATGCGACCTGACCAAGAACGCTGATCGTTATAAAAGCTGCTGATCAGGAAGGCAAGATAGGAACCCACTCCCATCGGCATGCTAAAAAATTCGGCCTTCACGATCAATGGATAAAGTTTTTCAGGGAGATACATGACGATAAACGGACAGGTCGATCCCACTCGGAAAAAGGCTGCGAGTGAGACCACAGCCAATGAGAGTGCAGGCAGATCAGAACGACGACGAACCCACATCATCGTACTGTAAATGCCGACGGCGACCATGACCCCAAGTCCGATGATGTTGATAAAACCTTCGGTTTCAACAGCGGCGCTGATTCTGTGGCCTGCTGCGAGTTCTACCGGCCAGCTAGGGCCTCCACTGATATAGTTGTAGTTCGCAACCTGGAGCAGGACCACATAGTCTGTGGTCTCGGCTGGATGAAGGCGCAGGTAGGCGGTCTGTCGGGAGCCTTCGGTGCTGTCGACGTTAAGACTCCCACTCGCTCGTACCTGGGCTTTTTCGGGATGATCGAGGGGGTAGACGATCAGTTTGAAGGCTGAGTAGATCCCACGGGTTCCGAGTTCGTAGCCCTCGGGGTGATAAGGTAGCTGCTTGAGAATCTTACGATAGGTAGCACGCCCGTAAGATCCTAGCTTCTCGCCGTTGGCAAGGACGGCATCGTTCCAAGAATGCTCGGGGTTCAGATAGCCGTCGGGGGAAGGCAGCGCTGTTTCAGGTTCAATCAGTACGTTCCAGTAAAATTCCCAGTCTTTGGAAACATTCAAGACCTTGGGTTTGCCGCTCAGGGATTGCGAAAGATCGACGCTGGATTTGGCTTCGTCGCGCTCAAAAGCCAGGCCTAGGGAGCTTGTGAGCAGTCCGATACCCACAAGGAGAGCCATCATCCTAGGGATGACATATCCTAAATTTTTAAGGGACGAGGGGCGCATGAAAACCTCCGCAGCTATTTCACCCCCGCATCTTCGGCAAGAGTGGGGGGTGAGGTAAAGCGCGGAAAGCCCAGAGAATGAAGTCTTACAGAGAAGTAGTGAGGCAAGAGGAGAGGGAAGCCTCCCGAGAGTCCGTTTCAGACTCCCGGAAGGTCTCAGATTACTTAAGTTTGATGTCGTAGAACTGATCGGCCTTCAGCGTTTCATGGATGGTCCAGCTCTTACCCGAAAGGCTGACAATGCGCACTTCCTCGACGGCTTCGGCGGTATCCAGGCCAAAGTAGACCTCGGGAGCATCGAAGCTCTGATAGCCTCCACCTGCCTTGAGCTCACGCAGCTGCTGACGGCCGCTGCTGTCTCGAATGAAGACCTTAGCACCCAGTCCGAGTTGGTTGCCTTGGGGCACATGGAGGCGGAGCCCGAAGCTCTTGCGTTGAGGATTCAGCTGATTCTCATAAATCTGCGGCGGTCCATCAGCTCCGTTGCCGATGATGTCCAGGTCACCGTCACGATCAAAGTCCACCAGCGTAAAGGAAAAGAGGTTGAAGTCGTTGACGAGTCCCCAGCTAAATTGCTTTTGCTCGAACTGTCCGCTGCCTTTATTATGCATGAGAACGTTAAAGCCCCATTCACCCTTGCGGACGGCGCCTTCAGCATTGAACATATCGAGCCAACCATCATTGTCAAAGTCGGCGAGTTTTGAAGACCACGTCCACCCACCGGGATGTTCGAAAGAGCCCTGGGGAGCTTTTTGGATCCCGCCATCCGGTGTCGCGAGGTAAAGCACCGGCTTATCGATCTGGGGTGGATCGTCGGGGAAGGCATCACGCGCATAGATGGGACCAGCCTTACGCATGAGTTCACACACTTCTAGGAGTTTGGGATCGAAGCTGTAACGATCGCGGCAGTCGACCTCTTCGTCGTTGTTGGTCACGATCATCCACATCATGGAGAGCAGGCAGGTGTCGCGCTGTCCTGAGTCGGGGATGCGCTGACAGTCTTTTACGTGAAGATTTTTGAGGCGTGTGAAGCTGACGATCTCATCGTTTTTGCGGTTGCGGATACAGTTGGCTTTGTAGAAAGGGTCTTTGATCTTTTCACAGTACGTTATGGAATCCTTGGCTTTTTTATACTCTTCTGGCTTAGCGCCATCGATCGTCTGCTCGCCCAGATCCTGGCGTCCCGAAATCGTTCCCGTTACGAGCAGATCCAGCTTGAGATCATTGTTGACGTCGCCGGTATCGACCGACATCGAGAAATAGGGTGTTTGAAACTGTTGAACGCCTGGACCACGCAGCGGTTCGAAGGTTCCTTTCGATTGGCCAAAGCTGATCTGATCGGGAACGGTGAAGTCATTGTTCTCATAGAGATCCAGGTGGCCGTCATTGTTGATGTCACTGAAGAGGGAGGCCATCGTTTCTCCATTCCGACTCTTCAGAGCTTCATTACGAAAGCGCAGACCCTCATTCCAGGTGATGGAGTTCCCTCGCCCTAGGCCATACTCACGAAAGCCTGTGGCGATGCCAAGGACCATGTTGCCGTTGAACACATCGAGGTAGCCCGTGCCCTTCAGATCAGCAAAGCTCGGGGCTACGGTCAGAACACCGTCTCCATTAGGGACCTGAATAGCCTCCTTAGAAAAGCTGCCCTTTTGATTGATGAAGAGAAAATTGCCGTGTTGAAAGCTGGTCACAAACAGATCGAGCCACCCATCATTGTTCATATCGACGAGGGCTACGGCAAACACTCTTTCATTCTCAAGACTTTCGGCGACGCCGGCCACATACTCAAAGCGTCCGCCCACATTGTGGTAAAGATAGACGCCGTGATCGCTCCCAAAGACGATATCGGGCCAACCATCCTGATCATAATCTCCAGAAGCTGTGCCGCGGCCTATCCAAAAGGGGTCAGGATAATCCCGAATAGTGTAGAAAAAGCCACGGTCGAGTCCCAGGACAGGTCCTTCATGGTAGACAAAACGATCAGCGCCGCTTGCTTTGGGAAGAAAAGGATAGGGGGTGATGGTCGCTTCTGCTGTTTGCACAGGGGCGCCAGCTGTCCAGGCGCTCGGCTGCGTCGGAGGCACCTTTGCTGCCAGGTGCGGTGTGGGACCTCCATTGAGATCGGGGTTTTCCATGCGAAGAGCTTGATAGGCATCGATATTGGGCTGCAGATAAAAGCGATCGTGGAAGCTTGGAGCCATAAAGCCAAGAGGGATGATCGCTAGAACCAGAGCGCCCGTGACAGCAAAGGCCCAGCGTCGCGAAGCGCTTTGGGCGACAATGATAAACGAGTAGAAACTGAAGACGCCTAGGCTGAGCAGCAGGATCATCGCTGTCGAGGCCGGTACGCCTGCCGTGTAAAGAGCATGGGTGAGCACCACATCAAAAGCCATAGGGACGGGCAGAAAGATCCCTGTCGCAGCGGCCACAAGGAGTGCCATCGGCCCACCCGCGCCGCGCAGAAGATCGAGGGGTACGAGGTGAGAAACCAGCGAGCCCATAAAACCCGCGACGAGCATCAGCGGCACCGTTTTGGTAAAGAGCTGGGCGAGGTGTTTCCAGAAATCTTTGGCAAAGCCTTTAAGAGCAGCTCCCCAAGGTTCGACGACCGGATCGTCCCAAGAAAGGACCGGCTTCTCCGTGAGCTCTTCAAGCTTTCGTATATCCTGTACCGGCCAGTGATGAAGATAGCGCGCCATCAGAGGCACGAGGCCAAAGATCACAAGAAGGTTGAAGAGAAGTTTCGTCACGGCCATGTAAAGAGGCAAGAGCGTGAAAGCCATGGTCACCACCACGACATTCAGTGTTGGTGAGCTGAACATCAGCGCTAAAGCCATCTCAATACGCCGACTCTGGAGCATGCCTTTGAACACGGGGGCGGCGCAGTTGACACAAATGCCGAGCGGCGTGCCTAATAAAAACCCGTAGAAGGTGTTGCGAAAGCGACTATTGCTCGGTCGAAAGTGGACGTAGCCCATGAGCGAGGCGAGCAGCGAGGCGATGATAATGCCGAAAGTCATACCTTTCTTATTATCATTGGCCCAGTTGACCGTCGTGTAGACGATTTTTTTCCAAAGGGGATCGTAGGCCTTCACCTTGAGGATAGGCCACATGGCTATAGTATCAGCAACGCTGGCTGATTCGGCGACCATAGCCTTGCGATTGAGGTCGGGGTAGCGTGAAAAATAGCCAAAGGAGATACCAATGCTGAGGAGGAGAAGGATGATCATCAGGGCTCGCTTGCGATGCGTGACCAAGGGAGTCTCCTTTAGAGTAGGGTTGAAGTGACCCTATTGTAGCGTATTTGGCCTTGTTCTAGAAGCCGGCTGGAGGAGCCGATTCTTTTCTGGTCAGAAGCTGTTAATTTCGCTAAGTTAAGGCAGTGTGCGCGGCTACCGCAAGGGTTTTGTTATTGCGAGGATCTTTATGCTCGGCTTGTTCCTGAAACGCTTTCGAGAGCACGAGTGGTACCCGCTCCTCGATTTTCTCTCCCCGGTTTTTTTTGATATCGTTCCCGCTTGGGATATGGTGCGAATTCTCACCCAGCTGACCCGTGAAAGCGTTCAAGAGAGTCGCCAGGCAAGCTTTGCCAGCAGCTTGAGCCAGCAGCTGCCGAGCTGGGGCTTGCCCCTCACGCTTGCGGAGGCAAAGACCGAATCGCGGGTCGAGCCCCGAGAGGCGCCTTGGACTCAAGCCGACGTCTTGCTGCGGCTGTACTTCGCGCAGATTTTGCACGAAGATTCGGCCTGCCTTGATCTGCGCTTTCGCTCCTTTCGCAAGGAAGGTGAGCAGTGGATCTGGCAGCCACGCTACTTCGTGTGGACGTGGAGCCCAGATTTTTTAGAAGCCCTGCGGAGTGTCTATAGTGGCTTTTATGAGAAGAAGGACGAGCTGTTTCGGGCAGGCCTCCGAGAGCTCAATCTGCTCCATGCCGAAGAGCGCTTTCGCGCGCACTTTGGCGGTGATGAGCAGGGAGCACACCGCTTTTCCCTCAAGGATTTTCGGACAACCTTTCATGAGATTTTTGTCAGCTGCCGCGAGCATGCTGTGCGACTTCCGCCCGAATTTTTGCCCTTTGGCCTCTATCTCATCACGCTTTATGAGCATTTGGAACAGCTGGGAGGGGCTTATGATGTGCGTTCGGCCTATAGCTGGGCCCAGGCCCTAGAAAACGGCACAAAAAAAGTACCCCAACCGTAGAAGCCTATCTCTAAGCTTCGGTCGGGGCACCTCTCGATTTTATCGAGATGGGGGCGATACCAAGTGGCGTTTACACGCCAATCGCAGCGATCAAATCCTGTACGGCTTTGAGAGCGCCTGCGATATCCAAACCTACAGCAGCACCAGCCAAGTCTTGCACTGCCTTCACGATCTTCCCTAGATCGAGGAGGCCGGCGACTTGGGCTTTGGCTCCCGCAAGACCTTTGGCCTTAGCGAGAACCTTATTGGCGAGTTTTGCAACATCGACGAGATTGTTGGCCTGAGCGGCTCCGAGCATAGCCTGAACGTCAGCGTTCAGAGCAGCACTATCTGCCGGGGCTAGGTTCG
>CANGNB010000122.1 GCA_947454545.1 Oligoflexaceae bacterium
AGCGCATTGAAGAATTAGTGAAGCACAAATCATTTCTTTGGCTCACACGCCAACTCAAAAGCGTTGAAGAGAGTCTTTTGGTGCATCACCCCCTGCCCAATCCCTTGCCTGGACTCGATGCGATATCCTTTCTCCAAGAGGTTAAGCCTGAGCTCTCTCGTATTTTAAATCTGCTCTCAGGTCCCAAAGCTCTCGAGGCACGCGCTGCCCTTGAAGCTTTTGATATGAATACACTTCAAGAGTTACGCATCCTCACCAAGACCTGGGATATTCATGGGGGAACCTTTCGCAAACCAAAACGCGACGCGGTCGAAAACGAGATCGATTCTGTCCATACCGTCGCACGACTACGAAAAGCTTATGCTGCACGAAAGTCGCTGAATTCCCTCGGCCACCTTCTCGTCGCTCTCTATGAGATCTATGAGCAAAAGATTCATAGTCTCAAACTACGGGATGGCAAGCTCGAGTTTGGTGATCTCATCAAAGGCTCTTATCACATCTTTCAAAACCCCGATGCCGCGGGTGTCCGTTATCTGCTTCATAAATCGATTCGGCACCTGCTTTTGGATGAGTTTCAGGACACAAGCATACTTCAGTGGACGATGTTTCGTTCCATGTGCGAAGAAATGCTTTCTGGCCAGGGCCTAGAAGCGGAATCGGCATTAACTCCGAGCGTTTTTATTGTCGGGGACCCCAAGCAATCGATCTATGGTTTTCGTGAAGCAGAGGCGGAAATTCTGGACGAAGCGGCTTCTTATCTCTTGGAACGACAGGCTCACGACATTCAGTTGAATGCTAGTTACCGAACAGCCCCCACCATTCTCGCTCTCGTCAATGCCGTATTCACCCACATTTGGCCTCACTTTCCTCAGCATGCAGCAGCCACAAAGCAAGGTCAGAGCGCGGTGCTTGGATTAGCTTCCTTTTCCATCGGACCTCTGTTCGAACAAACGGAAGACGAAGATGTGATTGAAGCAGAGGCTAATTACCTCGCCCGAAAGCTTAGACATTGGCTTGAAAATCCCGAAACACCAAAACTTTGGGATAAAAAAGCTTCCGAGTGGCGTCGGCCTCATCCTGGGGATTGCGCGATCCTTTACAGAAACAGCACCCATGCCGACACTTATGCAAAAGCCTTGAGAACTTCGGGTTTTGCTGTGCGGATCGAAGAGGGTCAGAGTTTTTTCGATCGTCCCGAAATCCAAGATCTTTGGGCCTTTTGTAAATGGATGACCTTTCCTTCTCATACCGAAGCTTTTGTCCAAGTATTGAAAAGCCCACTCGTTCGCATATCTGACCAAAACATTCTCGCTGCTTTGATGCAAACTTCGGACCGACAAGCCTTTCGCACGAGCCGACATCATCGCATCCTTGCTCATCTGAAAGCTCTTACGCCAGAAAAAGCGCAGCTACTGAGCCATTGGCAAAAGCTTCGCTCGCATCTCAGCCCCTATCAGCTTCTCATTCAGGCCTTTCATCAAGGCGCTTGGTTTCAAGCTTATGAGATGGCCTTTGGTGAAGAAGGTCCCCTCGCAGCTGCTAATTTACGCCGTTTTCTTGAATGGGTGGCGGATGGTGAAATTCAAGGTCGGCAGGATTGGATAAGTCTATGGCAGGCCATGGAGCAGGCTTTTGAGGATAAAAGTATAGCGTTAGCTTCTCAGTCTGACCAGGCTGTCCAGCTTATGACTATCCATAAAGCCAAGGGGCTCGAGTTCCCCCTAGTGATTCTGGCTGGAGCAGGAGAGGAATGGGAACGGACCGATAAGTATTGGGCAAAAATGAAGGGCCATCCTCATGCTAGCGGTGTCGCCTATATCGGACGTAAGCAAGATCGTGCCGAACATGACACTCATTTCGAAGATCTTGAAAACAATCAGTTAGCCTTGAGTCACCAGGAAAACCTGCGACTGCTTTATGTGGCCCTCACACGCGCGCAGTATCACCTTTGGGTCACCGGTCATAAGAGAAAACGCGGAGGCTCAGGATTTTTCGAGACGATTCGAGATTCAGCACGAGACCTCGGTGCAGCCCCCAAGATCTACGACAGCGTTGAAGTTTTAGAGTTTAGAGATCCTGACATGACCGTCCCTTCGAGCTCTGAAGCAAAAACAGAAACCAAACGCCCCCATATCTCAGGTTTCAAAGAAAGAGACATCGGAAAGGCTTTAGCGAGTCCTCTCGGATCCATCAAGATCCTAGCACCCGCTCGTCTGCTTCAAGAAGCTGAAGAAACTCGTTTCAAGAGCTCGCGAAATGCCATCTTTGCCCGTGAATATGGTGTTTTTGTTCATCTTGGCCTGGAGTATGAGCTCAAGCAAAAGCCCTCCCCAGACCTTTCTGCTTGGATGGAACTGTGCCCTGCCGATGTCTCGCTCACGGTGTTTGAAGAGCACTTTGCGACAGCCCAAGCCCTGCTCCAAAAAGCTCTCACTTCGCAGCAGTGGAGTGAACTTTGCAAAAGAGCCGTCCAACATTGGCCTGAGCTTCCTATCGCCTTTCTTCAGGGACAATCCTTGGTCCGGGGGACAATAGATCTCCTTTTAAAATTCTCGGAAGATGAATTTCTCGTCCTCGACTATAAGACAGTGGCCGACCTACCCCCAGATACCCAATTGCCCGCCTATATTCAGGAGCGGCGTTACGACCAGCAGCTTTCGCTTTATCAGGAAGGCGTCCAGAGGCTGTATCCCGACGCCAAAGTGGGCACGGCGATTTTTTTCACAGACCGCGATGTATTCGTCTTCTTGCAGAAGACACCAAGCCTGTGCTAGCATCGTCCCATATACCAATAGGGATAAAAAGAGATCAAACAGAAGACGTGCTGAGGCACGGTCCCTGTTCTCTCGATTTTTGGGCCTGGCAAGGCGATATCTTGGCTTTAGAATCGCTTCTATGTGTCAGACAAAAGGCCGAGGAAGGAACTCATGGAAGCTCGAGTCGTGATAAAAAACGAAGATACTTTCGCCGTTCGCTTAGCGGATGGTACCTACAGTGTTTTCGTGCTCAAAACGCCGAAAGACATTGAAGTAGGAGACCTGATGGAAGGTCAGCTGACCAACCAAGGCGAACATATCCTCCATCATCAACCCAGTGACTCGTTTGTTGAAGTCTATATAACGCTCGCACGCACCCCGGTAGCCGCTAAGACAAAACAGTGGCTGACCAGTGAAGTGCAACGCTACCGATGATGTGTGATGAAACAGTGAAAGAGGAGTGAGCACTCCTCACCCTTAAGAAAGAAACCAAGCCAGACGCCGCCTCAGAGGACTACGCTCTTTTCCATCTCGGCTCAGCACAGCCTCTTCAACTCGACGCAAAACTCCCGAGGGCTCTTCGGCCTTGGGTAAACAGTCAATGATGCTTCCAGGCAAGCTCTCGGTCGCTGACACCTGAAAAGCTTTCGAAGTCAGGAGGACCATGGGCAGGGATTGAAATAATTTTTCGAAGTACTCAGCAAGTTCCAAGCCCGAAAGCGGATGCAGGTCTTGATGAACTATTGCGGCATCAAACTCCCGCACCCGACCTAAGTAACCAAGATCATCCATCGAGGAAAAATGCTGCATCTCCCAGCCACGCGAAGCCGCAGCTTTTAGGTAAGCAGAAGCTTCCGTCGCTGAGCCGCCAAGAAGAAGACACTTCCATTGGGTTTTGCTGAGCATGGCTTATACTCCCCTTAAACAACGTAATTTGGGCTGCCCACCGAGTATGGAAAATACACTGGCTGGCTGTCCAGCATAAATATGGAGGGGGACGTTTCAACACGACATGAAGGTGGGAAATAGCCGAGAGCTCACAGCTGTGAGCTCAAGGGGATGAGTGGTCCTGGGTTTGTGACTGTTCCTGGTGAAGATGACTCAGCTTAGCTTCAATCGTGTCAAGAAGATCCTTCTCACTGGCTTGGGAGCGGATGCGCAGAACCATGCCAACACCGTAGACTGAATGCAATTCAGCAGTATCACTGACCTCGCGCAAGGCGCGACGAACTTCAAAGATTTTTCTATCGAGAGCGTTATCACTCACGCTGAGTGAGCCCCAGAGGTGGCGTTTGAGCACTTCCTTAGAAACGATGGTGCCTTGGGCTTGAATCATATGGGCAAGAAGTTCTACCTCTCGCGACGAGAGACTCAGCTGAGCCTTGGGGCCCGCAATCGTTTTGTGCTTCAGATCTACCTGCAAATCGCCAAAGCGTAAGAGGTTGAGCTTATTTCTATCGTTGAGATTTTCGATGCGAGCGCGCAGCCGTGCATTCATTTCTGCCGAGGAGATCGGTTTGCGCACAAAGTCGTCTGCACCTGAGGCCAAAGCTTGGAGTATGCTGTCATCAGACTCGTCACCACTGATCACAATGATGGCTGTCATGGGCCAAGCAGCACGCAGCTTTGGGACTATATCAAGACCGCACTCTCCTTTGAGGTGGATGTCCACAAAGGCCCCGACGGGATTGAGATGTTCAGCACATTCGAGCAGAGGTTCGGTCGATGAAAAAGAGAAATTCTTGAGACCCAAAGTCTCTTCAATCAGACACGCCACAACAGGGTCGTCATCCAGGGTCACCGTATAGCGAAGATCGGGGTGATCCCTGAGAGAAGCTAAGAGTGTTGCGAGTGTATTCATGGGTTCCTCTTGGATTCCTTGGTCGCTCCTTTGTTTTTACTCGAGAACTCTCGATTGGCCCAATCCTTTTTCACTTGAAAGCAGCAAGCTTGCATATTTTTTCAGGACTTGCGCTATCGAAACACGTTGTTCGGCCCCAACGACTAAGGATAAGATCCTAATTTATCTGGATTTCTGGCATTTTATCTAAGCCATCATCTCCCACACCTCGATCTAAGGCCCGATCCATCTCGTACTTTGGATCCCATGCGAATCTCTGCGCCGTCTCAGTTTGGATCATGTCCGCCCGGAACACGTTGTCCGAGGACCGTATTCTTTCGGAAAATTCCCGAACCAGCTGTTCTGCGTCCTCGAGAGTTGCAGCGGAATTTACAGCCTCCCGAAAGCTTTTGACCCCATTCCACCCTTTGGCATACCAAAGCAGATGCTTTCGCATGCAAACGGCAGCAGCGGGATGCTGACCGTAAGCCTCCTGCTGTCGGTGGAGATGTGCGAGCACAACATGCTCCCATTCATCGATGGAGAGTCTAAAAGCTTCGTCGGCAAACTCTCGGAATATCCAAGGGTTTCCCATAGCACCACGACTCACCATGAAGCCATCGACCCCGGTCGCAAGTTTCATGTGCTCGATATCTTGCCTTTGAAACAAATTGCCATTGCCAACGACAGGCACAGAAACAGCTTCCTTCACCTGCCGCATACCTTCGAGGTCGACAGGATCGCCATAGTCTTCGGAACGGGTCCGGCCGTGCACTGTAATCCAGGCAGCTCCGCCCGCTTCAGCGGCTTGTGCGACTGTTATGGCATTGACCGATTGGCGATCCCAGCCCAGGCGAATCTTGGCGCTGACCGGCTTGTCGGTCGCTGCACACGCCGCTTTCACTGTCTGATAAACGCGTTCAGGATCACGCAGGATCGCCGAGCCGCAACCGGTCTTGACAACTTTTCGCACGGGACAGCCCATATTGATGTCGATGGTATCGAAGGGAAGGCCATGCAAAATCGCTACAGCACGTCCCACATCCTCGGCACTCGAGCCTGTGATCTGCACACCTAGGATCTCTTCCTCTTTGTGCCGTGTGAGCATCTCGTAGGTTCGACGACTCTCGTAGAGCATGGCCGTCGCTGAGATCATTTCCACATACGTCAGGTGAGCCCCTTGATCGGCACACATCCGACGAAAGGGATGGTCCGAGACGCCTGCAAGAGGCGCCAGCAGATAGGGCTGTTTGGGAAGTCCCAGCTTTTCAAACACGGATGCCTGAGTTGTCATAAGGAAAGTACCTCGCGCCTCGTGAGGAGAAGATGCGTGGAGAATGGAAACTCCGCATTCTCAAGGCCCCCTGCTTAGACGAAAAAGGGGAAAAAATCTATGTTTTTCAGGCTTTTTCATCAAGCTTTCGCTGCTCTCGCTCGCGGCGCTGGCGAGCCTCTCGACTTGCGTATTTGTGACGCAATTGCAACTGGCTCTGGCCAGCCTCTTTTCGGGCATGTATAGTCGTGCTTTCTGGCACTTGCATCCCGCTGAGCTTGCCCCTTGGGCTATGCCAAGCTGGCTTGTCTTGGTTTGCGAACTTATTCCCCTAAGGAGGGCAGCGGAATCCCCGTTGCGATCCGTCTTGCCTAGAGAGTTGAGAAAGACCGATGCTCGATATCAAATTCATCCGTGAAAATGCCGAACTCGTTCAAAAAGCCATCCGCGATAAGCGCATGAACATCGATTTGAAAGCCCTGCTCCTCGTTGACGAAGAGCTTCGCCTCAAGCAAGTTGAGATGGAACAATTGCAGGCGGAACGAAATCAAAAATCAAAACTCATCGCCCAAGCGCGTCCTGAAGAACGCGACGCTTTAAAAGCTCAAGTGGCTACCCTGAAGCCCCGCTTGGAGCAACTCGAAACAGAAGTTCGTCAGCTTACAGAACAGTTTGAGCAGGCTATGCTGCTTGTCCCCGCTCCAGCGCGCGCCGATGTTCCCATTGGCCGAGATGACAGCGAGAATGTGGAAGTCAAGACCTGGGGCACACTGCCAAGCTTTGACTTTGACATCAAAGATCACATGGCCCTGGGCGAGGCTCTCGATATCATCGATACCAAACGAGGCGTTAAATTAGCCGGTAGTCGTTCGTACGTTCTCAAAGGTTACGGAGCTCAGCTCGAGCAAGCCGTTTTGCGACTGACTCAAGATCATCTCCTTCGCAAAGGCTTTACCCAACTCTCCATTCCAGTCTTGGTGAAAGAGGAAGCCATGCAAGGCACCGGCTACTTCCCCTCGGGGCGAGAGCAGGCTTACCTGGTAGAGCGCGACGAGCTAGTCTTGGTTGGAACAGCGGAGGTCTCCCTCACCTCTTACCACTCGGGTGAGATTCTCAAAGAAGAGCAGTTGCCTATACGCTACATGGCTCAAAGCAGCTGCTTTCGAAGAGAAGCTGGAACTTACGGCAAAGACACCGCCGGCCTCTATCGCGTTCACCAGTTTCAGAAAATTGAGCAAGTGATCATCAGTCGGGCCGATACTGAAGATTCTGATAAACTTCACACCGAACTGCTGACCAATGCCGAAGAAATCTTACAGGCGCTCGAGCTCCCCTACCGCGTTGTTTACGTGTGTACGGGGGATCTAGGTCAAGGCCAGGTGCGTAAGCACGATATTGAGACCTGGATGCCCTCTCGCAAGGCGTACAGCGAAACTCATAGCTGCTCGACGTTCCACGACTTTCAAGCGCGTCGCCTCAAGCTGAGATACAAAGACAAGCAGGGGCAAAATGTGATCTGCTATACGCTCAACAACACAGCTATAGCAACACCTCGCGTTCTCATACCACTGCTCGAGTGCCACCAGCAAAGTGATGGAAGCATCCGCATTCCCAAAGCGCTGCGCCCCTACATGAATGGACTCGAACTTATTCCTGCGCCACGCAGCCTCTAAGCCCATTTCCCAGAGGCCCTGAAGGGCCTCCCCTTTAGCTCAAGCACTTCATGATCAGGTCTTTACGAGGGTGAATCTTGCGAAGCTCTTATGAGCTTGCCGCAAGTTCACTCGCACACTTCGCAACCAGCGCATAGATAGAGAGCTGAGGGTTTGCCCCTACACTCGTAGGAAACAGAGAGCCATCGAAGACGTAAAGATTTTCCAGATGGTGATAGCGCCCTTTCGTATTAACCACAGAGCGTTTGGGGTCAGATCCCATCCGACAACCGCCCATGACGTGCGCACTCCCAAGGCGCAGACGCAGCGGTTCGTAACGAAATTTTGCTATGGCCTCGCGCGCTTTAGCCCAAGAGTCATAATCTTCGGAATCAGAATGTCCGAGATTCACCTTTTGTGCACCGGCAGCAAAAAACATCTCCGCCATAGCCAAGTATGCACGGCGCACCCCATCCATCTCAAAGGCCCCAACCCTGTAGTCTAAGACCGGCTGCCGCGCTGTCCCCAAGCTGACGCGCCCCCCTGTGCTTTCCGGATGAAAGCCATCTCGCAAGAGAGCCAGAGTCCCCGCCATATGTGGCAGGTTTTGCATACGCTGCCAATGGGTGAGACCATGGCCGCGCATAATCACCGAAGCAAAAACCGGATGCATCGGCGTAGCCTCTAACTTAAAGCCCATAGGCCCTTCGACTCCATCACGCCACTGAAAATGGTCCGAATAGGAGGACTGAGGAGCCCCTTGATAGCCCTCGATGGGTTCGGCGAACTCCGCAAAACCAAAAACGGAGGGGTGCAGAAAGGTTCGCGTTCCTATCAGTCGGTAGGGATCGGGAATGCCCTCAGAGCGCAAGAGTACGGCCGGACTGCCTATGGCACCCGCTGACAAAATACATTGCTGCGCGTGAATCGTGACACGAAAGGGCCGAACGCGCCCTAAGCGATCGATCATGTCCGCAACCAAGCCGATGACACGCTCCTTGCGAATGATAAGCTCCTGCACGCGCACACGGTGAAGCAGTCTTGCTCCACGATCCAAAGCGGCAGGAATCGTGGTCACCAGCATGGATTGCTTGGCGTTCGTGGGACATCCCAACCCACAGGCACCAAGGTTCCAACAGCCTTTGACATTCCGCGGAATCGGAGCATGCGCCCAGCCCAGAGCCTCACAGCCTCGATCGAGAACCTGATTATTTGAGTTGGGACTGAGCCAGGGTTCGATACTCAGCCGCTGTTCCATCTTTGCAAACCAAGGCGCCATCTCCTCTACGCCACAGCCTTCAAGCCCCCACTCGGAGCCCCAATAGCCAAGAGTTTCACGCGGCGTTCGAAAGCTTGAGGTCCAGTTGACCGTCGTCGATCCCCCTACCGTGCGGCCTTGCAAAATACAGATGGCCCCATCCTGGGTCGATCGCGTCATGCCCTCCTGGTAAAGGTCCAGATACGCCTGCGCTTCCTTGAGACGAAAATCACCAGAACTCTTGAGGCTACCTTCTTCGATGAGAATGACTTTACGTCCTGAGCGGCTCAGAATCTCGGCCGCCACACCCCCACCTGCTCCGCTCCCGACAATGACAACATCCGCTTCAAGCGTGATATCCTCACTCAAATCTGCTCCATCAATGAGTGACCAGGAGGCTAAGTTTTTTCCCTGACGAAAGGGATCGTCCCATTGCATCAAAGCTCCCCCTCTGCTCGCAAAAAGGGCCGAATGGCTGCTGGTGGCCCAGGATATCCCGTGAGCTGAGCCCCTTTTTCTGTGCTGTACCAAGCAAATTGCAAAAGCAGCACCAAGGATTGATAGGCATAACGCTTGAGCTCCAAGGAGCTTTCCGACCAAGCATGAAGCATCGTTTCAAGCTCCTGATCTGTAGCAGCATCCCAATCTTTCCACAGTCCAAGAATTTTTCGGCTCACGGGAAAGGTCAGAAGATCGAAGAGAAAAAAGAGATCATTGCGGTGCTGCTCAGAGAGCACCAAGAACATCTCATCGAGCCCTCGAATCACAAGTTCAAGATCGGGTCCCTCGCCCTTCTGAGCCGAGCGCTGCCAACCCACAGCGACCGGCAAAAGGCGCTGTAAGATTCGAATATCCTGAGCTCGCAGGTGGTGGTAGCCGTGAACGCTCTGCCCGAAAGCACTCGAAAGGGGCCAAACGGCACCCCCCATCAGTCCAAAAAGCGCCATCTTTCCTGTATTGCGTAACACCCAAGGGGAATTCAGCCCGAGGCTTACAAAACGGCGCCGGCTCAGTGGCTCTTGCATCGTGTGGCCTTTTTTCTAATCGATCATGGAGTAAGATCTTCTCCTGAAGTATTCAGACCTTGAGCACAGTGTCAAGCCATCCTTTTGTCGTCCCTAGGCGCCGACCTCAATCTCTTCAAAATCTTAGCCGATCTCCCCTGCGTCAAGCGTTCTGTGGAAAGGACTCCATTTGCTTTTTCTTCTGATCATAGCCCCACTCGCCGGCATGATGCTCCTCTGGTATCGGGATCATCGCCGCAGCGGCCTTTATGCCGAGCAGCAGGCCCAAGCCCTGAGTCAGCTCCGTGGCGAGCTCGCAAGCGTGAAGGCTGAGGGGGAAAGGTTGCGTAAGGAGCAAGAAGTGGCGCAGATATACTGGCGTCATATGGCTGAGGAACTCCGAACCCCTCTCCACGGTCTTCACGGCTACCTTCACCTCTGCCTTGAATCTCACTACGGCTCGCTTCGGGAGGAACAAACCCAAGTTCTTAGCACCTGCCTGCAGCTCAGTCAGATTTTACGCCAAGATCTGCATGCGCTCCTGAAACTCACGGAACGACAGGGTGCCTGGTTAAAAGCAGAAGCTAGTCAGTTTTCGCTAAACAGCTTTACCGAGGAGCTACTGCCGCAGCTAAAGCTCTTACGCCAAAGTCATCCAGAACTTCGCTTCCAATTAAAGCGCTTGTGGGATCTCGACGAGGACACCATCGTCCAAGATCAGGACAAACTACGACTCATCACCCAACAGCTTTTGGCCTATGTAGCTCATATTGCAGGACCAGCGCCCCAATCCACAATCACCCTGGCCCTCCATCATCGACGACGCTTGCTAACGCTTGAAGCCAGCGTGGAATATCCGAGTCATACAGATCCTAAGCTCGTCCTCTTTCCCTTTGAAAGCAAACATCAAGCACAAAGTGCTCATCTGCTCCTGATCAAAACCTTTCTCGAAGGCCTGGGTGGGGAGCTTCGCATCGACCACGAAGCCCATACGGCATCCAAATGGACCTTGCTTCTTTCGGATCTCCAGACTCCTGAGGTCTTTAGTCGCGAGCACCTGAGAGGACAATACCACAACGATCTCAACACCAAGGTCTCGGTTGCGATCCCCTCGAAACCTGCCCACTTTCATCTGCAGTGGTTTGGTGACAGCCCTCATGTCCTGGTGATCGATGATCAGGCTCTGAACTGCGAACTTATTCGAGAGATGCTACTGCCCCAAGGTTATAGGGTCAGTCTAGCGTTTGGAGGACGCGAAGGTCTTAAAAAAATGGCAACTCTGCGCCCGGATCTCGTTCTGCTTGATCTCATGATGCCGGAGTGTTCCGGCGAAGATGTATTAAAAGCTAAGCAAGACGATCCCGAGCTCAGAACGATTCCCGTCATTCTGGTCACAGCCAAAGCGAGTGATGAAGATCGCCTGCTTGGCCTCGATCTTGGTGCCGATGATTTTTTGGCAAAACCTATCGTTCCCGAAGAGCTCCTCTTACGAGTCAAAAACCTCTTACAACGTCAGCGGCTCACGCGTGAGCTTGCGCTCTTTGACGGCCAAGAAGAACTGGCTTTGTTTCATGACATTCTTAAAGACACAAGTCGTAGCCTGGTAAAAATTCTCGAAGGACAGACCCCTTTCGAAAGGCATCTCGCCTCACTATCATCAGACTTTCAGCTTTGGCTCGAGCACTGCCCTCAGCTGGAGGCCCTCTTGCGGCACTCCCTGTTAGGTGACTATACAGAAGCCCCAGAAGCTCCCAGCGTTTTC
>CANGNB010000123.1 GCA_947454545.1 Oligoflexaceae bacterium
AGCTTCATCGATCGCAATGAGTCCTGGCTTATGCTGTGTTAGAAACGGCACAAAGCCTGGAACACCCAAGCGCTCGGGAGCGATAAAAAGAAAGGGCAAAGCTCCCTGTGCATAAAGCCGACAAAGTTCTTGGGACTCACCCCGCGCCTTTCCTGAGTGGATGGCTCCCGCAGCGATACCCAAGGCATTCAATCGAGCGACCTGATCGTCCATCAGAGCGATCAGCGGACTGATCACGACTGTCGGTCGTCCCAGAGCCAAACCGGGCAGCTGATAGCAAAGAGATTTACCTGCCCCCGTTGGCATCACCAAGAGCACATCGCGTCCCTGCACGAGATCACGACAGACGGCTTCTTGATGGGGACGAAACTGAGCGAATCCAAAATATTGCTGTAAAATACTCGACAGATCCTGTCGTGCCGAAGACACAAGTGTTTGTAAAGATGCTTCGGGACTCAGCATTTCCCCCTGGACAGCTTTATCCGTCAGCGCCTGCGGCTGAGTTTGAGCCATTGGTTCCCAAGCTTTTGGGGCGGGCGCTTGCAAGCGATTCGCCAGACCAAGCTGGGTCATCTGCCGAACAAAGGAGCGAATATCTGCTTCAAAGTCTTCGAGGCGCTCCTTTCCCTGCTGGATGAGGCGCATCCGAAACTCCCACTGTCCTGTCAGCTGGGGACTTTTGATCTCGGCAGTCACGGCCTCAATCAAGCGGATAGCTTTGTCGGTCGCAAGCAGCAGCCTCTTATCACGTGTGATGTACTGCCGATGAATCAGAGTCTCAATAATCGCACTGCGAGTGGCCGGTGTCCCGAGGCCATGCTCCCGCATAGCAGCGGCAAGCTGCTTATCTTTCACCTTCGAACCCGCATGTTCCATAGCTGTGAGCAGACTGGCATCACTGAGACGAGGCGGTGGCGTGGTTCTGCGCTTTTCAGGCTTCACCTCGAGGAGTTTTTGTTCCTGCCCCAGACGTAATTCGCTTGGCAAATCACGGTTGCCATCATCCAGGCGTTCGCGGCGATCTTCGAGCTTCTTCCAGCCCAGTTCGAGAATGCGACGTCCCTTGGCATTCCAGAGTTCGCGCCAAGGTTCTTGCTCGGCTGATTTATCTTTGGGCTCTGAGTGTATCCACACCTCGCTATTCATCGCCTGAAAATCATCTAAAAAAGCACTCACAAGACGCCTGCAGATCATCTCAAAGAGTTTGCCATGATCACCGGCCGGCAGGGCCGCCTGTAGGCCTTGTCCCGTGGGTATGATCGCATGGTGATCGCTGACCAAAGCATCGTCTGCATAGCGTTCACCCAATCGACCGATAAGAAACGAATGCTCCTTCACTTCGGGATAGCGCTGCTTAAGGGTCTCGACCATCGCAAAAATCTGGGGAACCATAGCCTTTGGCACATAACGGCTATCCGTTCTCGGATAGGTGATCAGCTTAAATTTTTCATAGAGATCTTGAGCCAGATCCAAGGTCCGCTGAGCGCTAAAACCCCACAGACGATTGGCATGACGCTGCAGTTCCGTCAGATCGTAAAACTGCGGCGGCGGCAAGCGTGAAGGCTTTTCTTGTAAACTGTGGACGTGATGCTGTGAACGCTGAAGGCGCGCTAAGCCATCTTCGATAGCCGGGGCTCCGAGAGCAAAACGTTTGGGTTTTGGAGTTTTAGCCTTCTTGCCGTCGTCCTCGGGATCTTCACATAAAGTCGCGGCATAAGCCGTGACTCCTGACAGAGCTTGAAACTTTGCCTCAAGCGTCACGTAATCTTCCGGAACGAAGTTCCGAATCTCAAGCTCTCGCTCGACGAGCATGGCTAAAGTGGGTGTTTGCACGCGTCCAATCGAAAAATTTTGACCGGTGCTCAAAGAATAGGCGCGCGACAGATTCATCCCTACCAGCCAATCCGCTCGACTCCGCGCCCGCGCCGCATCAGCGAGCCCATCATAATCGGCTAAGGGCCGAAGACGTGCCAAACCCTCACGAATAGCCTCGGGTGTCAGCGAAGAGATCCAGAGCCGCTCACAGGGTTTGCGACAGCCTGACTTTTCGTAGATGTAGCGAAAGATAAGTTCGCCTTCGCGCCCAGCATCGGTAGCGCAAATGACCCGCTCGGTGCTTGCCGCCGTCAGCAACTGTCGAACTGCAGCGAACTGATCTGCCGTTTTTTCAAGGACTTCGAGAGGCCACTCGTCAGGCAGAAGGGGCAGATCCTCAGTACGCCATTGCTTCCAGGCGGGACGGATCTGGTGGGGCTCGGCAAGGGTCACCAAATGCCCTACAGCCCAGGTCACAGTGTATCCAGGTCCTTGAATGGCATGCCGTCCCCGCTCACGCAGCCCCAGAACAGCGGCAATATCGCGGGCAACAGCAGGTTTTTCGGTCACGATCACTAGGCTCACACAACACTCACATAAAAAAAGACAGCGCGACCCTATGCTAACAGGCCAAAGCTCAAGCGTCTAATGACTTCGCATGTCTCTCGGTGAGTGAGCCGCTGGCGAGCGCCAAAATAAAGCTGTCAAGACTTCGCAAGACGAAGGCTAAGCGTTACACTAAGAGCACGACTGATCCTGAGGGAAGGTGTACGCATGCATAGTGATCACATACTTCATTTTTTATCCATGACCAAGGCCCCCTTAGCAACTTTTAGTGAAGACGACACTACGATCTTAAGCAAGATCCCAAGCCTTTTGCTCAATACTCGCGCCAATAGCCTCGAAGTTTTGGCTCAGCGGGTGTATGATTTGCTCACAGCATCGCCCGACTTTGAAGCACTCCACCGCGTCTGCATCGCAAAACGTATGGGTTTGAGCAATTACCTCGAAGTCTTGAGTTCGATGCAAGTCGCGAGTGGCGACAATCGACTGGGACCTGGTTACCATTGCTTCGTTCGACCTGAGAGTTCTCTGCTTTCCTTGAAGGCGACGGACATCCGCATCTTTCATGATGCTAAAGAGGTGGTCCAATCGTTTCTGGACCGGCATGAGCCAGCCCAGCGTTCGATTCAAAGGATAGCCGACTCGGGCTTTCGCGCCGGTATAGTCCTGCCACTAAACGTCGCCGGGAGAAATCTCGGTTTTTTATTTTTAAATTCTTTGGATGTATCTTTCGCACGCATGCGCTCTGTGGACTATTGTCTGTTCACTTATCTGCAATCTCTGGTCAGTCTTGCCCTCGCTCCCAGCCAGCTGGCATCGGAAACGTACTATCAATTGGCTCAACTGTGTGCGGCTGATTATCTGGGGGATTTCTTCGAAGTCTCGCTCTTGCAGCTCAGTCTCCGACGGCACCTTGAAGCCCTGGGACGCCCCGTTGCATGGACCATCGACGTGCTACAAAGCCTGCCTGAAATTCTCATCTCACACGGTCATATCGCTCATTTCGCCAGCCGCTTTGCCGATGCTTTGCAGAGCGACTCCCTCCAGCTACGCCTGCTTCCTATCACAGGCGAGACCCTGCAGGTGCAGGTCCAATGCACAAAAATCCGCGAGCAAACGCTCGCGGTTCAGCTACTCTTGGCGGATTGTCGTGCGTTGAAAATTGAAGCGACCTATAACGAAGACGTCCTCGATCTGCGTATGCCCTGCGATAGGGCCGCTCAGCAGCGACCCTTTCGCTACAGTACCGACCTCAGCGGTACGGGCTCCAGGCGCGCAAACTAGGGATTTCAGAGCGGGCGCCCAAGGCAAAGCTCGAAAGTCCTAAAAGATCGAGAATCTTATCAAACACTGGCGTGCTGTTGCGAAGATAGGCGAGCAGAGCACGTTCCTCTTGCGCATCGGCAACTGGCCACTTATGCATGCCATCTAAGAAATCTTCGCCATTGGGGTACTTCGAATCACGGAAATACCCTGCAATCTGCTCGTCGGTAAGAAACGCAAAGTTATCGGAGGAGTGCTTGATGTAAGCACCTTGGCCGCCGGCTCCATCGCGGCCGTGACAGCCCACGCAGCCCGTAGTTGGATCATTGTAGCGAGCCTTACCTGCGTCCTCTTCAGCCTGCGTATAGGCCTGGATTGCAAAGCGCACCTGGCTGCGTTCGACACCATTGATGATAGCTTTCACGGCCGTCTCACCAGGGGCTTTAAAAGTAAAGCGCCGCGCTTTAAAACGCTGGGTGAGATTCACATAGTTGGGTTGCCCCTTCAAAAGAACTTCTGGAATGACAGCTTCCTTGTCATCAATGAGAGCCGCATCGACACTCCATTGAAAGCTCTTGGTGAGTGCCTCTAGTTTTACGGTATTTTGAGGATCTTGAGCGAATTCTGTGGCCCACTGGTCCATAAACTGCTCAGCCTCAAATTCCGATGTAAACACTGGAGCCTGTTCGGCATCTTCAAAGTTAGGAATCGCCGCCACAACATAGACAAACACGGTTTGATAGGGACGCTCTGAATTGGGTGCATAAGCAAATTGAAAGGCATGGCCAGGTTCTGGCAACGACGAGGCTTCGACGGTAAAGATCGGTGGATAGAGCTTGTAAGGTGAAGGTTTTTGGCCCTCAGCATCGCCGTTCTCACGACTGGTTTGGGGCTTTTCTTGAGCGGGAGCGACTCCTTCGAGGACGTTGGCCTCACGCTTTTGCTCAACAACAGTGTGCTGCTGGCAAGCAGTAAAAGCCAAGCTCGAAAGCAAGAGAAGGCCGCGAGTGCTCCGCATGAGTCCCCCTAAGGAATGTGAGGACGTCTTGGCCCTCGTTGTCGCTCGATACCTAGGAGTTTTGCAATCTTCGTTCCAGACTTTACCGAAGATGGCGCTCAGGCAAGTCCCCGGAACCATGAATTCTTCAGCATTTTTCAATTCTTACAGCGCAGACAGAAAGCCCTCTTGACCAGAGCTTAGGCATGACACCGCACAAGTCTTGTACAGAAGGATGGCAAGACTCATCATTTCCTTTCCCCTTCAGCACCTTTTCGTTAAAGTGGTTCTAGTCTCTTTGTCACTTTGAGGAGTCGCGATGAATCACATTCACGCCTTTACCGATGATGTTTTGGGAAATCTTGATGCAGTAGGTCTCGCGGATAGATTGCGACACAAAGAGATTAGTCTTGAAGAGGTCATCACCTGCACCCAGCAGCGCTACCAGCGCATGGAGCCTCACATAGCGGCTGTGCAGCTAGAGGTCAAACGTCCTCTCGAGCGTTTTCCAGCCCGGCCGCTCGGCATCTTTGCAGGTGTTCCGACGTATATCAAAGACAACGTGGATCTCTCTGGCTGTCCAACGCGTGCGGGTTCTGCAGCTATACCTGAGCGGATTGCGACCTCGCACGATCCTTTCGTCGAGCAGTTTTTGAGCTTAGGCTTTGTCCCTGTCGGCAAGAGCCGCATGCCTGAATTTGGACTGAATGCCAGCACGGAATACCTTCACGCCCCACCAACACGCAATCCTTGGAATTTGGACTATTCCGCTGGGGCATCTTCGGGAGGGGCTGCGGCCCTTGTTGCCTCGGGAGTTGTTGCCATCGCCCACGCGAACGATGGTGGTGGTTCGATTCGCATTCCTGCAGCAAGCTGTGGCCTCGTTGGTCTCAAACCGAGTCGCGGACGCTTGATTTCTTCGCGTACCGCGCGCAGCCTCCCCATCAATCTTGTTGGTGAAGGAGTGCTGACACGAAGCGTCAGGGACACGGCACATTTTCTCTATGGAGCCGAATCTTATCTTCGCAACCCCAAGCTGCCCCCTATAGGTCTTGTTCATGGGCCTGGCTCACAAAGGCTTCGCATCGCCTTTGTCCAGAAAGTTCCGACAGGTTTTCCCGTCGATCCGGAAGTTAAGCAGGCTCTTCATGACATCGCTCTGCTGCTTGAGAGCATGGGCCATCAGGTCGATGAGATGGAACAGCTGCCGATTGCCGAGACCTTTACCGATGACTTTACCATTTATTGGGGGCTGATCGCTTTTGCCGCAAGCAAAGTCAGTGCACTTCTCTACGGTAAAGACTTTGATGGTGCTCAGCTCGAGAGTCTCACCAAGGGACTTGCAGCTCTCTATCAAAAGCAACTGCATCGCACGCCAGGTGTCCTCTATCGACTTGCTCGCAGCACACATGACTATCATAAAGCCATGGCACGCTATGATGTGATCCTTTCCCCAGTGCTCGCCCATACGACGCCAAAACTCGGCTATCTCAAGCCCGATCTCCACTTTGACGAACACTTTGCGCGCTTGAAAGCCTACGTGGGCTTCACGCCTCTCAACAACGTCACAGGCACGCCTGCACTGTCCTTACCGCTCGCGAAAACTCAAAAAGGGCTGCCCCTCGGTATTCACTTTTCGGGAAAATTTGGCGAAGAGCGGACTCTGCTTGAGCTCGCTTACGCCCTCGAAGAAGCGCGTCCCTGGCAGTTTTTATGGGAAAAAGATCATAACTCCGGCCGTGGAGCTTTCGAGACGGTGTCGCGGTAGCCCTGAGCGAGACGACGAGCCTTGCGGTCAAAGCGGCGAACAAAGTCACAGCGCTGACAGAGATCTTCAACGAGCTCTCCCCGCGCAAAACCTGAACGCATGGCCTCGGCTCGAGGGCCTTTGAGGATGGACTCGAGCTTTTCTTCAAAGACATTGCCCAAAGCCAAGGCAGCTTCCTTATCGAGGCAGCAAGGGACAACGGTGCCGTCGGCATGGATTCCGAAATGATTGCCAAGACCATGACAAAATCCAGTTTGTGAGCGCAGAGGCTGCTCGAGTGATGGCCAAACAAAGCGGCTATCAAAATGCACATAGATACGGCCACGAAGCTGCAGATTTTTTTTGCGTCGCAGATCGATGTCTTCACTGCGAATGGGCTTTTCGAAGGCCGCCTCTAAACGCTCCCTGAGCTCGCGATTGGCAGCACTCTCAGCTGCTGGATCAGCAAGGTCCCAGAGCCTCAGGTTGATGTATAGGTCAGGTCGCAGCTGCTCAGCTTCCATAATAAAGCGCAGTATTTTTTCAAAGTAGGGTCCGACACCTTCAGAACCAAAATTGGCTTCGAAGGCATGGATAGAAAAATTGACCTGACGAATGATAGGCTTTAACAGCAGAGCGCGGCGCGCGCCGTGCAGAAGAATTGCATTCGAGGTGAGATTCACAGGCAGAGCAAAGGTCTCGCAGATCTCGAGGATAGTGGCGAGCTGAGGATGCAGCAGCGGTTCTCCCATCAGATGGAGACAGATCTCATCGACTGTCCCCGGCAACTGTTCGGCGATGGCCGCAAAGTCTTCTGGGCTCATCGTCTTCTTGTCGCGCTCGACCTCAGGACAAAAACTGCACTGTAAATTGCAGATATTGCTGATCTCGATATGAATGCGCCGGTAAGAAGCCATGGTGTTCCTCAATCATCCCTTGGAGGTCCTGATTAGCCTTTTCGACTCCAAAGGTCCAGCCTCAATCTCCTGAAAACTCCCTCACCCCTTGCTTCGAGCTCTCTGAACTCATCAATGCAACACATTGTTTTATATGTGTTTTTGACTTATTTTAAAGTTCACACCCATTCTCCCGAAGGCAAGGTATCATTCGAACCTTAGAGGAGTTCGAGCCCATGTCCAAGAAAACTAGCTCCCCGTCTGCAGCCAAAGCGCAAAAGATCGATCTTAAGTACCGCGTCACAGCCCGAGTCAAAAAAAGCTCGGTCAAGCCCCTTGCGGGGATTCTGGTGCTCGCTCTCGGAGTCTTTGCTGGCTCGCGCATGAACTGGCGACAAACCGCCTTTGCCATGACCAAGACCAGCAACACTTCTGTTGAACGGCACGAGCGACAGGCACTCGATGCTAAGCAGCATAAGCCAAAGCTCCTGATTGCGAGTCATCAAAAACAGACCCATAAGCACTTCGCCAAGAAAGGAGAAAAGAAAAAGGCGCTAGGGCTTAAAAAAACAACTCAGCATCAGAGCAAAACCAAGAAGCACTCTTCTTCTCTGGCTCTCCAGGGAAAGTAACTCAGCCTTCGCCTAATCTAACCTAGAGGAGATCTGTTTATTGCATCGGAAGCGCTAGCCTAGGCTAGCGCTTTTTGACATACAAAGGCCTCTCCTGCCCAAGCTTCCCAGAACTCAGCCCTTTCGAGCTTGACTTTCCTTAGATAGATTGCGTACAATCAAATTGCAAAGAATATGTTCAGCTCAACGCTCAACAAAAACTGTGAAAAACCAAGGATCAGCTCCAACTTTGCCGCAAGCCTATGCAAACTGAGTATCCAAAAGGCTGCGGTCTCAACCAGAGAGGTTTTCTCGTGAAGACTTTTGTCACGCTTTCGCTGTTCAGTACCCTCGGCCTTGCCGCCCTTGCTCTTTCTCAAAATCCCGCTCCTACCTACCTAGGCTCTAGCCTGAGCGAAGTTTGGGCCACAACTCAGCAGGGAGCTTACGCCGAGCTTCCTCTCTACAAAGTCACCACCTCGAGTTTTTTTGGGATCATGGGGGACAAGCTACAAAAAGCGGCTTCTCGTACCCTCTCCGATAAAAGCGACGTTCTTCCCTCGTTTCGCAAACTTCTGCATGCAAACGGTGTTTGCTTGAAGGGCACCTGGACGATCACTGAGCCCACACCCTATACAGGCTACTTTAAAGAAGGTTCGCGCGGCATTATCTTGGCCCGCGCCTCAGCCGCACTTTCCGAAGTCAAATCTGGACAGAAGCGATCCCTTGGTCTTGCCGGTAAGATCTTTCCAACGGCTTATGAAAACGATGACTCATTACTCAAAACCGCCAACTTCTTTGTGATCGATAACCTCGGGGGCACTTACAATCCGCACTACCGCGATGCTGCCATGAGCAACGACATCTCCGATTTGAAAGTCGGCGTCGACAATGCTCCGAACTTGCTGGTTGCCGCAGCAGCGGCCCGAGCTCTCTCGACTGCTGAAAAAGCCGCGGGCGGCAAAGATCCTTCGGTTCGTCAGCTTTATCCTATCTCCGAACTGGGTGAAAGTGATCCCTCACAGGCTATCACACCCCGCTGGATCCAGATCCAGGGCCGCCCCGGTCCTAGAGAACTCATCAGTGATTTCCGCGATGAACTCGCGATCGAAAATAATGGCGGCTCGCTCATCTTCGATATCGCTGTGACCTCTGAGGGTGAACGCGGCCAGCCTAAGCCCTTTCAAAAGATTGGCACGATCGAGTTCACAGAGTCCGTGGCCAGTGAAGGCTGTGATCAGCGCCTGCACTTCGCTCATCCCCAGTGGCGCGAAGACCTCAAGTTCCAACCTTAAGGCCTGAGCTTTAGGTACGCAAAAGGCAGGGGTGCACTCGCTCCCCTGCCTTTTTCATGGGTTCATTGTGCTCAGAGAGCTTTACAGCTACAGCCCCTATTGGTCTTGAATTGATCTGCGGTTTTTGAATAGGCATTGCACAGAGTCTCATCGGTCACCCATCCCCAGCCCCCGGGTGCTGAGACTCCCGAAGGACACAGGGGAAATTCGCCTGAAGCGGTACTGGAACCGCCCTGATAGGCACGGCAGGCATAGTTCAGGTCTCCTGCCCAAAAGCCATCACTGCTCTGCTCCTTGGGACAGAGAAAGCGACAGTTCTTTACGCTTCCCCCTTGCTCGAGACTGTTCATGCATTCCACTTGTCGCGCCAAAGCAAAGCCCTCACGGGTATACTCGGCTTTGCCATTCACACGATTCAGAATGGGAAAGGTGAACGAATCTTTTTCGGCAACCTGATCGTTCACAGTCAGCGGCGCCGCCTGCCACACCATCGTCCCCTGAAAACCAGCGGTCAAAGCATAGGCAAACATGCGTGAGATATAATAGGCGCGATCTTTTGGATAAAGCTCAAGCTCGTCTTGAGCGCCCGCCGACTCTCCAGGTTTTAAGTAAGAGCTTTCGCGAAAGCCAGACTCTTCCATAAAGATAGGCTTACCGTGCTCGGCTGCCAAGCGGGCTCGATCCGCAAACACACAGTCGTAAAAATCTTTGAGCTCACTCGGGCGCACGCCCCAGTTATCCGGATAAAGGTGCGTGCTCATGATATCCACTGTGGGTATACTCGCATCCCGAGCGAAATCAACGCCCTTAGAACCATTGTGAATCCAAGCACGGAATTGAAAGCAACGCGCGCTCTCATGGCTGGTGCGATAGGCCTCTTCGCCAGTTGAAACCAGATGATTTTTGTCGATAGATTTCACAAAAGCGCTGATGTCGGAAAGCCAGTTATACACCAAAGTCCCTGGCTGAAAGCTGGCATAGCTCAGCCCAGAGACCTTGCCATCGATGATGTCCTGACAGCGCTGCAGGGTGTTACGGCTCGGGTCAGCCAGCATACACTCGTAAAAATCGGAGGTATGAGGCTCGTTCGAAACCTCTATCGCCATGATGGTCGGATCATCGCGCAGCACCACTCCAGTATATGAGTTTGGCCGCTGCAAAAGTTCGGTCACATATTCCTTGAATTTAGCTCTGACGAGGCTTTCCGTATAAAATAGCTCTTTAGTCGAAGCCGAGGTGGTGCCTGCAGGACAGCTTTCACCGGCTTTGGCAACTGCCTGCAGCTTGCGATCTGAGCTCAAGCAGGACTGCAAAAACCGTGATTTCGCGTCGGCTGGAGCGATCGCCTGAACATTCTCTACCCACCACTCCATTCCACAGTACTCATGTTCGAAATTGACGAGGGGGAAGATCAGTTTGATACCATGGCGAGCCGCCGACGCTATCGTAAAGTCTAGCTGGCGAAGACCCTTGGGGTTGAGACTGAAGTCTTTATTTAAAATGGGGGGCACAACATTGGTACCCCGAGAGCCCTCACAGGAAAAAGTCCAGAGCCGCACGACCTTAATCCCCTCGGCCGCATAGTTTTCCATGACCTTTTCAATCTGGGGATAGGTGACTTTGCCATTGTAAGTCTCTTGAATCACCTGAGCTCCAAAGGCATCAGACAGAGCCAGGCGATAAAAGTTGGAACCAACAAAGCGAAAGGGGTGCCCTTCGAGCATCAACTGACCATTTTGGACATTTACAAAATTCTGGACATTGGCTGTCGAGGCTTCCTGAAGACGACTGCGAGTACTTTTACACTGCCAAAGAGCACAAACCAATCCCAGCCCAATCGCAAATTTGCCGATGTTCACTGCCTTGCTCCTCTTCTCATCCCAGGGGGTCGATGACGCTACTCTCGAACAGCTCGAGCTATAAGGATAAGATGCTTTCAACTGAGATTCTAGGAAAACTGGGGGTCTCCCCCTTCAGTTCGCAAAGATATCGGGTGCTCCCGCACAGTCCTGCTGCACAACTCTTTTCTCCGCACTGATCGCAAGACAAAGACCTGACTTGAGATTTTTGAGTTTAAATGAGCCCGTATCGGTGTCGAGGCTGGAAAAATTCCAAAGCTCTTCCTCCGATCCGTTTCTTTGACACGCAGAGAGCTGCACACGTGCTGCATTGTTGGTATCGATGCGGGCACACATCTGGGTGCGCATATCGATCAGCAAAGAACCTTTCGGAAAGGTTTCGGTCTTGTACTGCTGACGGACGGGAGTCGGCTTCACACAGCTCAGAGCCAACCAGGCTGCATTCGTCGAGGTGCTTCCAAATTCAAAACACA
>CANGNB010000124.1 GCA_947454545.1 Oligoflexaceae bacterium
ACTCTTTAAAGCCCAAAAAGCAGGTCATATCGTAAACGTTGCTTCTATGGCAGGCCTCGTGCACGCGCCTGAGATGAGTAGTTACAATGCAACGAAAGCTGCCGTCGTCGCCCTTTCCGAAACGCTCTATCTTGAGCTTGCGAAAGACAGGATCGGGGTCAGTGTCGTCTGTCCAGCATTCTTTCCGACAAATCTAGCCGAAGGGATGCGCTCGCCTTCGGCCGATGCCAAACGTATCACAAAAAAACTCTTCGCCAAATCCAAGCTCTCCGCAGATGATGTCGCCCGGAAAGTCTACCAGGGAGTGCAGTCTCAGCAGTATCTCATCACCAGTCATTGGGATTACAACCTGATCTGGTATGTGAAAAGGTATTGGCCTGCGCTGTTCCGAAAGCTCATGGTGCAAAGCGGCAAGAACTTAGCAAAAGCAAGCAGAAAAGCCCCTGAGGCAAAATATTAACCTATCCTTGCAGCGAGGAAAGTATGGACTATCGTCATCCGTTTGACTTGAGCGGTAAGATTGCCCTCGTTACGGGCGCGAGTCGTGGCATCGGCGAAAGTATAGCGCGTATGCTCGCTGCGCATGGAGCTTTTGTCCTCGTCAGTAGCCGGAAACTTGAAGCCTGTGAAGCGGTTGTCCGCAAGATTGAGGCGGCCGGAGGCAAGGCGCAAGCCATCGCCTGTCATATCGGTGAGATGGATCAGATTCAGACTCTATTTCAGACGATTCGTGAGACCTACGGTCGTCTTGATATTCTGGTAAACAATGCGGCGGCGAATCCTTACTTCGGCTCCATTTTAGATACGGATCTGGGAGCCTTTCAAAAAACCGTGGATGTGAATATTCGTGGCTACTTTTTTGCAAGTGCGGAAGCTGGAAAAATCATGCGCGTTCAAGGCTCAGGAGCTATTGTCAATGTAGCCTCGGTCAATGGCAAAATCCCTGGACCCATGCAAGGTATCTACTCCATCACCAAGGCCGCTATCCTCTCGATGACACAAGCCTTCGCTCGCGAATGTGCACCCTTTGGTATACGCGTCAATGCTCTGCTGCCAGGAGCAACAGATACAAAATTCGCTGCTGCCCTTATCCAAAACGAGGCGCTCTTGAATGCGCAGCTCCTGCCGCACATTCCTATGCAGCGTGTCGCTCAGCCAGACGAAATGGCGGCTGCCGTGCTGTACCTGGTTTCTCCGGCTGCTTCCTATACGACAGGAGCTCTGCTGCCTGTCGATGGCGGCTATCTTATCGGCTAAGCCTTCGATCTTGTGTGCTATGCTTTTGTATGGTAGACCTTGGGCAGGAGGTCCTTTCCATCGTGGATCAGAATTCTATCCATCCATCTTTGCTGCAGAGAAAGATCATCCATTTCGATATGGATGCATTTTATGCTGCGGTCGAAGTGAAGCACGACCCCTCATTGCGCGGGAAAGCGCTGGTGATCGGTGGTTCCCCGCAGTCGCGAGCCGTTGTCTGCACCGCGAGCTACGAAGCTCGAAAATTTGGCGTTCGCTCCGCCATGTCCTGCGCTCAGGCAGCACGCCTTTGCCCGGAGGCGATTTTTCTACGGCCTGATTTTGAAAAATACAGTGCAGCATCGCAAGCTATCCATGAAGTCTTCCAGCGGTTCACGCCTGTCATCGAGCCCTTGTCGCTTGATGAGGCCTATCTGGACGTGACCGATCATGCAGGCGGACTCTATGCGAGTAAGATAGCGCGTCAGATTCAAGAAGCTATTCAAGACGAATTGCAGCTCTCAGGGTCGGCGGGTGTGGCTCCTAACAAGCTGATTGCAAAGATCGCCTCGGATATGCATAAGCCTCAAGGTCTGACCATAGTGACTCCTCCGCAGGTCTTGCGCTTTATGGAATACTTGCCTCTGCGGCGTTTGCATGGAATCGGTCCTGCCAGTGAAAAGCGTTTGCTCGAACTGGGCCTTGTTCGTTGCGGTGATGTCTGGTCGTGGTCGGAGGCACAGCTCGAAGCTGCGCTCGGGCAGATGGGAGCTTGGCTGTATGAGCGCAGCCGCGGCATCGATCTCAGACCGGTAGAGGTGGCAAGAGAACGCAAGTCTCTCGGCAAAGAGGACACCTTTGCAGAAGACATCAGCGATTGGGGGCGGCTGGAAGAAGAGCTTGTAAGACTGAGTGAAGAAGTTGCTGAGGCTTTGGAGCGTAAGGGGCTGCGAGGACGCACCATCGTTCTCAAAGTGAAGTATGCTGACTTTCAGCGGTGCACACGCAGCCACAGTGTCAGTGAAGCCACTGCGGATCGCGTTGTGATCGAGGGCATTGCTCGTCAACTCTTACGCATGACGGAAGCTGGCACTCGCAAAATTCGGCTTTTAGGTGTGAGTGTTTCGGGACTTGAAGAGTGCGCAGAAACAGAGACAGTCATTTCTCTCGACCTCTACCGGCGACGGCAACACGCGTCAAAGCTGCTTTCCTAGAAAAATTTATTAATAATATCATGATCTTGATGAATTCTTTCGTTTCGGTACTTAAGTTGGGCCCCCTTTTGTCGATCCTAGGTTAACTTTGCCTTCTTGGTAAGAATGACTAGCCTTGGACAGGAGTCCTCATTATGGGCTTAAGGATTCGGACGAACGTATCTTCGATCAACAGTCAGCGTCGCCTGGCCAACAGCACCAATACGTTGCAGGAATCTGCAGCGAAATTGGCATCGGGAAAGCGGATAAACAAAGCTGCTGATGATGCCGCTGGTTTGGCCATCTCCTCCAACATCTCAGCCGACATTCGCTCGCTCAACCAAGCGAAGCGCAATGGTATGGATGGGATATCCTTGGTGCAAACGGCCGAGGGTGGTTTGGATGAGACCAACAACATGCTCACGCGTCTCCGGGAACTTGCCGTGCAAGCGGCCAGTGATACTGTCGGGGAAACGGAGCGCGGGTTCATCGACAAGGAATTTATCGCACTCAAAGACGAGATCGATCGTATCGCGAATGTGACAGAATTCAACGGTACCAAGTTGATCGTGGGTGATGCCGATCTCCCAGAAGAAGTGGCCAACAAGCCCGGCACCTATCCGCTCGAATTTCAGATCGGTAAAGATTACATGACCGGTGTTGATGGTGTTGAGCAACGCAACCAAGTCAACATCATCAAGGTCGACCTGGGCAAGTTGAATGCCTTCACGACCGGAGAAGGATCCCTTGGGATCGGCCGTGGTGAAGACGGGACTCGTGTGAACAGCAAGCAGTCAGCTCAACAGAGCATCATGCAGCTGGATAAAGCCATCGTTCAGGTTGCAGACTATCGCGCCTACCTCGGTGCGATTCAGAACCGCCTAGATAAGACGGTCTCGAACTTGGGTGTGACGACAGAAAACCTGTCGGCCGCAAACAGCCGGATCTTGGATTCTGATTTCGCTGAAGAAACAGCTACCTACACCTCTGCTAAGATACTCCAATCGGCAGGTGCTTCGGTACTGGCACAGGCCAATCAGCAAGGTCAGGTGGTCAACTCGCTGCTGCAGAACCTCTAAGCTTCTCAGTCTTAAAATCCTCAGGATCGCGATACGATCCTGGGGATTTTTTGCGTCTTCTAAAATCTTTGCAAGGGCTTCATTACGAAAAAATGAGAGTTCGATTCCGAACGCATTTTCGCCAGCTCAGGTCTAGGATGAGGCGGACCAAGATCTGGAGGAATGTGTATGTGTGGCAGCAAACGTTTGGTACCCCTCGGCCTCATCTTTTTTCAGCTGATCTTAGCTCTAAGCGAAGTGGCTTGGGGAAAAGCTGTTGTGCTTTCGGAGCGAAAGCTGAGTTCCTGGGAGCGTCAGGGACACGATATCATTCTTTCAACGGATGGGCGCGAGCGTCTTTTGGTCCGTTTTCTTGATGCGGGTGTGGTTCGCTTCTGGCTGGAACCAACGGGAAGCTTTTCCCGCGATCCTTCGGTCTCTGTGCTCGAACAGGCGCCGCGAAGTTTCGATCTTCGCGTGGAGGAGACTCCGGAAGCTTTGGCCGTCGTAAGTTCCCGGCTGCGTATTCAGGTCCAAAAACAGCCCCTGTCCCTGCGTGTGCTGACGGCTGATGGCACGCGTGAAATCTTCCAGCCTCAGGCTTCCGGAGCTATGGTTTGGGATAGTGAAAGTCCCGCATTGCAATGGCGGCAAAAGCTAGCTGAAGGCGAGCATGTCTACGGACTTGGGGAAGATAATGATGCCTTTTTGGGGCGTATGGACCGCAGAGGTTCGGTCCGAGATATGTGGACGGGACAAGAGATCCGCAAAGGTCATGTGACAGCCGATATCCCTATCCCCTTTCTCTTGAGCACAGGAACGGGTGCAGGCGGATACGGAATACTCTTCGATAACAGCTTTCGCAGCCGAGTGGATGTAGGCAAAACGCAAAGCACGGAGTTGACGTTTCAGGCAGCTCAGGGCGAGCTCGATATGTACTTTTTTTATGGCCCCGAATTTTCGAATATTTTGGAAGGTCTCACCCGGCTGACGGGACGGCCTTCTCTCCCACCTCTCTGGGCCCTTGGTTTTATTCAAAGCAAATGCACCTACTGGAACTGGGATGAGATCGATGATGTCGTCCAGAATCTCCGGACGCGCAACATCCCCATGGATGTGATGGTCATCGACTACGACTGGGCCGAAGTGCCGATGAATTTTAAGTGGGCCGAGCGTTGGAAGGGGCAAAGTCCACAAAAGCTTAAAGAGTACGGGGAAAAGGGCACGCGCTTTTTGATATCCAATGCGGGCCCTATGCTGCGCAAAGATGCCAGCAACTACCAAGATGCTAAAGCACGCGGGCTCCTCGCCACCGATGGTCAGGGCAATACTGTCACAGCTGGGCATTATGGGGGCGATCTTATGGATTTTACCGCTCCTGGAATGAAGGATTGGCTCTGGCCCCAGCTGCAGCCCCTTTACGATTCAGGGATCGATGGCTGGTGGTTGGATCTCACTGAACCTGAAGGGGAACCGCTGCAGACCCAGTACCACGGTGGTTCGCGCGATAAGATTCATAACACCTTTGCCTTGCTCAATACCCAAGCCTACTATGACATGCAAAAGACTTATGCGCCTCAGTCTCGACCCTTTATCCTTACCCGAACTGGTTTTACCGGGATCCAGCGCTACGGCTCAGCGATTTGGACGGGCGATATTTTTTCGGACTATCAAACTTTTATGGCCCATGTTCCGGAAGCCTTGAATACGGGCCTTTCGGGAATACCCTACTGGACAAATGATTCCGGCGGGTTTTTGCAAGGGCTCTACAAAGACAATGAACAAGATCACGGTAAGCTCTATCAGCGTTGGCTACAGTTTTCCGTCTTTTCGCCCATCACACGTGCGCATCATGTGGGACCATCAGCGCCCTATATGTTCGGCCCTGAAGTCGAAGAAGGTTCTCGCCGCTATCTTCAGCTGCGCTATCGGCTCTTGCCCTACATCTACTCCTATGCCTGGCAAGCTCATCAAACTGGGGCGCCGTTGATGCGAGCCATGGTCTACGAATTTCAGGATGATCCCGCTGTCTATAATCTGCGGGATCAGTACCTCTTTGGTCATGAGCTTTTAGTTGCGCCTGTTGTCACCGAAGGAACCGAGCGACGCCAGGTCTACCTTCCTAAGGGGCGATGGATTGATCGTGACCTGGGTCACGTTTACGAAGGTCCGCGCACAGCTTGTGTAGCAGCGCCTCAGGATCGTATTCCGGTGTTTGCGCGAGCTGGTGCGATTATTCCCAAAGCTCCCCTCATGGCTTATACAGGGCAAAAGCCTTGGGATCCTTTGACTATTGAAATCTATCCTGAGGGTCATTCGGAGTTTTTGCTCTATCAGGATGATGGTGAGACGACGGCCTATGAGCAGCAAAAGCTCTACACGGAGACCAAGATCGTTGTTGAAAGTCAGCCCGATGCCAGCAGCATCGCTGTGCACGTAAACGAAAGTAATAAAGAGTTTATACCGAAAGCCTATCAATTTGAATTTCATATCAACACAGCCCCGCAACGGGTCATCTTTGACAAGCAAATCTTAGAGAGCTTTCGTATCCCGCAGCAGGCTCCCCGCTCGAACGTGGGCTACTGGCGCTGGGATCGCGCACAGGGCATTTTGTTTGTGCAGGTGACAAATACTGAGACGAAGGAGCATACACTTGAGCTGAGCTTAGGTCTCGAGGAGCGCGTAAGCCCTACCAGTGAGCTTAGTCTCGAGGATTGTCCCTTACAACCATTGCCTGACGAAGGCAGTAGCCCAGTCCAACAAATTCCTCAGTTTTTCCCGCCTCCTCAAGTGCCGGGGACCGTCCAGGCCGAAAATTACGACAAAGGCGGTGAGGGCATCGCCTATCATGATACGAATAAGGGCAACATGGGGAGTGTCTATCGCGATGATGATGTGGATCTTATAGCCACCGATGATCTTGGAGGAGGCTACGCGCTCTCCCATCTCGAGAACGGGGAATGGCTTGAATATACAATTGTGGCGCCTAAGTCAGGCTATTATGAGCTCAGCCTTCGCGTCCGCAACTCGACAGCAGGTGGCCGCCTTCATCTCGAACGCGATGGGGTCGCTATCAGCACTGAGCTTGATCTGAATTCTACAGATGGGCAGTGGCGTGACGTGCGCCTGCCCCATGTTTATCTCCGCACGGGTGAGCAGATCATTCGCCTCGCCATCGATCAGGGAGGCTGGGAGCTCAACGCCTTTCGTTTTAGCTTTGCGGCGAGTACCCCCGCGTCCAGCCCCTATCCGAGCTGTCAGGCTTTTGCCAAGGGCTATGGTGAAAGTTTTAGCTGCTGGGGGGCTTACATCTGTCGCAAAAAGGACCAAGATTGGGGGAATAACGGGGATCCCTCGCATTGGTGTGTCGTCAATGAAGTTCAGCCCTAAAATGTTCTCTCGGAACAGAGAGCTGTTCAGCTCCGAAGAAACGCCGGCACCGAGGGCAAATCCGCGCCCTTGGTCTCGACACCAAGCGCCTTTAATATACCGCTGTAGACGTGCTTTTCCCCCATCACTGCACCTGCTTGAGGATTTCCGGTAAAGGGGTCATAGCCGTGAATATTTAGGTTGGCTAGGTCCACCTTTCCTAAAACTTTGCCACCATTGATGAGAGGCGAGAGGATAGTCACAGCATTGTTAACATTGTGACCGCTGCTGAACTCTTTGGCACCATCCACACGGGTTTTATCCCGACCGAATTCACTGGCGATATAGATTAAAGAATGATCCCAATAGCTCTGGCCATTGCGATACTCGGTCGCTTTCAAAAGGGTGATAAGGCGATCGAGAGTATCGCAGATCCGATGCCAAAGCACAGCCTGCGTCGCTCGATGAGCGTTGTGAGAATAGTCAAAGGCTGTGGGAGTGTTGGTCATCTGAAGATTGTCTTTATCGCTGCCATCGATGCTCAGGTTCATGCCAAGACCAAAGCTCACCGAGCAGCTGAGTCCCTGAGTCACCAGAAGATAGGCGAGCAGAGCCTGGGTTTGTAGGGGATCGGCTCCGATATCTGGAAACACACTGCGGAGAACTTCGGCTTCCGCATTCGGAACGAGTCCATAGTTTTTGAAGGGCAGATCCTTGGAATCTTTAAAGGCATTGAGCTGGTTGATGAGATCAAGAGCTTCGACGCTCCCCTGTTTTTTGCGAATCTGCAGCCATTCTTGAACTGCAGGATTGTTCGCATAGCTTTGCATAAAGGCAGACTCTGGCTCGAGGCGCGTGTCCCGGGTACGACGGGCGAGTTCGATCAGCGAGCCTTTGGGTGCTCCTTGAATCCCTTTATAGCCATGGAGACCAAAGGGGAAGAAGGCAGGATCAGGAATAGCTTCGGTTCGCGCATAAGCAGGGAGATGGACATCCTTGCCTGGTTCGGCAAAGCCTACGGTACACATGTTAGCATTGGGCAAGAGCAGATCTTTCCCATAGGCTGCAGCAACAGCTTCTTGCAGAGTCCTTTGGTTCCAAGCGCCGTTCCCTGTGATACTGCGGTACTGCCCTTCGGGATGACTGACTGTGGTCCCGTTGACAGCGACCACCATCATATCGCGCCAGTACTTATTCAAAAAGCGTGATTGAATCGCTTTCACTTTAAAGGGCAGGGGGCCTATGGCATCGATCGCGATATCGACAGCACGCAGGTCAGTTCCTTCAACACCCTTAACTAAAAGGTCGGGGAAAACGTTTAAACGATTGGGATCGCTCACTTCCGATTCTCTCACAGCGAGGAAGCTGTCGTTGATCGAAGCTCCTCCCATCGCTCCGAAGACGAAGAGAAACTTGCGGTCTCCATCGGCGCCGGAGAGCTTTGAGCTGTTCCGGTTTTTTTGTGGGCTACAGCCCATCAGAGCGGCGAGCGGACTGCCTTGAAGGAGCAGAGTCGAAAGGCCTGGGATGCCCATCTGGAGGAGCTTACGCCGAGCTATGGGCTGGCGGAGCAAAGAAGCGAGGAGTTTGGGATCCATGGTGCGACTCCTACATTTTTAATAGAACACCGATTCCACACTGCTGAGGACGGCATAGCAACTCAGCGCCATCCAATTGATGGCCGCTCCGTTTGGTTCGGTATGATAGATGTCCTCATAGAGATCTTTGAGGGCTTCACGTTCTTGCACACTCGGATCTCTGAGGAAAGCTTTTTGATAAAGCCGGTCAAGCGCCGCATCGATTGCTGCATCCTTAACCAAGCGGCCATCGATACTCAGCTTGAGATCTTTGTAAATAAAGGCCTCAGCCGTATTGGAGAGATCGATCTGCGCGCGCTGGATACAGGCGGATAGAATCACACGATCAAAGGCGATGGGCGAGGTGATGCCCGGAGACTGCGGGAATTGGTACTGAGAATTGCCATAGGCATTCATGCCTCCGAGAGCAACCTTATGCACCAGATCGATACAGGGAATTTTGCCCAATTCGAGGCACATCCCCTGCGGATTGAGGTTTAAGGCTTTCGCTAAGCTCTTGCCGAGCAGGCGTGGTCGCACTCGCTTGAGAGTAGAGACTTCTGGTTCTTGTAAGGCAAGAACCCCAGCACCTGCTTTGGTGCCTTCAGCGCCTGAGAGTGGGCTTTTGCTGCTCGCGTTCTTGGGAGCTTGCTGCAAACAGGCAAGCAGGCCAAAACAGATGCCGAAGGTGAGCCATCGTTGGAATATCTTAGGGAACACGATAGGCCTCCGTGTTAACAAGATCGTGCAGCATGGCATCGACACTATACTGATGGACGGTCTTGAAATCCTTCCAGAGCTTGGTGAACTCTTGGTGTTCTCCTGGAGTCTTGGGCTCGTGGCCGATCAGGACTTTCCAATAGTCGCGAACCAGATTGGCAGCAAAAGCATCGCTGTTGACCAGGACTTGGGCCCACTCGTTTAGACTTTCGACCCTTTGCCCAAAGATAAAGCCGGTCTCAGGCATCTCGATAATGCCCGGGTAACTCTGATCTAAGGCTGTGAGGCGAGCTCGCGAATAGGACAAGGGGATGAGATTGTTTTCATCACCCAGGTTGCTTGGGTCCGCTAGAGTTCCCTTCCCGAAGACCTGGTTGGGAGTGGTGCCGGTGAGGCCGTTATAATTGCGGAAAGGGTACGCCAGAGGATCGATCGTTTCATGGCAGACGGCACACTCGGATCGGGCCACACCCTTGGCATCGTAATCTTTGAATTTGCTGAGACTGACATCAGGGGGATTCAGACCCTGCATATCCGAAAGAGTGAAACCGAGGTAAGCGTTGAAAGCCTGGGCTACGAGAACCCGAGCAATACCGGTGAAGTTGAGGTAAAAACCGAGGTTCCAAAAAGTTGAGAGCAGACCGACCCGATACTGGGGCTGCATCAGCTGTCCATCACGGAGCCGATCGGGCGACTGCATCGTGTACGTCGTAGGTTGGCTACCGCCGCCTGTCCGCGAGACGGTATAGGGAGCGAGGAGCATGTCGCGCGCATCATGCCCATCAATTTGCGTATAAACAAAGAGATTGAAGTCGGCGTAGTAATCAACGATGGGAATCAAACCGGGATCCTCGCCCGCTTTCACTGAGCCTACAGGCCTGATTTTATAGTGGCCAATTTCCCAGATGACACCATCTTTGCCTCGCCAATTGTTGCTGGCCAGGCAATCGTCCAGCTGCTTAGTGAGGGCACTTTTTTTCTTGTCGGGACTGAGCTTTTTGAAATCCTGATACTCGTCGAATTCAGGGGGCTCACCACAAAAATCTTTCCAGACTTTTTGATAGACATACGCGAGGTCCGCGGTGCAGTGATTCCACCGCGGAGCGGAGGCACTCGCCTGCGAACGAGTTTCGGTACAGCGATCGGCGTAGGGAAGGCTGTTGGCATCGGCAGGCAGACTTCCTGCGAGCAGCTCTTGCTTATTCGGGAAACCATCGTGATCGCAATCTTGATCACCGATGGCAGTGATGGCCTCTGCCATGGTCTCACGCGTGCTGGGATAAGGAAGTTGCTTGGCTTTAAGGTGAGCCTGCAGGCAGGACCCAAAAGCATTGGTCGAAGAAGAAGCTGGAATATGACAGAACGAACATTTCAGGGCGCTCCCGGCACATGCAGGGATATCGGGAAAAGCCTTGCAGAAAAGGTCGGGAGCCAAAGGTTTCGCATGCAGCTGCACGGCATACAGCAGAAGCCAAACTTTGAAGATGCTAAAGACCTTATGCATAGCCTGTGACTCGCCTCATTTTTCCTTAAAACTGTTCTGGCTCCAATCATAGAAAGCCTTGCGCACGCGCTCACCTTCAGCTTTGTCAGCAAAGCCATTGGGCGGCATACTGTCTGATCCAAGACCCGCCTGCCCAGCTCCTGAACTGATCACACGGCCTACGACCGATTCCTTGTGAGCGGCTACGGACGCATAGTCTCTCAGATCAGTCTTTGAAGCTCCTGGATGACAGGAGACACAGTACTGGGTCAGGATCGGACGGATATCCTTCTCATAGGTGACATTGGGGGCGGTGCTCACACCCACATACTTACCGACGAAATAGCGAGGCTGCTCATCACCCACTTCGGTGACAAAGCCCGAAAAGGAGCGCTGACTATGATCGATGTAGTATTCGGTCCAAAGGTGAAAGCCCAGCGCTAGAGTTTCTTCATTTGTCCCAAAGCGATTGGTCACTCGATAGGCAGTGTCGCCCTTGATGATGATGGGTTTACCTTCAGCGTCGCGGCGCGGTATCTGACGAACAGGAGGAATTTTCTCGATAAAAATGCTCCCGGTGAGGGTGTAGGGCTCACCTTTCGCAAGCTTTTCTTTGTAGTCGGGGTTTTCCGTGAAGACGGGATGATTGGTGTTGGTGATGATCACCTTGATATCGGGGAAATAGCGGAACTGGCCGAGTTCTTTTGCATAGCGCTCTTTATCTGCTATAGGTGAGATCGAGGGAGCGAAAGCAGGCTGATAGGTGCTGCTTGTCGTGTAGCCCGATCTCAGGTTCAGCTGTTCATCCG
>CANGNB010000125.1 GCA_947454545.1 Oligoflexaceae bacterium
ATTCAGTGCCGTAATAGCGATCGCCACAGAAAGGAAAGCCGCTGACTCCGAGGGTGCTTGTCGAGCCTGCTGTGCTTGCGCTGGGCGTGGAACTGCTCTTAGTGGCGAAACTGTCGATTTGTCTTTGAATCTCTTCGCGCTCCGATTTGAGGCGATCGATTTCAGCTTGCATGTTAGCAGTGTCTTGAATTTTTTGTTTCTGCGAACCTTTGATCTGAGAATTGAGTTCATCGATACGATTGTTTAAGGCCCTAAGCTGTTCTTGGCGCGTGGTCTGTTCATTTTTTATACGCTGTTGATCGTCCAGGTGATCTTGGTCCAAGCGGTTGAGCTGATCGTAAAAGTCACCCGAGCTGGCAGCGCCGACAGGATTTGGAGTAGCCCCCTGATTTCCCTGCTGTTTGCAAGCGAGGGCGGGAAAAAGGAGCAGGCTCGACAGGAGGAAACTTGCGATGCGCATCATATCGACTTCCTTTGTAACAGATCTTCTACCTAGAGCTCTGCAGAGACTGTGCCATGGCTTGGTGTGAACGTTTCCGTGGGATCGCCAGCCTATCTAAGAGAGAATAAGCACAGGATTTGACAGATCTAATCCTTGGCGATAACCTTAAAGTGCGGTGACTTTGCGCGAAGAACGCAGGCCCTCCACTTAGAGGAACAGCCATGAAACTTGAGATCGGGCTCAAAGAGATTCCCATCTTTAAATACCTAGATCAAACTGAGACAGAAATTCTCGGAGAAGCTTTTGAGATCTGCGAAGCGAAAAAAGGTGAAAAGATTTTGACCTTTGGGCTTCCTGTTCAGGGGCTTTATATCTTGTTGGAAGGGGAGGTCGGCGTTTTTACAGAGGCTTCCGATACCCAGCTGGCAAAAATTGTTCGAGGAGGCTGTGTTGGCGAGATGTCCTTGCTCGAGGATGGGCAGCGATCCTCAGCTCATATCATTGTTACCACTGAGACCGCTCGATTGCTGTTCTGTGAGCAGCATCGCTTTGATGAACTGCTGAAATCATCGGCTTCTGTGGCTCTCTCCTTTTATCGAGGAGCTGCCGAGCTTGTTTCAAAGCGTCTTCGTAATACGAACGAGGCGATCTCAAAGCAGCTCGACATGGCTCAAAAGATCATGGGGGAGATGTCGCAGAACAGTCACCTCTCCCAATTCTTGGGTAAGACCCGTTCGAGTATCGATAATACGGGCAGCAACATGGTCGGCCAGCTCCTCGGGATCGTTCTTGAAATCGATAAGGTCGCCAAACGTGTCGAATCCGAACAGGCTCACCTGGGTGAGATTGGGCAGAAGCTTGAAGCCCTGGTCCTGACCGAGTCACAGAACTTTGATGTGATCTCCCAGCAGATGGATCTCATTATGCAATTTTTCAATAATATGCGACGGGTGCTTAAGGGCGAAGCGCCTCAGGAGATCAAAGGCGACCTCAAGCTCCTCACCCGCTGAGAGTCCCCTATCTCTTCCCTTGTCCTCAGCTCGAGCGTGAGGCTGTCAGACAGTGTTGACAGTTGAACCCCAAAAACTTCTCTACCAAAGGGTAAGAGGAGTTTTTTCTTAAGTCATCTCCGTGACTTTTAGCTGGCCAGCAGCAAAGACTATGCGTCTGCCTCTCTTTTATACATGCTGTCAAGTGTCAAGTTTCTGAAAATTCAAGTAAATCCGGAAAAGCCGGTTTTCCTTGCGGGAATCTGTCGCGAGTTTCGCCAGAACCATACTTCTGAAGCCACCAGAATCTTTAGAACTCCTTCCAAACAACCGAATGGTACGCATTCTGCAAGGTAGGGGACACTACATTACTATCGGGCGTCAGGAGAATAGGAATGGCTAACATCGTCAAGAAAACGTTACTCTGGGTTTCAGGTGGAGCAATGCTCGCCGGGCTCGCTTGGGGACTTCAGGTCGGGGGCTTAGCACAAGCTCAGAATGAAGCAGACCAAGGCAAGTCTGTACGCTGTGCAAACCGTTTGTCGATTGCCTTCTTAGGCAATGCCGCCGCTGGGGACTTGGCTGCGAGTCAAGATCCTCAAAGTCAGGTTGATAAACTCTTAGAGGATCCTGTCTTTATCGAGCGCTTCGCGCGCTATATCAACTCTCAAATGAACGATGCTCCAGGAGCAACTTCGGTAGAAGATTCTGCTTACCACCTTTCGAAGTACGTGGTGCAGAATAAAAAAGCTTGGAAGGATCTCTTCTCAGGCCCTTATGATGTCGTTGCAACGGGAACAGGTGCAGCTGCAACTGTCTCTGTCACAGACAAAGCGGATGGACTTGGCTACTTCCGCAGCAAAGCATGGTTAGAGCGCTACGCAGGTAACGAGCTCACTGGATTGAAGCTCACCTCTGCTTACCGGATCCCACACAACATCGTCGGTCTTCGCTTGGTCGCGACCACGAATGCACCAGGAGCCGATGTTTCTGCAACAGGTCGCGCGGCTGCTGCCTGTAAGGGTTGTCACTTCGATGGCTGGTACGCTCTCGACAAGACAGCTCAAATTCTCTCAAAAGTACAACGTCAAGGTCAGACCATCACGTTCCTTCCTCCCGATGGTCAGGCTAAGCAAGTCTTGGGCGATCAGATGCTCAAAGACGACAAAGAGCTGGTCACAGCCCTGGTTAGTTCGGATCAGTTCCTGGTAAACAGCTGCCGCTTGGCTTTTGGTTACCTCTACGGCCGCAACGAAAATGCTTGTGAAGCCGAAGTCTTTGATGCGTGTGTAGATGCTTTGAAATCGAGTGGTCAGATGCAAGCCGCCTTGGGTGCGATTGCTAAAGACCAATCCTTCTGCCAGTAATTTGGAGGACAAGAACATGAAACTTAAGACTCAACTTTCGATATTGGTACTGCTCGGACTGATCGCTTGTGGAAAGCCACCAAAACATAGCGTTGGCGTCGTAAGCCAAGGTGCTGGCTCAGGGGTTGGAGGCGCGGGTACCGCTGACTCCAAAGGTATGCTGACCTGCAGCAACACCGGTAAGACCTACAAAGGTTTTGGTAACGTGGAACTGACAGCCTCGCGTATTACCGAAGTACCCATGGAAGGCGATCGCTTCCGGATTAAGCCTTACGGTGCTCTGAAAAGCGACTTTCAACGCGTTCTCGGCGCTGTTCCGAAATCTCTCGATGCCAACGCGGCGACTTTTGCTCAGGCAGCAGATCGCTGGTACACCGAGCCCATGGCTTCTGCTGTGACTTTGTTTACCACCTACCGCGTATCGTACGAAGCAGCTCTGACTCTGACAGCAAGCGACGCTAAGTATAGCAGCGCACCCACCGAAGAGTCGGCAAAAGCTGCCTGTGACAGCTTCGCTCGCAAGGTATGGAATAAAGTGCCTACGAGTGATCAGGTCGCTTCTTGTGTTAAAATAGCGGTGGTAGACACTGCCGCTGAGACCGACGCGAAAGCACGTTGGGCCTACGCCCTCGCTTCGGTTATGGCAGCCACTGGCTTCGTAGCATACTAAGGAGAAATGCACATGTCTAAGAAATCTGATATTTCACGTCGCGACTTGTTTAAATTATCCGCAACAGCTACGGGTGCCATGGCCCTTGGGGGAATGGTAGCACCAGGCATCTGGACCCCTGAAGCTCTCGCTCAAGGTGGTGAAAAGGCCGCCGTAGTTGTGATCTTCTTGCCAGGTGGTTACAACGCTCTCTTCGCTAGCGCCAGCTCCTTCGCAGGGGCAGGGACTTTCGGAGTCACAGCTGCCAACCAACTGAACCTCGGGAACGACCTTGTCGTCGACTCGACCTTCAATACTCTCGGTGCTTTCGCCAAAGGCCACATGGCTTCGGTCGGTGTGCGCCACGGGATCGCGGCCCACGGGGCAGCGAAACCAGCTCAGTTTACAGTGAACAATGTCTCGCCTGTGCTGACCATGGCTTCAGGTATGGGCGGAAGCGGCTCAATCAAAGCTGCCAACGTAGGTGCAGAGATCGTTCCTGGTCCAGGAACGACAGTGGGCGGTGTATCGCTTCAGCAGATCACCGACATGCAATCGACCATCGATGCGATGGGCGGTGGTGCTCCCGATCCTACTATGCCCAAGCGTGACTTTGCTGCCAAAGGCTTGGCCGGATCGCAAGCGATGTCGAGCAAGCGCCTCGATGGGAACCCTGTGTCGCTTGAGTCTGTGAAGAACGGCTATAAGGCTGGTATCGAAACCTTGGTGAAGCCCGCTGAGCCTTTCAATGCTCAAGAGCTGATGACCGCTTATAAGCTCACAGCAACTGCTGTCAACAGCATGCCTGCGAAGTTTGCAGCCGCTGAGCTGATGATACGCTCGGGAACAAACGTGGTGACCATGGTGGATGGTGGTGCTTTGAACTACGATACACACGGTGACACCAGCGGCGCTCGCGCTCGTCAAAAGGTGGCTCAAACTGTTATGCCAGGTCTCAAAACCTTTACCGATCGCATGCTGAACCTTCCCGATCGCAACGTAGTGATCGTGATGTTCGGTGACTTTGCCCGCTCCTTGCCTGGTTCTGACCATGCATCGATCACGGTAGCAACAGTCATGGGTAAGTATGTGAAGGTAGGAACTAGCGGTAAGACTGATGCCAACGTTGGCTTGCCAGATGGAACACCTACAGTCCCAGGTCTCTGGGGTATGGTCAGCGCCGCTGCAAAGGCTCCGACCGCCGTCGTCCAAGGTATGGGCGGCAACCCACACACCAACCTCGTTATGGGCTAAGTGTGAGGGCAGAACGTAACTGACGCACGATAGGGGCCACCTGACTTTGGGTCAGGTGGCCCATACGTCATGCAACTATGAAGTCGGGAAGGGATGAGTATGAAAGCTTTCAGAGCGTTGCTTATACTCGGTCTGGTGCCTTGGGTCCTTCAGTGTGCCCCTGATGCTCCGAAGCCAAAATCTGCTGTGCAGACAGGCTCTAGCACGGGTGCTGGCGCAGGTGCGGGTAAAGGTACCACCACTGGTTCAGGCAACGGTACAGCAGCCGGAGGCGGCACAGCGGGGGGAGGGATGGGGACTCCTGTCGATACCACCGTCCCAGCCGGTCCGACGACACCAGCGATTGCTGTGGCCAATGGAACGGCGACTTTCGATTTGGCGGCAGCTAAATCGACTTTGCCCGGCGCCTCCCTCTCGGCAGCACTTTCTGTGAGTCCCGCTGCGGGAACAGTGCCCGCCTCGATCTCGCTTTCTGGATTTGCCATCAAAGCTCCGGCCAGTACTGGCTTTGTCTTGTATCGCCCTGTGCTGGTGAAGGTAGGAGCGGATGGGAAGGAAACGCAGTTTCCCATCGGTACCAACATCAGTATGAAAATTCCCAAGGGGCGCACAGTTCCCTTAGCCAATCTTCTGACTGTTCCCTTCGAAGGGGTTCAGGCCAGCGACAAGATCAAACTTCGATTTTCGGCGCTTGAACCTCTGGAACCTGCTCTCTTGGATGGTCTTACCAACTATCGCGAGTGTAAGGCCCCCCAAAGCTTTACGGCCGTTGGTCAGTCGCTTCAGTCTTGCAAAGGCTGTCACAGCGGTCTGTTTGCCTACGACTTCATGGATAAAGATAACGCTACCGCTTGCGGGCAGAATCTCAAGATGATCGATAAGACTCTGAACCCCACCGGAAAAACCCCAGCGATCCCCACAGGGACACATCATGGGGCCAATGCCGGTTCAGTCAGCACCGCCGTAGGAACCTGGCGAACGGGTGAAGGGCTCTAAGACTTTTGCTTAGCGCGCGGAAAGATCGCGCGGTAGCGATGACAGTAGGGGGTTTCCCCCTTACTTTCGTAGTACTCCTGGTGATAATCCTCTGCCGGCCAAAAACGCGCTTTCGCAAGCACCTTGGTCGCCGGTGTATAGCTGAGCTGCCGGAGTTCGGCGAGCACCCCCTCGATGGCCGTCTTTTCTTCTTCATTCCCATAAAAGGCAGCAGACAGGTACTGAGGGCCGATATCAGGCCCTTGACCATCTTTTTGAGTAAAATCGTGAGTCTCAAAAAAGAATTTGAGAATCTCGAGAAGGCTGACCTGATTGGGATCAAAGCGCACAAGAACCGCTTCCAGATGGCCTGTGGTGCCCTTGCAGACCTCTTTGTACGTCGGATGCTCGACCTGTCCCCCGCAGTAGCCGACCGTGGTGCTTAAGACTCCAGGGATACGCCCCAGATAGTACTGGGTGCCCCAAAAACAGCCTGAGGCCAAGATGATCTCCTGAGTCTCTGCGATGGCTTTGGGGTGAAAGTGAAGGGACACACTGTTAACGCAGTGCCGAACATTCTTGTCGGTGAGCTGCTCACCCGTAAATACATGGCCTAGGTGTCCTCCGCAGGCGGCACAGAGAATTTCGGTGCGTTCGCCATCGCTATCGGCCTTGCGCTGCACAGCTCCAGGGATCTCATCGTCGAAGCTAGGCCAGCCACAGTCCGACAGGAATTTATGCTGGCTCTCGTAGAGAGCTGTGCCACATTTTTTACAGTGATAAGTGCCGGGGGTAAGGGTGTAGACATACTGGCCGCTGAAAGGCCGTTCGGTGCCTTTTTTTTCGATCACATGGGCTTCGTAGGGGGTCAGAACCTTCCGGGACATGGGCACTCCTCTCCAGCATTGCTGAGCTCAGCTTGCACTGGAGGAGAGCTTTAGGCCTTGAACAGCCCAACCGCGCGAATATCTGGGAAATCGCGAATCGCCAGCGATCCGGTAAAGTCGACTCGCTTGAACTGAGTGCTGTCCTCCAGCATGTTCGGACTGCAGAGTGCCATAACTCGGGGAAATTCGCCAAGGCAATTGCGACCCTCATCCGAGCTGAGAGCGAGTTTTGTAGCTTCTTGCAAGCGTGCTGCGAGGTTTGCCGTTTCACCTATGAGGATAAGATCGCTCTTCTGAACGCTGCCCATCTGTCCAAGGACGGCTGTTCCAGAAGCGAGACCGAAGGAAACCTTGAGCTGATCGAAGGGAGGTTCCATGGCTGCCAGGGTCTGGGCTGTGGCTTCAGACATTCGAGCAGTCGCTTCTAGTGTGGCTTTGAGGATGGGGGCACCGGTGAGGCCGAAGATGGCCATCAGGCCATCGCCCAGATGCTTATCCACCACACCGCCCGCTTCATAGACGATTTCATGGACCGGTTTGAAGATCTGATCAAGGGCTCCGATGACCAGCTCAGGTTCGACCTGCCGCGTGAGTTTCGTGAAGCCACGGATATCAGCAAAGAGAATCGCAACTTCATGGCGCCGAGGGGCAGGTGTGCCCTTTTCGGTTTTCTGTTCGGTTGCAACACCTTCGAACTGCTCGAGCTTTTTGTTCAGCTGCGAGTTCCGTTCAATGAGGTTTTTTACCATGCTTATGAGTCGGCCATTTTCCTGACGCATTTCGTAGAAAGCCAGTGCGTCGCGAACGGCGCGCTTAATTTCGTCCGGAGGAACCGGCTTGGTCAGATAGCGAAAGATACTGGCTTCGTTGACGGCTGTAATCACGTTATCTAGGGCGGCAAAGCCTGTGAGCATGATGCGCGGAGCTGGGTGATGGCGTTTTTGCAGCTCTTTGAGAAACTCAACGCCGCTCATTCCCGGCATGATGTGGTCGCTGACGATCGCTGAGAAATCGGCGTCAGGTCCACCTTTATCAATGAAAGCAAGGGCTTCAGGTGCAGAGGTAAAGGTTGAGACCTTGTAGGAGTCAGAAAGTATGCGTTCGAGTCCTGCAAGATTGAAAGCCTCGTCGTCGACGAGCAGGAGGTGATGCTGTCCCGAGCTTCGAGTTTCTTCTGATTTCTGCAAGGATTTCGCGGCTTTCAGATTCAGCTTCATGATCACAATCCCGTAGTCATGGGTGAGAAACTCCTGATGCAAGAGATCGTCTCATCCGTTGCATTCTGCCTCTATCGGATGGTTTTCTAGTAAAGATGAGGCATCCCCGCTGTCGCATAACTTTTTTTTGGTAAAAGTCTGGTGCAGTGCTGGAGAACGTGTGTCCAATGACGTCCTCTTTTTCGAACCACTCCTGACTGCCTCTTTTAGATTAGGTGCGATTTTGTTTCACATCAAGACATTCTCCATCAGATAGCTTAAGATCCACCCCATTCCGCCGATGCCCCTCCGGAAAGCGAGCTTTTTACATTTCTCCCAAGGGCTGAGATGAGTGCGGTTGGCCAAGGGGTGAGAAAAGAGTAGTTCTCTATGAAAGCAGCTGAAGTTAAAGAAAACGAAGGCCAGCGCCTCCAAGCGCTCCTTGAAACAGCACTCCTCGATACGGAGCCTGAGGTCTCTTTCGACGAGCTCGTCGAGCTTGCCTCAGAGATTTGCCAGACTCCAATAGCCCTGGTGAGTCTGGTCGATGCCGAACGACAGTGGTTCAAAGCTCGCAAGGGCCTCACAGCCCCCGAGACTGAACGCAGCATTTCCTTCTGTGGTCATGCCATTCACGAACAAAAAATTTTTATTGTTGAAGATGCCCAAGCCGATGAGCGCTTTTACGACAATCCTTTGGTGGTTGGCGATCCTAAGCTGCGCTTTTACGCCGGAGCTGTGCTTAAGACACCGGATAATTTTGCCATAGGAACGCTCTGTGTCATCGATCATCAGCCGCGATCCTTAAGTCCTGCCCAGGAGCGCGCTCTTGAAATTTTGGCTCATCAAGTGACCCAGCTTATCGAGCTGAGAAAGAGCAATCTTAAGCTCCGAGAGCACATGCAGACTCTGGTTGCTCAGACTCAGATCATCTCCCGACAGCAGCAGGAGCTCATCGTATCGGCTGAGCTAGCAGCCCTTGGCAAGATGGCTGCAGGGATTGCTCATGAGATCAATAATCCACTCGCGGTGATTCAAGGGCGAGCCTTTCAGCTGCGCCGGAGCTTGCAGAGCGGAACTCTCGAACCGGCCCATATGATCAAAGGTTTCGAATACATCGAGAGCATGTGTCTGCGCATCGGCAAAATTATTCGAGGCCTTCGCGCCTTTGCGCGCGATGCCGCCCAAGATCCTCAGCAAGACGAACTCTTACAGCGTATCATCGAAGAAACTATCGATCTCTGCGGAGAACGCTTTCGAGCCAGTCACATAGAACTCAGGGTTGCTGGCGATCTCCATCTCACACTCTCCTGTCGCCGGACGCAGATCAGTCAGGTTCTTCTCAATCTGCTCAACAATGCTCACGATGCGATCGAGGGGCTCGAACAGAAGTGGGTCGAGATCGAGGTGCGAAGCTTGCCCCATTTTGTACAGATTCGGGTCACGGACTCTGGATCTGGTATTCCAGAGCCCGTCGTCCGCCACATGATGGAGCCTTTCTTTACCACCAAAGATGTGGGTCGAGGCACAGGTCTTGGTCTCAGTATTGCCAAAGGTATTGTCGAAAGTCATGACGGCCAGTTTCGCTACGATGGCTCAGGACCTCACACCTGCTTTGTCGTCGAGCTTCCCTTCCAAGGACCCGCCACCTTATCCGAAGAGCCCTCTCATCCTGCCGGGAATCTAGACACTGAATGAACTTTTATCTTTTGGATAAAGAATCGAAATTTCTTAGCATTTCAGGAAGGTAATAAGAGGTAGAATGATTTTTTGTCAGATTTACCCGAAAAGACTTTGCCAAGTGTCTCGGAAGTTTCGAATTTCAATACTTTGTTTCTCCCGGGGTCCTTGGCTTGGCTCTTGCTAGAACAAGCTTAAGAATTACATAGGGAGAACTCGTTATGCAAAAGTCTATCGTTCTTGCGCTTATGGCTCTCGTGGGCTGTGCAGATCCGGCAGCTCCAACCAATCGTGACTTTGCGGACGGCACAGCAGCTCTGAGCGAAGACTATTCAGGTGCTGATGCTAAGGCAATGACGTCGGACGAGGGTAAGGTTATTACCAAAGGTATGAGTTCGGAAGATCTTGATAAAATGAGCAAGGAAGAACCAAGCAAACAGGACGGCAACGGTAAAGGCACCGATCCTGCAAGCCTGCCACCAAGTAAGGATGGCAATGGCAAAGGCTCGACCCCTGCTGATCCAAGCCAGTCGGGCAAGAACGATCCATCTCAAAACACCGGTAAAGGTGGAACGACAGGTACCGGAACGGGTACAGGTACCGGAGCGGGTACAGGTACCGGAGCGAGTACAGGTAACGGCAAAGGCGGTACGGATACAACGACCAAGCCTGCACCTACTTTGCCCCCTGAAATCAAAGCCAAGCTTACGGCTTGCTATCCCCAGTGGGAAAAGATGCCATGGGCTAAAGATGCTCTGATCGATGTGCGCCAGCTGGATATCGATGCAGGCAAGTTGAAAACGGCAAAGATCGAACTCAACGGCAGCGGCCCTGAAGTTGTGTTTGTCGATATGAAATCTGCGAGCAAGATCAAAAATGTGTCGCTGTCCATGCTCAACAAAAAAGCTGTCTACTGTGTCGATATCAAGGCGGCTTCTTATATCTATAACCTCGAGCTGATAAATATCTGCGGCTCTAAGGTTGGAGTCATCGATATCGATTCGAAATCGAAAACCAAGAAACTTACGATCAAAGAAATTTGCCCAACTCCTTAAACTGAGCTGAGCAAAGTTAGCGAACGAGTTTTTCACCTCTATGGTCCTGCTTTCAGTACGCTGAAAGCAGGACATTTTCATTTCTGCGACCTGTTTACCCGCCTTACGCCAAGCGTCCACAAACTGTGCAGCGAGAGCAGAGCAGGAGGAAAAAGGATACTCTCTTCACGGGTCTGGTGAAGGTATGCTTATTGCATTCCGATCTACTTAAGATAGCACATCGAATCGGGTTCTGGAGTTGTCTATGAAAGCTTATCTTTGCTGGCTTCCCCTGAGTCTCCTTCTTCTGACTTCATCCTTTGAAGGCTGTCGACGTCGAGCGGCACTTTCGGATGAAACACAGGGCATACCTAATTCAGCTTCCATGGAAGGTGATTTGGCTTCCTTGCGCCGTGAACGTGAGACCCTTCTCGCTCAGCTGCAGAGTCAGCAGCTAGCAGCGGCCACGAAAGTCAACGATCTGACGATCGAACGTGATGAGCTCATGAGTCAGAAAAGTTCGGTAGAGTCTGAGATAAAACGCACACGAGCCGAACTGGATTCAAAACAGACGGCTTCAGAAAGTGAGCGGTCTACGATTCGGACCAGGCTCGATGGAGCTCAAAAAGAGCTGACATCGATTCAGGTTAAGTTGCAACTCAACGACCAAACCATCAAAAGTCTCCTGCAGGATATGGAACGCCTCTCTGGAGCCAATAAAGCGCTCACCGACCGGATCGCTTCGCTGAATGCTAAGATTGAAGAACTCAACAACAGACTGCTTGCTGAGCAGCAGAAGAATGAAGCTCTCAGTTCAGCCAAAGAACCTATTGTCGCGTCCTCTCTCCCGGTCAAGGTACCTGAAGAGGTTTCCTCGACCTCGATCCCTGCCCCAACGAGCGGGGGCAGCTCAAGTTCAGGTGCCACAGCTAAGGG
>CANGNB010000126.1 GCA_947454545.1 Oligoflexaceae bacterium
AAAATTGTTGCCTTTCCTTCTTCTGGCTTTCGACTGGTAAGGAAAAGGTCCGGTTTATGGAGCATCCAGTAGACTCGAGGGGGACCCTGATCCTGGATTATTCTCCCATCGACTGAAACCTGATCTTGAGTGGGATCAATCTTCGTACCCATCTCGCGAACGATCTTGCCGTTCACTGAGATCCGGCCTTGCTGGAGCATCTGCTCCGCCTCTCGTCTCGAGGCTAGACCCAGTTGGGACAGCCACTTCTGAATGCGTATTGTCTGGTCTTGCATAGTCTTCTTCAAATCCTTCACTGTCATAACTCGCACCGGCTCGAGTGACAGGAGACTCTTCCGGCAAGATACCGGACTCTCTTACCTGAAAATCTGCTGCTGAGTCAGTAAAATCCTCAGACCCCGCAATTTCAGTAAGGCCTTGCGAAACAAATGGAGCTTCTAGATCAGGATCAGCCATAAATTCATCGACATCGACGTCTTCTGTCTGCGTCTCTAGTTTTTGCATCGCCTCAGCCATCAGTTCAGGGGCGGGCTGAAAAGCAGCAAGGGGAGGCAAGTCGTTGAGTGTAGGCAATCGGAACACCCTTAAGAACTCTGCTGTAGTGCCGAACATCATCGGACGACCTGCGTCTTCTTTGCGCCCAACACAGGCAATCAGATCACGTTCGAGTAGATTTTTAATGATACTTCCTGCATCAACCCCCCGAATGTACTCAATGTCAGCACGTGTGACGGGCTGTCGATAGGCAATAATCGACAAGGTTTCCAATGCAGCGCGAGATAAGGGACGTTGCCGAGATGAGAACATACGTTCCATCAGGAGGGCTGCTGCCGGAACTGTCCGAAATTGGTAGCCCACACCCTTGTCGTGCTCGAGGCGAAATCCGCCATTTCGTTCTTTGTAGAGCTTCACCAGAGCTTGAATATGCGCCTCAATGACGCCAGGCTCTGGTCCGGCTTCGTCGTCACGAAGAATATCAATAATTTCTGTCACAGAAAGGGGTTTGGGGGCGGCAAACAAGATCGCTTCGACCTGCCCTTCAAGAGTTAAGGCCTCATCCCAGCGCATCAGGCCCTGCCGTGGCGATTCTTCAGTCGACATCGCTTCGAGTGTAAACGCCGGAGCTTCAGAATTTTCAAAATCGAAGCTGAAGTCAGCCTCGGATTCTTCTTGCTCGGATAGCTGAATGCCAGAATCAAAAGCTTCACCCTGCTGACTTTCAGTAGATTCAAGTTCTTCGAACTGACTCAAAGAATCAGTTTTATGATCTTTGTTTTCAGCTTGATCGAGTTTCGTTGGGTTTGGATCGTTACTCACGATTTTGTACCTTTGTTTTCCGAGATAAATTAAGCCAAAGGAAGAGCCTCAGCGGCACTCTCACTCGCTAGCTGCAGCGGAAGCTGGGACTTATCTAGGTCGCTTCGATAGACCCATATAGGACCATTCATGACTTCCTGGTGTGCTTTGAGCTTGCCACCCTTACAGAGCTCAAGAGTCGCTAGAATATAAACGACCAACTCATAGCGAGACTGAAAGGTTTTGTAAAAACCCTGGAATAAAGCGAAATTAACATTCTCAATGATCTTTGCGAGTTCGCCAATCTTGTCTTCGACTGTAACCATGTGGGTTTTAGCTTCGACACGAACAGGTGGCTTACGTTCAGCCAAGTCGCGAAGCATTTGCTCGTACAAAATGACCAAGGATGCAGAATCACCCTCTAAAGGCGCCTCTATGGCTTCGTAGAGAGGAGACAAACGTTGCCATTCTTGTGATGTTCGAATCTGTACACCGAATTGAGGCTTGAGTGCCAAATATTCGGCTGCCTTTTTGATCCGCTCGTACTGAATCAGGCGCTCTTGCAAAGAGTAACGAGGATCGTCTTCCGTCAAATCTCCTGATTCATTTCTAGATTCTTGACCGGGCAACAACATTTTGGTCTTAATTTCGATCAGAGTTGCTGCCATTTCAATGAATTCACCAGCGTCTGCCAGATCCTCGTACTTGAGTATCCTCAAATACTCGAGATATTGCTGCGTCAACGTAAACACATCGATATGAAAGATATCGATTTCATTGACCTTAATAAGGTGCAGCAGCAGGTCAAGAGGACCTTCAAACTGATCGAGTTTTAGATAATATTGCGTCGTCATGCGCAGTTCCCATGCCTTGCTGCTAGCCCATTCGCTGACTGTCGGGAGATTCTAGCGGAAACATATGTCTTTGAACAGCATTGTCATCTAGCAGTCACACACGGAAAACTAAGATCCTTATGAGACAGAGCATAAAGCCTCACAACGCCCTCCTCCGGGATTCACTTCTAGACTTCAGCAGACTCAACTGGCATAACCTTGCTGACAAAAAGACCACTTCCACTTTGGCGAGTCCAAGGGATTCCTTTATGCAAACTCTGTCTCAAGTCTCCCCAATTTCTGTGAGTTCTGATGGCCTCATTCATCTGTCCGCTATCTCAGCGACCTACGACCAAACTTTATTGCCTATCGAAAGTTTAAAGGAAGATGCTGCCCATTGGCTTCAGTATGTCGATCAGAAACTTGGCCTCGCCAAAACATTTCTTTCGAGCGGTACCACCCTTCGAGACAGATCCCGCTCACCTTTCAGCGCTTCGGGTTTAGAAAAGTACAAAACAGCGTCCATGGGAACTTTTCTAGAAGTCCTCACCCATTTCTTCGAAAAGCCACTAGAAGTTTCGGGCTGGAGCTTTGTTCCGCCAACTTCGGAGTGGCCTGATTCTAGCTTGGCTCAAATGGTGGCATGGATAGCCGAACGCTGGCACGTACACTACTCAGAGAATACTCCCCTCTGTTCAGAGCAACCTGTTTGGGTTTTTGCTACTGCTTTTCATATAGTCCAGTGGGCTGATGCTGGAAACACCATTCAACTTCCCAAAGGCAGCATAGTGATTGAAACGGGAGGAACGAAGGGCAAGAGTCGATCGGTGAATCGGGAAGAGCTCTATGCCCTCATTGAGAAGACTTTCGGTATCGAGCAACGATTTATTGTCAGTGAATACGGAATGTGTGAGTTGGCAAGCCAAGCCTATGATTTTGTGCCGTTGCATTGCTCTAAAGAGAAGGCGCAGCTCGATCAAAGACGATTTCAATTCCCTCCTTGGGTAAAAGTCACAGCCATAGATAAGCTTGGTCAGACGCAGCTTTCTGGGATTGGAACACTGTGTGTCGAAGACCCTATGCGAAGCGATCTCCCCTGGCCCTTGCGCACTGAAGACATGGTAGACCTTGAAGCAGACGGTCGATTTAAGCTTTTGGGTCGAGTGCCTCAAACTACATTAAAGGGATGTTCGCTCTTGGCCGAACATCTGCCAGACAGAGCTATAACACCCAATACTAGGCCCTCCCTTAACTTTTGGGCTCCCGATCCGGACCAGATCAGAATGAGAGCTGAACAGATTCATCTGCTCTTTCAAAGATTATGGGATGACAACTATTTTTTAGCATTGCTCACAGAAGAATTAGGTAGCGAATACTTGGCACAATGGTGCCTCGAAGATTTGAAAAAAAGTAGGCCAGACTCTCCTTCAGACTGGGAAAGGACCGCGAGAAAAGCTAGCGAACCAAAAACAATGGAGCAATGGCTTCTCCTTCTCCCAAGAACTCACAGTATTGCGGGATTCTATCCAATAGCGATAGCTAGTATTTTGGGTCTAGATCTGCGCATTCGATGCCCCATCGACTCATCTCTGCTCCGCTATTACACTAAAATCATCGCCCCTGATTTAAGAGTCGAATTCCTTGACGCCAACTTTCGTATTGGCGTGTCTGAGCTTCGCCCCTCCGAAGCCCTTTTCGTCTTTGGTAGCGATGAAACTATTGAAGAGCTTCGGTCTTCTACTTCTCATCCGATCAAGGGATTTGGTTCTTGCATCGCGGCCAGCGCCACCGAATCCAATGAAATTGGTGCTTTATCGCCCAAGATCTGGCGGGACCTTCTCAGTTTGGGACAGCTTGGCTGCATGAGTACTCGTACTGTTTTTGTTCTGAACTCACAACCCGAGACCTTGAAGGTCTATGCTAGCCTCCTTCTCGATGTTTTTCCTGAGGAATTGCTCGCTTACAAAAATTATGGAGACCAGCTCAGTCTTCAGCATACCCTCTACCAGTGGCGTAAAAAGGGACTTTCCTTTTATGACTCTCACAATCGGGCTTTGCCTCTTATTCAAACTTCCGTTTGGCAGCAGGATTGTCAATTAGACGCCTATGTCACAGATAAAGTGTGGACATTCAGTCTCGTGAGCGTACTCCCAGATCAGATGGATAGCTGGTCGCAATGGTGCCTTCGTCAGCGTGAACTCAAGATCTTGAGCGGTCCTCAGAGTCTACGCAATAAAGTGAACGCTTTACAAAATCTTTGGATTCCCTTAGGAGAATCCAATGCCCCCTCTTGGCATGGTTTACACCTGGGAGAGTCTCTCTTCGGCATCAGGTCTTTGGCTGAGATCTGAACGCAGGCAGGCTATAATAAGAAGGTCGCTACATCTAGGGCGCGTTAGCTCCTCCGATTATGAGGACACGCTAGGCAAGAATCACCGATTTGGAGCATAGGGTGAACTGTATCCGCAAGCCTTTGCGTATCATCTGTTGGGGCTTTAGCCTTTTGGTGCTAAGCCCTTTTCAAGACGCTATAGCTCATGAATCCATCATGAAGCGAGCCTTCATCAAAAGTTCTTCAATCAATCCAGAGTCGGAGATAGCTTTTAAGCTATCTCAAGATGAGAGCGCATCTCATATCAAAAGCTTTTGTGCACAGCTGGCGACAAAGTTTAAGCAGTATCAATGGGAGCAGGATCCTTGTGGCCAAGTAAATTGGCAGGCTAGCTTTCAAACCATGGGCAAAAACCCTCTTCTTTATGCCGTTTTTGGGACAGGAGAAGAGAAAACTCTCCTTCTCAGTGCTGTCCACCCAGATGAATTGACCCCTGTTCCCATGGGTTTTAGGCTTGCTCAACATCTTCGAAAAAATCCTCAGCTCATAAAACCAGATCAACAAGTCATAATAGCTCCCCTAGTGAACCCTGATGGCTTTCTCGTAGCCAAACCACAAAGAACCAATGCTAGGGGTGTCGATCCTAACCGCAATTTCTTCACTCTCGACTGGTATGAAAAGTCCCTGTCTTGGTGGGAAAATCTGAGAAAAAGAAGTCTGCCTTACTTTCCCGGACACTTTCCAAACTCAGAGATTGAAACGATTTTTCAAGTAAGACTTATCGATGACTTTCAACCTGACAAGATACTGTCCATTCACGCCCCACTAGGGTTTTTAGATTACGATGGCCCAGGGGACCAAAAATCTAACACTTTGAGTCAAACGGAATCGAGGGCCCGAGAATTAGCTCGAGTCATCTCGAAAAAATCCAATAATTATCGAATAGTCGACTATTCATTTTATCCAGGTTCCCTTGGGAATTTTGCTGGCAATGAGCGTCATATACCCACCGTCACCTTAGAGCTGAGAACTACAGACTCCAAAAAAGTCCCAGAATATTGGGAACAATTCTTGCCAGGAATGCTGCAAGCGATTGACTACCCGTTCCGAAAGGAAGCCGAAATCAACAAAAACACACAGAAATTTTACAGTCAATATGACGAGCTTAATCTGCGGGGCAAAGACCACACCTGATCAGGGAGTTTGCTTGCTTTAAAAACGACCTTTGTGGCAGACTCGCAGCGCTTAACCAGCATGCGAGGCCCAGCTTTGAAATTAAGACTCAGCGATTTTCGATATGATATTCCAGATGAACTTGTCGCCCAGCAACCTCTCCCAGAGCGCAGCGCCTCTCGCTTGCTTGTGCGTAATGTCGATGGCGATACTCATCATGCGCAATTTGAAGAATTGGGACGCTTTCTGAAGCCAGGTACTTTGCTGGTGTATAACGATAGCAGGGTTATTCCTGGGAGAATATTGACTCAGACGAAACATGGGGGCAAACTTGAGATTATGCTCCTTCGTCCAATCGATGCTGATCAAAACATCTGGACCGCACTAGCAAAACCTTTCCGCAAATTTCAAAAGAATCTCGAAATACAGCTTGATAACGATTTGACCCTAAAAGTTCTCATGACTTCAGACGATGGTCCTCAACCTAAGCTAGAAATCACCTTTAATCGCTCATACCTCGAAACCTTAGACTGGCTCGAAGGAAACGGGTATATCCCGCTACCTCCTTACATTCATAGAAGCCATCCGCTTCCTGCACGAGATAGCTCAGACAAAAACCGTTATCAAACTGTTTACGCTCGAGAGCTAGGTTCCGTTGCAGCTCCCACAGCGGGATTGCATTTTTCACCTCAGCTTTGGGAACAGTTGCAAAATCAGGGGATCATTCGAGTACCGCTCACATTGCATGTAGGCGGGGGGACGTTTCTTCCTGTAAAGACAGAAAATATTGGCGAGCACAGTATGCACAAGGAAGTCTACCGGATGCCTAAGGCCTCTTGGGATCTTCTCCTAGAAGCTGAAAAGACGAACGCGCCCATCGTATGTGTGGGCACGACGTCACTGCGATGTTTAGAGTCTTTTGCGCGCCTGACTCAGGAATCAAACAAAGCCAGTGTCGACATGTGGCAGGAAACCGATCTGTTTCTCTATCCAGAACACGAACATGAGACGATTAAACCATGGGGAGTGACAGGACTCATTACCAACTTCCACCAGCCAGAAAGCTCACTTCTCATGCTGGTATCAGCTTTGATTGGCTATAGAGCGACCATGGATCTTTACAAAAATGCTATTTCGGAAAAGTACCGATTCTATAGCTACGGGGATGCGAGTTTGCTTTGGCTGTGAGCCTACGCTCTTGGGCCCGCTTTGAATGGCTTTTCCATGAGTTTGACTAGAATCTGCAAATCTTCCACCTGTTCTTTAAGCTGACCAATTGTCTGATCCTTCAGGCGCAACTCAGCTTCTAAGCTATGAATCTTAGCCTGGAAACTATCCTGCAAATGGCGTTCGATGGAATTGATGCGCGTAACACTGTGCTCACAGAACTGAAGAAGAGCTTGGCTATCGACCAGCGAACTTTCAAATCTTTGGATATTTGTGGCGATTTGTGAAGGCAATCCTCTATGACTTGCCCCCGTTCGTGGCGCTTCGATGACAGGAAACTCAGCTGCTACTGGCTGAGCAGATACAGGCACCCGAGCTGGCATGACGGGAGGGAGTTCCTTACTGATCAGCTCATCCCCTGCAACTAACTCCCCAGTAACGGGAATATAGTACTTACCTTCGCGTAGGACTGCGTGCAAACGCCCTGTTTTGATGCGTCGTCTCACGGTCATATCAGACACAGCAAACGTTCGTGCATACTCGACTATGGAAAGCCACTGCTCAGCCATAGAAACCTCGCTTTGTTGACATACATCTCATGAAATCAGTCTAAAACAAAGTGAAGCTCCAATGGAAGCGGGCCAAATCCCTGACACTACTAGGCAAAAACAACCTCCTCAGGATCTTTCAAGCTGGACCACAAGGGTCTCTTCCTGCAAGAACACACGCGCCTCACGGGGCCCCTCTATGCGATTTTGTATCAAAAGGTTTGCAATTGGATTTTCGACAAGTTCTTCGAGCTTTCGCTTGAGAGGCCGAGCTCCATAATTCGCAGTATCGATGCTCTTTACAAGATACTGTTTAGCTCCTTCAGAGAAGTTCAGACTCACCCCTAGCAGCTTAAGACGTGCTTCTAGATCTTTGATCAGAATGTCCGCAATTTGTGTAAACTGCTCAGCTTCAAGTCGGTTAAAAACAATAATTTCATCGAGACGATTGATAAACTCAGGACGCAGGAAATTTTTGACGATCTTATAAACTTCCTTTACTTCCTGATCTTTCGACCATTCGTTAAGCTGGGCTCCGATGCCTATGGGTGTTCTCTTTTCTGCCATAACCTCGGACCCCATATTCGAGGTCCCAATGATAATACAGTTTGAAAAACTGACTCGTTGCCCTTCAGCATCGGTCAACCAACCTTCGTCTAAAATTTGCAGAAGTATATTAAAAACATCGGGATGAGCTTTCTCGAACTCATCAAAGAGCACTACTGAGTACGGTTGACGTTTAATCTTTTCAGTCAATTGTCCCCCTTCTCCATAGCCGACATAGCCAGGAGGAGAGCCGATAAGCTTACTGACATCGTGCTTGTGCATATACTCCGACATGTCGATCCGAATAATACGAGAGGCATCATCCATCATTTCGTAAGCAATCGCTTTTGCAAGTTCAGTTTTCCCCACTCCTGTTGGCCCCAAGAAGAGAAAGGATGCAATCGGGACCTGGGGACGCCGAAGTCCCGAGCGATTTCGGCGAATTGCATTTGCAACTGACTTGACAGCATGATTTTGACCGATGACACGTTTGGCTAGATGCTCTTCTAGGTGCAAAAGTTTTTCTGCCTCATTTTCCACCATTTTATTCAGAGGGATACCTGTCTTTTTACTGATGACACTGGCCACGACTTCGCGATCTACTTTTTGATCCTGGGGCCCATTCTGGTCGACAAACTTCTTTTTCCCTGCTTCAATTTCAGATTCTAATTGTGCAAGTTCCATCTGGTAGCGAGACATCTGCTCGAAATCCTGCTCATTGAAAGCTTTGGATTTTTTATCGAGCAATCGCTGTCGATTTTTTTCTAATTTTCGAAGTTCTGGTGGAATATAGATCACCTTCAACCGCTTGATCGCGCCAGCTTCATCAATGAGATCAATGGCTTTATCAGGTAAACTTCTGTCTTGAATATAGCGATGGGAAAGCTCTGCTGCTGCAATAATGGCATCATCGGTATACTGCACCTGATGATGCTCTTCATATTTCTTCTGCAAACCTCTAAGGATTTGGATGGTATCTTCAACTGAAGGCTCTCCAACCCGAACGGGTTCAAAGCGTCTAGCCAGAGCTTTATCTGACTCAATATACTGCTTGTACTCTCGGTTGGTTGTCGCACCTATGCATTGGAGCTGCCCCCGCGCTAATGCCGGTTTAAGCATATTCGAAGCATCTAACGCTCCGGACGCACGTCCAGCTCCCACTACGGTGTGAATTTCATCTATGAAGAGAATGATCTCCCCAGAAGAGGCGATGACTTCATCCCGAATATTCTTTAATCTTTCCTCAAACTCTCCCTGCATCTTTGCTCCAGCCAAAAGGCTTGCGACTTCAAGGGAGAGTATTCTTTTGTTAGCTAAATATTCGGGCACATCAGCAGCAGCAATCCGGTTCGCTAATCCTTCTGCAATGACAGTCTTGCCAACTCCTGGCTCTCCGAGCAAGAGAGGGTTGTTTTTTTTGCGCCGCGACAAAATCTGAATGACACGTTCGATTTCCGACTCACGGCCTATCACGGGGTCAAGCTCACCTTTGCGAGCCATGATAGTAAGGTCCGTCGTGTATTCAGCAAGAGCACTCTGGCGAGACTCCTCTTCTCTATCCGTCACCTTATGAGAGCCTCGTAAATGCTCGAGGGCTCGCACACAGGCTTCGTACTGGAGTCCAACTTCTTCCAAGATTTTGGAGTTTCCAGGCACGCTACGATCAAAGCAGCCCAAAAATAAAGTTCCAGTCGAAATAAAGGAATCACCCATCCGTCGCCGTTCACGGTCAGCAGCTTCAAAGAGATTTTCAACATCTTTGGTCATTCGGATCTGACCGATTTGACCTTGGCTAAATTGGGGTAAATCATTGATGGCATTTATTGCTTTATCCACTATTTCAGAACGGACTTCTCTTGCATCTAAATCAAGCTCTGTCATGATTTTTAAGCAAATGGAATCTTTTTGGTCGAGGAGCGCGATCAGAATGCCCTCGGCTCCAACGACAGACTTACGCTGATTGGCATATTCCATGAGCGCAGCTTGCAGTGCCTCAGTCACTTTAACTGTTGAACTTTTCAGTAATTTCTGGACCATAAAGACTCCTTTGCAAAGGCCCTGAAGGAAGGATATAAGCGACCTTCACCCGCACCATTATAGCGGATTATGGGAAAATTGGTCATTGGAGAAATCGGATGAGCGCTTTAGATATGAGAGCCGTTTTATTTGACTTCGATGGTGTCGTGGTGGATAGCACCCCTTTGCATCTGAGGGGCTGGGAGCATGCATACCTAGAGATGTTTCAAGTCACCTTGGAACCCGAGGTTTTAGCCGAATTAGTTGGGCGTTCGACATCTGCTATCGGACGCATATTAGCTGAGCGTAGTGGGTTTCCGATGGCAAAGGCTGAACTTGTACGACGCAAGACCATTTATATTGCAAGTCATATCGATTCGATACAGCCCATAAAAGGAATAGATGTTTTTCTGAAAGACTTGAGAAAGAAGAATATACCCTATGGCATTGTGAGCAATGCCCCGCGGGAGTTTATACTCAACACCCTCAAACATTTGAAACTCGATTTTCCTTTCGTCTTAGGCCTGGAGAATTATCAACGTCCAAAGCCTGATGCGGAACCCTACATGAAGGGTGCTCAAAAAATAGGAAGCATCCCTTTTCAGGATCATCGCTCAATTTTTGTCTTTGAAGACAGCACCCATGGACTCGAAGCTGCTATAGCTGCCCATATGACTCCGATTGGGATCTGCTCTCAGCACCCACCGAGCATACTAACTGCAGCCGGTGCTATTCAATGCTTTCAAGACATGGAAGAGGCACTATCCCTTTTTTCAAACAGCATTTGTGATAAGTCGTAAGTTGGAACGTTGCAAACGAGATGATGAGGAATCTTTGTCACTCAACTTGCCTGCGATTTGACCCCAAAATTCTAGGCGGATTTTCATGGCTTCTTCAGCCCGAGCTTCCGCAGCTGCGTTCAGATCTTCATCATCACCACAGAAGAGCTCTACCAAACGTCCTATAGCTGAAAAACCAGGTCTTTTGAGGCCTTCAATATGTTTCTCAAAATACTCTAAAAGTCTCGCTGTTTTTGCAGTTTGCGACAGTACATTGAGCTTGTTAAGAAAAGAATCTGGCACATAAGGTTCACCTTCATAGAAAAGGAGTGCCGCTCTCTCGTGCACTGGGCTTTCAAAAAATACATTTATCTTTTCAAAATATAGCTGTGATTCTATGGGAAAGTGAGCTTGTCGAGCTGCCTCGACCCAATCTTTCCCTGATTCCAGAAGATCAAAAAAGCTCATGATGGGACCTACATCCGCACCAAGATCTTGCATAGCTTCTAGATAGATTTCCATGTGACTGATAAGTGTGCCATCATTTTGCTCATCCACCTCTTCTTCCAAGACGAGCTCAGAAATAAGGCGGATAGCTTCCTTCTGTACTTGCGAACTCATAGGCTGAATATGATTCGCAATTTCTTGATAGAGATCCCTCATCAGATAATTGTAAATCCAC
>CANGNB010000127.1 GCA_947454545.1 Oligoflexaceae bacterium
AGAGTTTGGCGATATCGGTATAGTCGAAGTTGTCGGAACGCCTAGCTACTTCGTGCCTGGGAATGTATACACGGACTTCGGTGTTATGTCGGCTGAAGAAGTGAAAAAGCGAGTCAAAGAAAACAAAGAGATGGAATTAGACTCATATGCCTCCTTGCGAATTCCAAAAGATATGGAATATTACACCAATGATGGTCTGAAACGAGATATTATCCGAGATCTTAACGGCCTACCCAAACGAAACCAAATACCTGAGTTCATCATCCGCATTCCTAAAAATGGCGTTGTAAGCCCTGTGGCAGAACAGGTTGTTGAAGCTAAGGCGGTCATGAATAATAAAAGTGTCTTGCGAGAGAGTTTGCCAAAGACTTACCTTGATGCCGAAGATCGAAAAACAGTGATCGAGAAATGCAAAGGAAATGATTCAGGAGTTTTTGTAGTCCTAAAATATATAGACTCCAGTGAAGTCATGTGTATGCCAAAGAAAAATGCAGCAGCTCTTTTCGGTTGTAAATAATAGCAAAGAGGTTTGACTATGAAATATTTAAATGAATTGCTTGTTTTGAGTTGTATGGCTCTCATGTCCTTTGAAGGGAAAGCCCAAAGTCTGCAGCCCAGTGAAGGCTTTGTTTATAAAGACTCTATCTACTATGCAAATAAGATCAAAAACATGAACTTCTCCAGAAGACAAGCTGCCCAAGGTCCAATGGAAGCCGATAAGAGGAAACCCGAGAGCCAAGAAGCAGTACCTCAAGTGAATTCAAAAGGTGGAAAAGCCGAAGGACTTCTGAAGGCTGCAGGTTCGCTCTTAGCTAAATAAGAGTTGCGTGCACTTGGTAAGAAAATACGAGGAACTTACATGAAGTCTATCATGTCGGGAATGTTTTGTTTTGTCTTTATACTTATTCAGCAAAATTTGGTTGCAGGAGAAGCACCGACAAACGTATATGACGGCCAGACAAAAGACTCTATTCTCTATCTCAATAAGCTAAGACAGTATGATTTTAAAAATCCTGGCTATAAAATTCTCCCAGACGCTCTAAGAGAAACACCTGCAAATTCTGAGGGAAGCGCACCAACCTCTCGGAAATTTGGGAAAGGGAGTAGGGAGCGGATTGAGGAGAAATCTGAAGCAGAGGCACCTCCACCTGAACCTTCAGAGTCTAGCAGAGAGATCCGAGCTCGATTGAAACATCAGGTCCTCGTAGAAATCCAGAGACATGAGTTCAAATTGAATTTGGACTCCAAAAGTTATTCAACTCCGAGCAAGGGGTTAACTTACATCTACAAATTCGATGGTCAATTGGATGTTTCTGGACGCTTCGATAGTTTTTCGACCGATCGCTATAACGGGTATAGGTTAGGATCAGGCGTGAGACTGTTCTGGGGAAATTCGTTTCTCTGGAAAGCTTCCTTAGATCAGTGGAAGATTGCACGAACCTATGATTTGGTTGAATCAACAGTTCCTATCTTTACAAAATATGGTACTGTCTTCAACTCAGCAGGAACTGTAACGTTTGAAGGCAGTGCTACTTCGTTGTCCCTGGGATTCGGACAAGAATGGCAAATTTCGAAAGTTACCTTCGGAATTGACTGGTATGAGTATAGTTCCTACCTTTTAAAATCCAAAAATCTCAAGCGTTTTGATCCAACCCACACTTTTCCGGGGGTTCATATTGGCTTTGGTTGGTAAAAATTTAAAATTATCGACATTCTAATGAATGAGATTAAGTAGAACTCATTGCTCGAAGCCAGCTCTAGCTGGCGATTCAGCAGAAAGCAGACATTGAAATGCTTTTGATCACAGGCCGTTGGTCGGTGAGACCTCCGGCTGGTGGTCTAGCAATTTCGGTAGGTGTTGTATTTCCATGTATCTGTCTTCAGGCTTCTCTTTGAATCCCATATCACTTCCAATGACAGTTTCTAATGAGCCGGGTTTGCTCTAAATGTCGAATCAAAAATCCCCGTTTGGCCTATCTTCGTCGTAAAATTGCAATACGCTCTTCCCCAGCCCCAGGTCCACCGCCTTTGACCTCAGACGAACGTCAACGATGCTACCTTAACTCCAGAGGTCCGAGGATCGCGAACTTTGCCCACATGCTTCAGATAACGAGCAGGCCTTCGCCATCGGTCACCACGCTCACGATTTCAAGACCATTCAATATCTTGCGGAAACTCAATGCGCAGTGAATCACCCAAAGGAACATTTCAAGAAGTCTTTACTCATGTCCTTACCCTGAAATGTCAAGACTCACATCAGACCTCGAGAAAGCTGTACAATAGTCCTGAACCCGAATCATCACGACCATGGGAAGCTTCCCCAAGGAAGGATATGCAATGCAGCGGCTTGTCCTTACGATCCTGGCTTTTTGGACTCTGTACGGAACGGAGACTCTCAAAGCAGCCGAGACGCGCAGCTATGAAGTGGGGGCAGGTCTCACGTCCTATCAGCTCTCTCGTCTGACGGAACGGGCCAGTGGTCAGCGCTCACGCGCAGGAACTTCGTTCTATCACCTCCACCTTCAGTATCATCAAGCCCTCGGCGATGTTTACCTCAGTCCTTGGCTGCGCTTTATGCCGCCGGCGCTGTCATCCGTTGAATCGACGAGCAAGTCTTCCCACACGTCTCTCATGAGTCTTGGGCTTCCCGTGCTCAAAACTTTTGGCCAAAGCTGGGACATCAGCACGGGGCCCGTGCTTCTCCGTTATGTGATCAAAGGGGAGGGAGGGCTTGAGACCCTCAACAATGGGGAATCGACCTCGGTATTTTTTAAACCCGGTGAGGAGCGCGTAGCGCAGTCGCTGGCCTGGCAGCTCGGGACAGCATTGCGTTGGGGGCCGGTGCGTTCGGCGCTCGATCTTTTGGTCCAAGCTCCGCGTAACAGTGTAAAGCGTTCCTACAGTGTGATGTTCACGATGGCCTGGGCACAATTTTAAGGAGGCAGCGATGCGATGGGTTCCCAATTTACCTCTAGCTCTAGGGCTCCTTTTGAGCACTCAGGTGGATGCGTTCACACTCTTTGGGAATAAGGCTGAGCTCAAGGGCTGGGACACCAAAGAGCTCACCTTTCACCTCAATCCCGAGTACTGTCCCGACACTATCGATAGTCTTTTGGCCGAGGCGATGCAGGTATGGAATGAGGTGCCGACAGCGAACCTCAAAGTTGTCCGGGGCGAGGATGTGGACACTAGTGTGGAGGAGGCGCTCCAAGGGCAGGCGGGGGCAGGGACACCAACGATTCATTGTGTCAACAATATCTCAGGCCTTGGAACGAATGCCGATGTGATTCCCGGCTATGCTACGGCTGTGGGGGTGGATGCACAGCGGCACATCAATTACGGAGTTTTGGTCTTAAATGTTCAGCCAGGAGCAAGAGCGAATATCGAGGCTTTAGATCAAGGCCTTGTGATCGGTGTCATAGCTCATGAAATCGGGCATGTTCTGGGCTTAGGGCACTCTTCGGACCAGAGCGCACTGATGTATTACGATGGGACTAAACGGGAGCAGGCCTCTCTCGCCCAAGATGATGCGGATGGGTTCACCTATCTTTATCCGCGCGATGAGCTCAAGGCTGATGCCCCTCTGGGGGGCTGTGGTGTGATCCCAGGGCGTGGCGGCCCTGGATCTTCGTGGCCTCTCTATATTCTCTTCGCGCTGCCAGTCCTTCTCGTGAGAGCTAGGAACTGGCGCTTTTAAGCGGGGGCTACTTACTGCTTTCTGAAAGCGAAGCGTCGCAGAATATCGCGGAAATAATCTTGGTTTTCGTGCTTACCTATCGTTCGTATCGGGGCTCCCGAACTGTCGGTTTTTTCTTCGACGTAAAAATAGCCCCAGCCCCAGACGCCAGCATAGCCGTTTTTGTAGAGAGTTTCATAGTGCGAAGGCTGCAGCATCTCCTGACCTGACCCTACAATATTCCAATGTTCCCCGACGATCAGGGGTTTGCTGAGACCCCATGTGGCCTTGGGATTTTTGAACATATTGATCAGCTGATCCTTGCTCGCATCGCTCCATTCGGGATAGCCGTGAACCTGATAAAAATCGAGCGTTCCCTTAGCATCACCACCGGCTTCGATCAAACGCTCATCGCTGTAATAGTTGAAGGGCGCGTGCAGATAGCCGAGGCCAGGCATAGCGGCATCGGTGTTGTAGGGCATGCTGTGAGTGCCTGTTGAGACTTTGATCTCTGGGTCAAAGCGATGAATGGCTCCCGCGACTTTATTGATAAAGCGGAGCACCTGGGTGTGAGGGATTTCGACTGTTTTCAGAGTTTTATCATCGACTATAGCCTTTTTCAGATAGTCCCACTCGGAGGGATAATCATCGGTGACGTCTTTGTACATGTACTGATTGAAGACCGGATCCAAGGTTCCTGTAAAGTACCAGCCTTTGTAGTGGATCGGAGTCCAGGCGTCACCTCCACGATCCTGAGCAAATTCGCTGCGGCGGCGATCGTCGAGATAGCTGAGACTTTTGCGGCGCCAATCATATTCCCCATACTGCATCGCGTACTGGTAATTCCAATAGAGGCGCCAGTATTCGGCAACGCCTTCGGGCTCGTTAAAAACTTCCCAGGAGAGGATGCCATCGCTGTAGCTATGGTCTGAGCCAGGAATTTTAGCTTGCATAGCGCGAAGCATGGGGGTGAGGGCTTTGTCGATGTAACTTTGCAGGACTTTGTCGTCGCTAAAGAGTTTGAGGACGCGATCGCGGCTGCTGACCGAATGTTCGCGGCGCACCCCGAGGATATCATGCGACCAGAGCGTGATGTTTACGAGGAGGCCGTACTCTTTGTAGGCTGTGCCGACGAGCCACTGTAGATCTTCGATCATACCTTCGGGAAGACCTTCGACCAGAGCGTTGCCATCACTGCGCGAGCTGCCAAAGCTCGGGCTGCGACTGCCATCGATGTGTAGCCAAAAGCGAAAGGAATTGGCGCCGGAATCTTTGAGATCGGCAAAAGCTTTGCGAAGCATAGCCTTGAGCTCAGCTTCACTGTGAGCATAGGGACTGTTGCGAAAGGGAATAAACTGCACATTGCCGATGTTGGTGCCAGTGAGAAAAACCTTTTGGCCCTTGTGTTCCAACAGCTCAGGGCCGTTTGAAACTACGTTAGAGCCAAGCAGACACCAGTTCGAGTAGCTGGTGTTGGCCCAGTTTTCATCGATTTTACGAAACTGCCTGCCCTCGTTCCAAAAGGGAGCGCCATAGCCTTCGTGATTGGGCGCTTCCAGGCAGCTCCGGTAGGAGTCGCTCGCCTTGACCCGACTCTCCGGAGAGGTTTTACAGGATAGTCCGAGGACAGCGAGACAGCTATAAAACAAGAGATTCCAGCGCATCATCGACCCCTATCGTAAAAAGGCTCAGGCATCCAGAATAGACCGAGCCGCAGACTTTTGAAAGTGTTCGTTGAGGCGTCGCATCCCTTCGTGCATGGAAATGCGAGGCTCATAGCCGAGCTCTTCACGTGCGGCCCGAGTTTCATACCAGTGTGCTGTGCCAAGCTGTTTGACAGCAAATTGGGTGAGGGGAGGTTCGCCGCGGATACGAAAAAATACGTAAGCCTTTTCCATAAGGGCCGCGATCTTAAGCGCGAGAGCCATAGGAATTTTAGCCGAAACAGGCCGCAAACCTGCGGCCTTCAGGAAACCATTGATCACGTCTTGCGTCGGCCAAGGTTCGTGATTGGTGATAAAGTATGCCTTGCCTGCGATGCTCGCCTCGGGACTGAGCCGCTCCATGGCGCAGAGATGAGCTTGCACGGCGTTTTCAATAAATACAGCATCGACCCTTTTGCGACCGCTCCCGATCAGGCGCAAGCGCCCCTTACGAGCCCGATCTAGGATCCGTGGAATGATGTGCTGATCGCCAGGTCCCCAGATCAGGTGCGGTCGTAGGGCGACCGTTGCCAGCTCGGGACCATTGGCTGCGAGAACCTCGCGTTCAGCCAGGGCTTTGGTCGCAGGGTAACAGGCCTGATAGATCTTGGGGTAAGGCGCCGTTTCATCGATGCCCTCTTGATCTTGGCCGTCGAAGATCACCGATGGGGAACTGGTGTAGATGAGGCGCTTGATGCCCTGTTCGCGGCAGACGGTCAGCACATTGCGAGTACCGACGACGTTGCTGAGAAAGTAATCCTCATAAGGCCCCCAGACGCCCGCCTTAGCCCCGACATGAAAGATGAGGCTGCAGTCCCGAGCGGCTTCGCGAACGGCTGAAAGATCTCCAAGATTGCCGCGAAAGCAACGGACACCCTGGGCCTGCAAAGCGGGATAGCTTTGGCGATTGAGGGTGTGGACCTTGTGGCCAAGCTTTAGGAGTTGAGCGATGAGGGCTTGGCCAAGGAAGCCACCGCCGCCGGTGACAAGGATCGTTTCTGCCATTGTGAGTCCGCCCAGATTTTAAGTTTTTCTCGAAAAATTTTCGCATTGTGGCGAATATCGACAGGAAAGCGAGGATGCACAAAAAAGTGTTCGATGCTGCGCGTATGTTCGTAACGTAAGGCGAGCTCACGAAGCTCAGCGAAGAGAATCGTGCGAGCCTTGGGCGAAAGAGTCCCATGAACTTCGATGCAGATAGCTGGCACCTGATGAGGAATTTTGCCGAGGCCAATCAATGCCGAACGAGCGATCTGGGGATGCTGATTAAAGATCGCTTCACAAGGGATCGTGTAAAGTGGGCCTTGAGAGCTCTGCACTCTTTGCGTCCGGCGTCCACAGAACCAGAGGCGTCCCTTGCTGTCGAGATAGCCGAGATCACCCATGCGATGAAAGATTGTTCCGCTGCTGCCTTCAAGCGCTTTGGCAAGGCGGTCAGCCTCGGGACGCTGTTCGTAGGCTAGCGTTCGCTGAGGGCCCGCGACAGCAATCTCCCCAATCTGACCTACGGGCATCAGATCCAAAGTGTTGAACTGCGGCATCGCTTCGTCGGTGATGCGTAGGATTCTCACCTCAGTCTCAGGAGCAGGAGTGCCAATACAAAGCCCATGACCCTCGCGCGTCAGAAACTGAGTGTCCTCGAGCAGCATACGACTTTCGGCGATGGCGACAGGGAGGCTTTCAGTCGCGCCATAGGGCGTAAAAAACTGAGCTGACTCCGGCAAGAGCTTGCGAAAATTTGCAATGACCGGGGCAGGAACGGGAGCGCCTGCTGAAATCACCCGCTGCAGCGAGGGAAAATGCCAGCCCTGCTCGGAGCCCCAGGCGCCGACGCGTTTGATCAGGGCCGGCGAACCGAACATATTGTGGATACCAAAATTATCGATAGCTTCTTTAATTTTTAAGGGATCGACGGATCCAGGTCGTGTGAAGTCCATCTCGGGAATGACAGCCGTCATGCCGAGAGCCGGTGCAAAGAGCGCGAAGAGCGGAAAGGTGCAGAGATCCCGTTCGCCCGGCTGTATCTGCAAACTTTTTTGTAAGAGGCGCACCTGCGCAAGAAAGTTGGCGTGCGTGTACACAGCGCCTTTAGGCGAGCCGGTGCTGCCGGAGGTGAATAGGATCGCCGCCTGTTCTTCCGAACGAGTCATTGGCAGCTGAGGCGCTGAAGGATGAGCTCCAGCTTTGAGCAGCTCTTGATAGCAGATCATGGATCCGAAAGACCGCGAGCTTACGCTCACAAGATGGGTCCAGCCGGCACCTTTCCAACGAAAGAGTATGCGTGCCATGTGCGCCGCAGGGATGCCGAGGAAAGCCTTGGCTTGCGCTTCTTTGAGACAGGTCCGTAAGGAGCGAATGCCAATCCCTGGATCGATCAGAACCGGAACAGCTTTGGCTTTAAACAAGGCAAAGGTCAGCACAAAAAATTCTAGCGAAGGCTTCACCAAAAAAGCTGTGCGCAGCCCCTGGCCGATACCTTTTGCAAGAAGTCCCCGAGCCACCTGAGTGCTCAGCTGATCGAGCTGAGCAAAGGTGAGGTGAGTATAAGCCACGCGGCCGAAAGCATCGCGGCCCGAGGGAAAGATCACCGCTTCCTGATGGGGTTGAAGCTGAGCTCGCGCAGTGAGGGTGTCCGCAATATTTTCGAACGGCGCTTCCATAGAGAGCTCTCCTCAGTGAACGGTGCGCTCGTCCCCTGCTAAGGGATGTCTCTGCAAAAAGCTACGGATCAGATCGCGGGCTTCGCGGCCCAAATCTTCCAAGATATAGTGGCCCGCATCAGCATAGCTGTGGATTTCTGCTTGAGGCAGACGGCGCCGCCATTCGGCCAGAAAATGCCGGTCGAAGACGAAATCACGTTCGCCCCAAATGATTTGAATCGGTTTAGAACCCAGCAAGCTTTCGAGATTGTCACTGACAAACTGCACGAGGGGCCAAGAAGGATCCTTAGCGCTGAGCGGGATATCCTGCACGAAGCGATGCACGGCGCGGCGCGATTGCCAGTTGGAATAGGGGGCCCGATAGGCCTGGCGCAATGTGCTCGAAAGCGGTTGGCGCTGACAGCAGATGTAACTCGCTGCGAGAGCGAAGGCATTAAAGCCTCGCACCATGACGGCACCGAGAGAGTCGCTGCGGCTGATCGCCAAGGCGAGAGGAAAGCTCTTGCTCTGAGGCAGGGCAAAACCAGCTGTGTTCATCAGAACTAGGCGGCGTACAAGACCGGGATTGCGGCAGGCAAAAGCCAGACCGATCATGCCACCCCAATCGTGAAGCACAAGGGTGATATCTTTGAGGCCCAGGCGACGGACGAGCTCTTCGATGTCAGTGACTCGCTGCTCCAGTCGGTAGGTATAATCTTCATCACTCGGCTTTGCCGATAGACCACAGCCGATGTGATCGGGAACGATCACTCGATAGGAGTCCTTCAAACTCTGCACGAGGTCTCGATAATAGAAGGACCACGTGGGATTGCCATGCAAGGCCAGGACGACCTCTCCCTGTCCCTCATCGAGATAGTGCATGGGCTGACCACTGATCGTCAGATAGTGGCCTTGGAACGGATACAAAGTGCTGGGTACGGATACTGTGTTTACCATTCGAGACCTAACATCATGCAGTTGAGACCGCTGCCAATGCCGAGCCAGGCGACTTGATCACCTGCTTGCAAAAAGCCCTGCTCCTCCGCTAACGCTGCTGTGAGCGGTAAGGATACAGTCCCTATGTTGCCGAGATTGGGAAAACTAGCGAAATCTTTAGATTCGTGAAGACCGAGACTCGCTAAGACGGTACGGCGATGAGCCGAACCTACCTGGTGCGAGATCACGCGTGCGATCTGTTCGGGGCGCCACTGCAGTTCTTCGAGAAAGGCCTGCCAAGTTTTGAGGCCAAGGGCAACGCCATGCTTCATCACCTGAATCGCATCGGTGATGAGGTACTGCTCCATCAAATGTTCCCGGACGCGCCGAAGACCCCAGCGGCAAAGGTCGTGATAGCGATGCTCGTTACGGATGGAGCCACCGAGCAGGCGATGAGCTTGACCGAGGTCCGGATAGCGACTGAGGACGACAGCGACAGCACCAGAGCCACCGGTAAAGGTGGCTAAATTGTCCTTGAGGTCCTGCAGATCAGGCTGCTGGGTAAGCCGGCGCAAAGTGTCGAGGTTGATATCGCGCGAGCTTTCGCAGGAGACAACCATGCCGATCGAAGCCTGGCCTAACTCGATGCGGTTGGCGACTTCGATCATGCCGTTCAGAACGCCGAGGCAGGCATTGCTCAGATCGAAGAGGACAGCATGATCACCAAGATTCAGTTCTGAAGCAACACGACAGGCCGTAGCCGGTTCGTGCTGATCCCTACAGACGCCCGCATAGACGAGGGTGTCGATACTCGACGCGGGGAGATCGAGACTATGCATCGCTTTGCGAGCAGCCATCAGCGCGCCGTCGGAGACGCGAAAGCCTTCGGGCCACCAGCGGCGCTCACGAATACCAGTGAGGGCTTCGAGCTGCCCCGAGGGGATACGCAAAGCCGAGTATACAGGCTGGAGAGCCTCTTCTAGCGCTCGGGTGCTCACAACCTCATCGGGGAGAGCGTAGGCCAAAGCGTTGACGAAAACTTTTTGGTAGCGCATCCGTAACCTGTCTCAGTGAAACTGCGCGGCACAAATTTTTCGTTGATACGAATTCATGACGCAAAGGAAAGCATGTTAGCAAGGCCTTACAAGGACGGCTAGCTGAAAAACAGACGTGGGCTTTTCGACAAGGTGTGAGGTCGCTCTGATCTCACCCAAGTGTAAGTTTGCGCCGCTTCACCAGCGACCGGTTGGACGAGTCTCGTGACTGGCCGTGTCAACACGTGGGGGCCTCCGTAAAAAAAACGTCTGTTCTGCGAAAAGTCATCGCCAGGCTTGCGAAATCATCATAAAAAAACCATTCTATTACTTTTTGTCTGGCCTCACCGTGTGTGGCGATCGTATCGAGCATAGGTAGGTTTCAGCATCGTTCAACGAGGGCTTTCCGTTTAGCCCCGCTCTACAGGGTCGCTCTATGGCAGCAGCTTTTCCCATGCATTCACAGGCTCTCACAGCCATCCGTCGCCCCCTCGCTCTGACCATGGAGGACGGGAACGTGTGCTCTGTGCCAGCGCTGACTCTGGAAGGGCTTGGCGATCCGTCGTTTCGCAAAGAGCATGGCCTGCGTTTTGCGTATATGGCCGGTGCTATGGCCCACGGCATCGCCAGTGTGGATTTGGTCGCCGCGATGGCGCGTGAAGGTATGCTTGGGTCGTTCGGAGCGGCAGGTCTGCCGCTTGAGCGTGTCGCGCAAGCCATCGACGAGCTCAAAGAGCGCTGTGGGACTCAGACTTTTGCTGTTAACTTCATTCACTCGCCTTCTGAACCCAAGACGGAAGAAGGCCTCTGCGATCTTCTCCATGCAAAACACGTGGGCCTCGTTGAGGCTTCCGCCTTTATGCGACTCACCAAGGCGCTGGTGCGCTACCGAGTCAAGGGCCTCCACCGTGATGCTCAAGGTCACATAGTGGCTCCCTACAAAATCATCGGCAAAGTGTCACGCGTCGAGGTTGCTCGCCACTTTTGGTCGCCAGCTCCCAAAGCGCTGTTGGACGAGCTCTTGAAAGAAGGAAGCATCTCGGCTGAGGAGCACGAACTCGCTCAGCATGTGCCCATGGCTTACGACCTCACGGCCGAAGCTGATTCGGGCGGACACACCGACAATCGTCCCTTAGTAACTTTAATGCCGCATCTCCTTACACTCAAAGCTGAGTTGGAAAAGCTCTACGCTTATCCAAAGCACCTGCGCCTCGGGGCAGCAGGAGGCTTGGCGACCCCCCATGCTGTGCATGCAGCCTTCGCCATGGGCGCGGCTTATGTTGTGACAGGATCGATCAATCAGGCCTGTGTTGAGTCAGGAACCAGCCCGGCTGTGCGCGAGATCTTGGCGCAGACGGAGCAGGGTGACATCACAATGGCGCC
>CANGNB010000128.1 GCA_947454545.1 Oligoflexaceae bacterium
GGTCCTGCGATCATTGGTAAAGTGCTGTTCTGGGCTTCTTCAGGGCATGACATCCTCCTCGCTCTTGGACTCATCAAATCCACAAGTTTGATCTTCGTCGGAACCTTTGCCGGTACCTTTGCCATCCTCCTCATCACAGCTAACCTCTTTGCCCAGATCTTCAACGATAACGAAAAACTCTTGGTCCAGGTCAAGCTGATGAACGATGGCCTCGAAAAAACTGTGGCCGAACGTACCAAAGACCTTCACGCCAAAACTCAGGAAATCTCGACCATCCTCGAGAGCTTGCCTCAGGGCATTATCGAAGCCGATCGCAATCTGGTCGTGCTCGATAACTACTCGCAGGCGCTTACGCAGATTCTTGAAGATACTGACATCGCCGGCCGCAATCTGATCGATCTGGTCTTCAAAGGCAGCACTCTGAGCGCGGATACGATCTCACAGACCCGCAACACTCTTGAGATGTGCCTGGGTGAGTCGCGCTTTACCTTTGACGTCAACACCTCGGCGCTGACCCATGAGTTCAGTAAAACATTCAGTTCAGGTACCAAGATACTCTCCGTCGGCTGGAGCTCCGTCTGTGACGAAGAGGACAATGTCGAGAAGATCCTGGTGACCCTCACCGATGTCACCCGTCAGAAAAAACTCGAAAAAGAATCCGCCCTTCTCAAACTGCGCGCCCAGATCATCGAAGCGACCCTCGATTCCTCGGGCAATCGTCTGGTCACTCTCATTCGCCAAGCAGGCCAAAAGCTGCGCAACGTGTGGCTCAACCCCACTCTTGCCAACGTCGATGTTGCCAAAGTGTATCGCGAACTCCACACACTCAAAGGCAACTCGCGCCTCTTTGAGCTCAAAGATCTGTCCGATCTTTGCCACATCGCCGAAACTCATCTCGATCACTTTAAAAAGCATCGGGATGAAGCCAATCTGCAGCTCCTCGAAGCCGGCATGAGTGATGTGTTCGATGCCCTCAAATCCCTGCAGGATATGATCGATCACTTCTCGGCTAAGATTAAAAGCTCCAACCGTGATCGCGATGCCTACGGCATAGCCGTTCACCCCAAACTCCTGACGACGCTCAATGCCCATCGCCAAGAGGTTGCTGAGAATTCCAAGCTAGGCGGACTCTTGCGGGCTCTGCACTATCAACCCGCAATCCTCCTCACCACCAGCAAGCGCGATCAGTTCCGCCCTCTTGCCCAAAACTTAGGCAAGCCCGAAGCCGCCTTTGACTTCAAAGTCAGCGAGCAGCTCTTTATCGATCCCCGCTTTGCCTCGACCCTCGATGATATGCTCGGGCACATGATCCGCAACAGCCTCGATCATGGGATCGAATTCCCGGAAGGTCGCCAAAAATCAGGCAAAGACCTGCAGGGCAAGATTCGCATCGAGCTTGAATCAGGCCTCGATTCTATCCTCTTTCATTACAGCGACGATGGCGCCGGCCTCGACCTCTTCCGCATCCGCGAAAAGGCTGCTTCCCTGGGCCTCTGCGCCGCAGACGAACAGAACGTTGGCAAGCTTGTCGGCATGATCTTCGCCTCGGGCTTCTCGACAGCCAAAAACGTCACCGACGTCTCAGGTCGCGGTGTGGGCATGGATGTGGTGCTGACCGAGATCAAAGAATGGGGTGGTCAGATCGTGTGGCTGGAGCATCCAGAGCGCTTGGATCAGACCAAAGACGGAAGGGTACCCTTCCATATGGAGATCACCTTTCCGAGCGAGCTGGGGTATGACCTGGCGCCACCGATGGAACAGGCGGGGTGAAAAAAGAAAGGGCAGCCTCAAAGGGCTGCCCTTTATCTTAGAGATCGCATAAACCATTGAATGAATTGGATAAAAATCGGAACTCGTGACAGATTCACTCACCTGACGAAATTTCTTCTAACTCTTGATCCACTTATCTAAAGCATCTTCATTTTCTGCCGATCCCCTATTGAATCGTGTTAGGCATTCCCCACCCCTCCCTCATACGTTGTAGGGGGCCGTGGCCAAGACCTAAGGCAAGGTAACAATGCAGCATACGTTTAAAGATCTCAATCCGGAGTCGCTGGGCAAGCTGATCAACCCCCCGCGCCTACAGATCTCTTTACGCGATATGATGCGCGATGGCCTTTATCATAAAGCTCTGGCCACCAAAAAGCCGGCCGTTGCTGTCACCACGGGCTCAAAACCTATCCCTGGTGAGCTGCAGTTTGTTGAGGGGCATTACCAGCTCTTTTGTCCCGCAGGGCAGCTCAGAATCAAAAATAGACAGCTTCTAGTCGTCATGTTTACCTGCAATGGCCAAGACTATTACGTCCAGGCCCAAACGATCCATGTTTACGCCAATCGCGTCGAGCTGGGAGCCGTGGCCCCCCGCTTTTACCAGCGCAGTCCTGTCGGTACCCCTATCAATGTCTGGATGCTTCCGCAGGGTGTCGCCGATTCCTTTATCACAGGCGACCGTCTGATCCGTCGCTACTTTCACGATCTCGATGAGGAAAGTCAGACCTTCTTTGTGATACGGGACCGCGTCAGACCCGGAGAGTCAGGCCCCGAGGAACTGATCGACTACAACAATATCACCTGCGGCATCATGCTCGAGATGTCGCAAGGTGGCTGCTCTATCAAGCTGAACCCGCGTCCTGATCAGAATTTCAGCAATGTGAAGGTCGCCTATATTGAGGCCTCCTTGCGCTGGGGAAAAAAGATCGGCAACCTCTCGACCTTTGTCTCGCTGCGCAAAATCGAAGTGCAAGCTCAGCAGATTATCCTCCGCTGTGCTTTTCTCGATCCACTCCCCCAGCTCACGCCTGATTTAGGCGATGCTTCGCGAGAGTATACGATCAGCTTTGGGGGATCGGTCGAAGCCAACATCAACGGTCAGGTCCACCAGGTCAAGGATGGAAGTCTTCGCGTCCGCCTACCGCTTGGCATGCAAGTGATCAACGCTCGCTGGGAAGATGGCACCCAAGCTCAGCGCAAAATCTTTCTGGGTAACAACTCTGAAACCACTATCACAGTCAGCAAAAATGGCGAAGGCGCAGACCAACGCAACAAAGCTGGTTAGATAAGATCCAAACGATGAGAAGCGAAGCCCTTCTGTCCATACTCACAGCACTCTACACTCTCCTGAGCTTTTGGTGTCAGCCCGCTAAGGCCGCTATCGCCATCAACACCGAGCTAAAAGTCAGTCCCCTTTTAGGGTATGAGCTTCAAACCCTTGAGGATCCCACGCACAGCCTGCAGCTGAGCGATGTCCTCAAACTCCCTTCTGACCGCTTTCTCCGTAGCTCCAAGGACACTCCCAACTTTGGCTTTACCCACGCTACGATTTGGGTCCATGGCGTCATTGCTCTGGAACATTCTCAGCCACTGCCCATCGTTCTCGAATATGGCTACGCGCCCACCGATGAAGTCGAAGTCTTTTGGCTTCATGATGGGAAGATCCTTTCGCATGAGCTCAGCGGTGATCGCATGAAAGCGTCGGCACGGTCTCTTCGCTACCGACTTCCGAGCTTTGCCCTCGATGTACCTCCGGGAACCACAGATTTCTACCTGCGTTTGCGCAGCTCAGGGGCCCTCAATGTCCCCTTGCGGCTCTATGAAGCTCATTACTTTCAAGAGAAGATCTTGCAAGAAACCAGCTTTCTCATGGTCCTATTTACGATTCTTCTTGTCATGTTTATGGTGAACGCACTCTTTGCAATCATCATGCGCAGCACGACCTATGGCCTCTACTGTGCTTATATTCTGGCCACTTTTTTCAACTCCTTTGGCCAGTATGCGATGCCGAAGATGTACCTGAGTGATGATCTCGCCCGCTTTCTGTGCAACGAGGGTATGGCGATCGCAGCGGGATTGAGCGGAACATGTGCCGCTCTCTTTACTTTAGCCTTTTTAAAAATGACAGAGCGCAGTCGTAAGGTGCGTCAAAGCCTTTTAGCAGCAGCTGGACTCTGCACCTTCGGTTCACTTGTTGGAGCTTGGCAGTATGCGATCGGAATCGAAATTATTTATGGAGGAGTAGCCTGTACAGGCCTCGCCATTATCTGGGCGACGACACTAGCTCTTCGGCAACGCTATCGTCCAGCCATCTTTTTTGCATCTGCCTGGGCCGTTGTTCTTGTGGCTGCTTTGATTGTGCCGTTGAGTCAGCTCGGTATTTTACCCTTGAACTTATGGACAACGTGGTCAGCTCTGATCGGCACTTGCCTGGAGGCTATACTCTTAACGATGGCTCTTGCTGATAGCTGGCGGATTCAGCAGCAGCGAGCCCAGGAGCTTATCATCGAGCAGGAAAGAGCACGCACTGTGTTCTTTCAAAATACTTCGCACGAACTTCGTACACCACTCAACGGTATCATAGGTTTTTTGCAGCTTGTGATAGAAGAGCGCTATGGGGAACTGACCCCGCTCGCCCGCGATAAAATCAGCAAAGCGATCCACATGGCCCAAGGCTTACGCCATCAGGTCAATACTATCCTCGATCTCGCGCGCTCCAGACGCTCGGATATGCCATTGCATGCCCAAGAACTTCGAATCGAGGACATCCTCGCCGCTGCCGACGAACTCGCCGAGGGCCTCTCGTTTCGGACGCCTCAGGCCCAGTATAGTTCAGAACTCAATTTTGGAGCGCCAACCTTTGTCGGCGACTTCGATAAGATTTCTACTTTGGTGCGCAATCTCCTCTCAAATGCCTTTAAATTCTCGGATACCGATCGAGCCAATCACATTCACCTCTCGCTTTCTGGCAATGAACACCAGCTCCTGATAAAGGTCACAGATACCGGCATTGGGATTGCCGAGGCGCATCATGCTAGCATTTTTGAAGAGTTTCAGCGCATCGAACACGAAAAGCATCAATCTTTTGAAGGGACAGGATTAGGCCTAGCGATGGTGCGTGAGCTCGTCCATCTGATGAGCGGAAAAATCACTCTCGAGTCTGCCCTGGGGGTCGGCTCTTGCTTTCATATTCACATTCCAGCTCTTCCTCTGAGCCCCTTGCTTGCTCCCAAGCTCACAAGTACAGAAGAACTCGAATCGATTCTCGGAACACAAAACGATCAGAAGCCTATCATCCCAGCATCTCTAGATCAGATCTATGCGATTGAAGATATCTCCTCACCCAATCCTCAAAGCCCTGCGGTCGTTTCCAGCCTTCCAGCCCTCCCTAAGGGTAACAAAGCCAGTATCCTGGTTGTCGACGACCAGCCGCTCAACTGTGAACTCATCAGCGACATTCTTGGCCTCGATCATTATCACGTGATCATCGCCCATAATGGCCAAGAAGGCCTCGCTATCATAAAGATCGAACGTCCCGATCTGATCCTCCTTGATCTCATGATGCCGGGGATATCAGGAGAAGATTTTTTGAATGCCATGCGCGCTGAAGAACATCTACGTGGCATTCCCGTGATTCTCCTCACAGCACGCTCAAGCCACACTGATAAAATTCAGGGCCTTGCCCTCGGCGCCAGCGACTACATCCCCAAACCCATAGTACCCGAAGAGCTCCGCATCAAAGTGAGAAATCTCGTCGAGCGAGCTCACTACCTTCGTCAAGCTGAAGTTGCTCCGCAGATCGCCAAACTTCAGCAGCTCGGCGAACTTTTCCAAGAACTCGCCCACGAACTGAAAAACATTCTCCAAAGTTCCGAGGGCATCGACGGCCTCAAAGTCCAGGACACTGCCCTAAGTCTCAGCGTCCTATCCCTATCCGCTGAGATTCAGGCTGATCTTGCCCAAGCTCTGCTCCATCCTCAAGTCTTCGTCGAAGATAGCCAGCCCATGCCCCTAGCAGCCGATGCCGCTCATGACCCGCTCCACAGGCGGCTGCAAAATCACCTGCTCTATCTGCCGCTCGCCCATGAGAAAAAAGTAGCTCTCTGGGAACAGCTCCTTACGCTTCCCTACGAAGAACTTGTCTTTGCCGAGTCGCATATTCGCATCTACATGCAGTACATGTCTCTCGTCGACTCCATCCATCGTTGCCGCGACCTCAGCCAGGCAACCTTGCAATATACGCGTATCCATAGCAACACACTCGAAAGCTCTCTCGAAGATATCTGGGAAAACGTCTGCATCCTGGCCCAAGCCAAAATCAGACGCATCCACCCCACCATTCGCACGGGAACCCTCACTTCCGTCATTCCCATGGCCCCGGATCGCCTGACCCAACTCCTCTTGAACCTTCTCATCAACGCTCTCGATGCTATCGAAGAGCTCCCCCAAGAAGACCGCTGGATCACCTTTGCCTGTGAAGCCCACCCAACCAACGTCCGCTTTGAAATCGAAAACGGCGGCCCACAGATCCCAGAAAGCCTGATGGAAAGAATCTTCGAGCGAGGCTTTAGCAGCAAGGGAGTCAAGGGCTCAGGCTTGGGGCTGGCCATTTGTAGAGATCTGGTGCAGGAGGTGGGTGGGGAAATCACAGCCCTCCCAACTCGACACCACCCCACCTTTAGTGTCCTCTTTAAACTGGATCCTTTAATTGTGGCTAAAAAGCAGAGCCTTTGAGATTCAAGGGATCCAAGCTAATCTTAGATTTCTTTTCGCTTTTGAATCCAAATAAAGATTATGAAACCAAGCATACATGTACAGGGCCATCTTTAAATTCTCTATTTTTTTTGTGGTACACCACGTTCGACGAGCCAGACGTTTCAAACCATCACGAAACATAGCGTATGTGTGATTGAGACTAAATAAGGGGTCCCAAGCGCCCTCTTTGAGCTCTCCTTGCCCGACGACACAGCCACGGCGTCCTGGAGTTGCCTGATGCTCCCATTTTGGAAGATAGACTCGAATATATGGTGGATAGGCTCTACTTTGATCAGTCTTTACAATCCCAAAATCCGTCACACAGGCTTTCAACTCTTCAAACAATGTTGTGAGACACTTATGTCTTTCACATGGCCTTTTCCCATATTTTTTGCGAGCTAAATGAACAAGAGAGCCTTTTGCAGGAATTCTTCCAACTGCAATAGCAAGTACTTTTCTTGTCTTATCTTCAACTGCAATTGCTGCTGTGATAGGTTTACATTTACTATGCTCAAATGTTTCGAGCTCATCAAAGTCCAACTTCGAGACTTTCTCTCGATTTTTTCGATATTCTTCTAGGTTATGTTGGGCACATATTCCAAAGCGAAGCAAACGCCTCGCAATCACGGGTCTACGCACCCCCAAAATGAGTGCGAGACGACGCTGAGAAACTCCAGAACACAGACTACGAAAGATATTCTGGTTTAAATATCTCTTCCGCAGACGATAATCGATACCAAAGTGAGTCTCTGAAAACGTCTTAGAGCAGGACTTACAGCGATATCTTTGACACACCTTACCATCCGAAGCTCGAATGTAGGTCCCATGTTTTCTTATATTTTCTTGGTGTTTGCAATACGGACAGACCATACCCCCTCCCTGTTAGGGTGAGGGGGTATCATGTCTTAATCTAGAAATATTGCGAGAGACATCTGATGTCCTGAATAAAATCAGGGCCTAGTTCCCACACTTAAGGGAACCAGTTTAAGAGGCTCTCTTGAGGCGTTCTACGCTGGGTATTTTGAATTCGACTGTAAAACTCGACCCATACCCCATCGCCGACCGTACCTTAAGCCCTTCTCCGCTCACCGACAGCTCGCGTGCGATGCGGTCAGCGACTTCAAGACCAACGCCTCGTCCGGAGATTTCCGTCTCTTTGTCACGGGTAGAAAAGCCCTGGCGCATCATCAAGCTGAAGGCGCTGTCTTTAGTTTTAGAGTATTGTGCTGCTTCTTCGCGTGTGATAAAGCCTATACTGATAGCGCGCTCAACGATTCTCTTTTCGTCGATACCAACGCCATCATCTTCGATTGTGAGGGTAAATGAGCCACCATTTTCAGACATCTTAGCGATGACTTTGACTTTCCCTGCTTCTTCTTTGTTCGCTTTCCGGCGGCTTTCCAGATCTTCGATACCGTGATCCACTGCGTTGGTGAGCAAATGGGTGGTCATCTCAGAAATTTTTGCAAAGAGATCTTTAGGCAAGAGGACTTCGTCCATCTTCACGGATACATCGACTTTTTTAAGGCATGATTCTGCGGTCTTCGACACAAGCGAGCGCAGGCGTGGCTCGACTTCGCGGAGGTCGATTAGACCCTCCCCTTTGCTAATTCCACGAGCCACAGCTGAGGTTTTTTCGAGGAGATCGCGAACCTTTGCTAAGCGCTTTTCAGGTGTACCAGATTCTTCTTTCAGGATAGAGAGAGCTTCATCGAGATTGTTGAGGACTTCACGAGGCGCTTCTGATTGGCCATCCACGATATCGGGATGAACAATGCGCATGATGCTCTTAATGATATCCCAGGTCTCATGCAGATCTTTGTGATAGCGGTGGACGATCGCATAGATTTCTGCCTGAGGGGCTTTTTCATCTCGTGATGAGATAACCTCATCCTCGGCCGTGTGAGCCATCGATGTGATGTAGGTGAGGCCTGCAGAGCGCGCTGTTCCTTTGATGGAATGCAGAGGAGGGAGAACCAAAGCTGGGTTGCCCAGATCCTTTGCGCCCATCGCGTCGATAATTTCAAGCTGGTGCTCAATATCGATCACAGCCAAAGCAAGTGTACGTGGTTCAGCTGTGCGAATTTCTGAGAAAATGGAGGCGTACTTGCCCTCGAGCTGATCGTGACTTTCTTTGATGCGACGCGAACGCACGCGCTCGGTAACGTCACCGGCGACGACTAGAATTTCTTCGACGCGACGATCCCTGACAACAGGGCTGTATGAAAACTCCACCCACATCTCATTTTCACCATCTTTGAGCTGAATCTCTCGAGGGAAATGTGATTTGTAGATATCGTACCAAAACTCTTCTTCACCAATAGACTCAAGCAGGTAATCGACGCCCGAACGCTGATGGGGAGTCATGTTCAGGAAGGCTTTACCCAGGAGTTTTTTGAGATCGAGACCATCTGGATTTTCTTCACCGAATAGAACTTCGGTGTAGGCGGAATAGGGACCCACAACTTTACGTTCTTTATTGATGTGGAATATCGCTAAGGGGACTGAGTTGAAGATCATCGACAAACGCTTTTGGAAGCGTTTGAGCTCAGTCATATCACGACCCACGAGGGTAAATACTGTCCCACGTCGATCGGAGATTGACTCAAAGCTTGATATCGTCCAAAGGATATCGACATCTAGGGTGTACTTCTTCTTTATGACCTCACCGTCCATGATGAGTTCGAAAGAGATGTTACGCTTCTCTTTGTGCTTTTTGAGGATTTCAAATTTGTTGCGGAAGAGCTGCCAGCCTTCTGACGAAAAAAGATCTTTGAGTTTCTCGCGAGAGAGGAGATCTGCACTCGTTCCAAAGTAGGTAGCAAGCGCCTTGTTACCCAAGAGTACGTCGCCTGTATCCGAAAACAAGCAGAAAAGGTCTGTCTGGTTTTCAAGGATTTTCTCGAGCGCCCGTTTAGAAGCTGAAATCGCCGAGATTATTTCGTGAGTTGCCTTTAAGTTATGACTCGCTATGATTTCATGTTGACCCGAGCTCATGCGCCAAACTCCTCGCTGGAAATCATCAAATATCTAGTAGAAGACCAAAGTTAATTTAAAAAATGGCTTACAGGAACCCGTCATCCTCTTCGTTTTTCTCGAAGTGCGAGGCGTCAAAGACAAAATCTGTTACGCCTTTGCGTTCTTCTGCATCCATCGTCAGTGTAAGAACGAATTTTACGTTATTCGATTTGACTGTTACGTAGCTGTAGGTGCGATCTTTGATCAGCTTGTCTGAAGAGATGATTTCATCATAAGCAGAAGCAGCGATAGGCAATGAGATCCCAACAACATAACCCATCTCAATCAGTTCATGCTTAATACCACCTGAGATCAAGTTGCCAAATTCAGAGAATATGGATTCGAGAGCTTCGCCCTCTTCTTTGTTTTCCATTCGCTTATGAACAATGAGCCCACGAGTTTCAGAGGCATTGTAGTGCACTTTAATCGTGAGTCGTATGTCGCGACCAGCAACGAGAAATATGATCAGACGCTCGCCATAGGAGAAGCGATCAGCAGGTGTCGCTTGCTCGAAGGTGACATCGTCTTCACTAAGCTTAAGAAAACCTTTTATTTTATCGAGTACGATAAATTGAAAGAGCTTAACAACTTCTGGATAGCACACATTCATCAGGTCGCTGAGAGATACTGAATTGCTCATGGTATACCCTTATCCTTCAAGGAAATGGCGTTTTAGAAAAACAGCATATCCCCTGGTTTTTTCGATTCTTCATCCTGGGAAGCAGCCTCGGGAGTGAAAAAGTCACAAGCATATTTTTCTTGGTCGGTCACAAGCTTTTTGCGGACCATTTCATAAACACTGTGCTTGAGATCTTCCCAGCTGAGGCTTTGAGCAAAACCGGCAAGTATAGTTTCTGATTCGCTGATTCGATGTTCAAGAATCTGTCGTAGAAGATCGAAGCCCTGCAAAAGGGTGATAGCTTTGCTGCAGTGCTCGTCAACCAAACTTAGACGTTCAAGTGCGATCTCTCGGGTGGCTTCCCAGTCGTCCTCGGAGAGCGGATCCATAATATCAAGATTTTCGCGGAAGTGAGTCAGATCATCGGGATCTAAAGATTCGCGATCATGAATGAGTTTTTTCCCGCGGACGAGAGTATTATTCACCACAGTGAGGGCATCGGCGAGAATAACGCCGAGATTTTCAATCTCGTGCAGATAGGTTTTTGAAATCAGAATCGAGTGGCAGATTTTCGAACAGACCAAACGTACCTGCGCTACAGTTCGCGAGGGTGAGCCATCGGTCAAAAGGTTTTCCAGTTCACCCATGGATTCATCGCAGAGAGCTGTTGTTTCCACTATTTTGTCGGAAAGGCTCTTCGATCTTTGCAAAAAGAGAGCTCCGCCCTGATCGATAGCATGGCTCGACTTGCTAGAGTATCCTGGTTCAAGAACCCGCAGACCACTTTCTAGACCAGCAATCTCCAAGGCTACTTCACGGAGCAGTCCACTCACAGAGAGTCCAAGACTGTCTGATAAATCCTCAGAAAGGGAGATAGATGTCGTGGCGAAGGAATAGTAGCGGTACCAGAAATCTTCCTCCGCGGGCATAATCTCAGCGCCTGAGTTGATGTGCAAAGCATCTGTTGGCACAGCAAAGTCGAGGCGACCGAATACGCGTCCTAAACCTTCCTTTGCTGAAGCAGCAAAGCCTTTTACAGACGCAGCAGCGATATCTCCGATATCTTTTGTCTCAACCATGGCTTTCTTAATAGAAATGTGACCATCAGAACTGCCAACCGAAAGAAAGCCGAGCTCCATGGATTCAACATGGTAGAAGGTCTTGAATTCAGGCAGCAATTTCAAGTGGCGGTAAACTCCGAAAGGTA
>CANGNB010000129.1 GCA_947454545.1 Oligoflexaceae bacterium
AGGCGAGCCAACGATTGGCAACGAGAAAATCTCCCCCTATCAGATCGAACCAACCAAGGTTTTGCTTGTAAACATAGGCCGCTCGTTCTGGAAAAGCCTTGCGAATCGAATCACGCACATCAAAGGCGTGCTCCCAGGGGACACAGGCGATCATATGAGGTCCACAGCCGCAGCTGGGATGGAGAAAGCCAGTATCCGAAAATTGGCCACATTGCAAAGTCACATTTTGCCCCTGGAAGCTTCCATTCGGACTGAGAGTCGTAGATATCAGGGAGGGGCAGACCAGGACTGTTTCGGTTTTGTCTTTCCACCAGGCCACTGTACTCACTGCCGTTGTCGCATCACAATCAGCTTTGCGAAAAAAAGCGGGATCCACATGCCTATATATTCCCGCAGCATTTTTTTGGATCGCAAAGAGATTAAGTCCTGGTAAGGGGGTTGTGTTTAGGGATACCCCCAAGAGATCAGCGAAATAGCGCTTCAGACGCGATTGAAAATGAGGCGTTTCGAGCCAAGAGTTTCGGATCTCATCAAGACTTTTGCTTCCGCTATAATAGGCCTCCGCATCCTCTCGACTTGGCGATTGATCTTGGAGCGCAAAGGAAAGATAGCGTAAGGTGAGAGACTTCTGGATGGAGGGTGAACTCGACTGAGTTTCAGCCTCTGCAGGCGTTTGCCCTGACTCAATCCCCGATGTCGAGCCACTGCCCCCCACCTTTTGACGTTTACTACCCGTATCTGAACACACCATAGCACTTAGACTCATGGCGAGCAAAACACACACATTCCTCAGATTCCTCAGGGAATCAAGCCAAAAGCTCATGGAGTTGCACCTCACTGATCAATGAGGCTGCATCTGGAAAGCCCTGCTTTTTTAGGATAGTCGCAATGAGATGTTCTGGAAATAGAGCATTGCTATGATCTTTAGCGAAGGGCACGAGAGTCCCCTGCGACCAACCCAAGGCTTTACCTGATGTGTCTGTTCCACCTATGATCGTATTATCCCGTATGCCAGCCCCCATCACAACAGCCCAGCTCGCATCCCAATGATCCGTGCCCCTGTTACCATTAAGGTCAGGTGTTCGCCCAAAATCCGTTGTGATCAGTATCGTCGTCTTATCAGCAAGACTCCCTCCAGTGAGTGCTGGGGTCGCAGAAAGATCAGCAACAAGCGCAGACAATGCTGTCGCAAACTGCTGCTGCAGAGGGACATGATTAGCAAAATGATTGAAGTGGGTATCAAAGCCGTCGAAACTTACGGTAAGGATAGGACATATCCCACTCTTGATCGAAAGAAATGTTCCCGCTACAAGTTGAGCTATTTCACCTCCAGACCTACCTCCGTAACGATCTAAAGTGTCTTCTGTGAGGCGCAGACTTAAGCCAAGGTCACTCTGATAGAGCCTATCGAGAGCAATTTTTGCATTATTCCAGGCCTTGAGTCCCCCTTGATAGCTGGAGCTAAGATTTTTAGCTCGCAGATTATCGAGGCTTTCGATCAATTGGGACGCTTCATGAATGGCCTTATCGCTCACATCCTTGATGCGTTGACTCGTCTTATAATTGAATCTAAGCCCCGGCCTATCAACAAGGTTGGCAATCGAATCGACGTTGTTGGCACTCAAGAGCGCTCTGGGCTGCAGATGCTTATCAGTATCGACAAGGGGGGGATTGGGTCCTAAACAGATATGGCCAGGAAACCCGCCCGTGACATTTGCCATCTGCTGGCCGATGCTGGGATACGTTCTTGTCGCTGAAAGACTGGAACGCCCCGAATAGTTATAGTTTTGAGCTGTCGCATGAGCTGTTACCTCAATATAGATGCCTCGGACAAAAGCTGTCGGCATCTTAGAAAAGGCTCCAGCAGCAGGCGCAAATCCTTTGCCAAGCAAAAGTTGGTCTTTGCCTGGAACGGCGGTCGCTGAAAAATCCGAAGATGTATGAGTCGGATCGAAACGTCCACTTCTCGCTTTGTCGCCCACAACAGGATCAATCGCGAGAAAACCGTCTGCGGCACCTAAGAGGAAGAAGTGGATAAAATATTGTTCCGTATTTACTAATCCAAATGCTCTTTTAGGTTCTTCTGCGTGAAGCAAAAACGGTAGACTCAGCGATAGTCCTGTAGCAGAACGAAAAAACTGTCTTCGATTGAAGATAGAGGCTCCATTATGCTTCATGTATACCACATCTCTGATGTCGACAAGATCGCATAAAGCGTCATGACCCAGGCTAAGTAGAGCGAACGATTTTCTGCAAGATAAACACTTTGGAATGTTTCTCGAATGATCGCTAACTCCTCCGTTGTGGGTGGCCTCGCAAATAAGCGCCAGTAGATTTCGATGATTTGATCTTGCCAATGTCTAGCACCTGTTCGGATCTGTGCGAGCTGTTCGATCGGAAGTTTGTTGTCTTCTGGCAGTAGAGGGCGATCGACGTTTGGATTGCACTTACTGAAAAGGTCCTCGCCTTTCTGATTGCGCTCACCTCCAAAGCCCCTGCTAACAAAAGTCGATGCTAAACGGTACGCTAGCGCTCTCGAGATAAGAAGAGTTTGCACCTTTGCGCTCGAGTCACGTACTCTCGATCGAAAGTAATCAACCCCTCCCAGAGCGACATTAAATGAAGTGAGAATTGGATCAGACTGAGTGTTCTGAGTTAAGGTGATACCAAGTGCGGACTGCATAGAGCGATAGGTCTGTTCTGGTGTCAGCCTGTAAACAGCAGAGTTCTGGGGAATATTGTCAGGCTCTGCGACGGGAGTTTCCGCATGGGGTGCTGAGCTTCGCATCTTCTTGGACTTTTCTCGGCAAGACCAAAAGCCTGCAATGGATAAGAAGAGAACAACAAGGAGCCAAGTCCATTGCGCTTCTCTGCCTTTATTGAGCAACAGTCGATGCATAAATCTCCCTTCATAATAGGGAAATCGGCCTAAGCGAAGTTTTATTAAGGGAATGGAGTGAGAAAATATTGCCCAGTATGAATCGAGAATCTCCCGCAAGCTTAAGATTATCTGCTCAAACTAGAATGGCCAAGGGCGTTCTGGACGCGGGTTGGTATCAGATATTCACATTCCTTCAATATAAGTCCCTGAGGCGTGGAAGAATCGTGCTCAAAGTGAGCGAAAAATTCTCGACTGTCACTTGCTCGAACTCCCTCATACGATGCGGCCCGAGTGGACTCAGTGGGTTGAGTATAAGAGAGCAGACATGTCAGAGTTGTAGGGCGGTTCATGATCGCGACATCAACTCTGCTGTCTACCTTCTCCGTTATGGGCGTGGAACGTTGAGGGAGGAAGCGGTTTCGTTTTTTACCAAGGGAACCGCCCCCTATAACGCGATCAGCATTTAGTTGGCGAGGACCTCACTTCGCTGACGTTTCGTTGAGAAGAGCAGCTCGAAGCGGGAGGACATCTCCCTTTTTCCTGTCTATCACTTTGAACGCTCCACCATCATCCCAGTAGCACCAGGCGATATTGCGGCGTTCGGCTTCCTCGCGGATCAGGCGCACGTAATTCTCGCGAGATTTCATGTCCGCGTATTCAATCGCTCCAAATTCCCCCAGATAGACGCGGTACCCTTGCTGAATCAATTTATCTACATGAGCAAACTCTTGGATGATGCGGGTCATACCGCTGGGATTATCCTGGACTGGTTTTTTATTGTAATCATTCAGCCAATCACGAACCCAGGCTAAATCAGGACCGATGGCCGAAGGAATCGCGACGGGTTTGGGGCCAGGACCAGGGAAAACGATGGCTTTGGTGGCGGTCATTTCCTTAGGCGTTGACCAGGGCGCCCCCTGATGAGTGAAGAGATAGGGCTCATACATGTGAAAGCTAGGCACGATGTTCGGATCTTGCTTAGGCGATGGCAGTTTCAATTCGGGGAGACGTGATGCAGCAGCCCAGTAGGCGCTATCGACGATGATGAGGCGCTTGGGATTGCTTTTGCGAATGGTTTGAATCAAATCGCTGGCGATGCTGTTCCATACGTCACCAGCGAGCTTGTCCATAGGCTCATTCATGGGCTCAAATAGCAGAGTGTCAAGAGCTTGTTTTTGATAGCGCTGGGCGATCTGTTCCCAGAGAGCAATAGCACGCGCTCTGTGAGCTTCCGGCTCATGCATAATCTTTTCGTAATGATGAAAATCAAGGATGACAGAGAGCTTATGGCGATGAGCGCTCGCGATAGCATCATCAACCTTTTTGAAGAATCCTTCGTCTATGGTAAAAGGAGCTTGCTCGAGAGCATAGTCGGCAAAGCGAACCGGCAAACGAACGTGGTCAAAGCCCAGCTGAGAAAGGTGCGCAAGGTAGTCATCACCAATCCCATCCGGTCGCCAGTTGGTTCCTTTAGGACTGTCGAGGTAATTGCCAAGATTGATACCGCGTTGCAAGCCCTTGATGCTTGCCGACTTGGGGGCAGCTGGTCGGGAGCTGAGCGGCGGTAATTCGTGGACAGGTTGGAGCTTAGGATCCGGAGTTTCCTGAGATAGCGGAGTGGTGCAGGATGCCAGAGTCAGACAAGAACTGACGCTCAAACTTCCAATGATCTGACGCGTTTTCATAGAAAAAATCCTTACATAAGGTGGAGAAGCTTTAGCCATCCTGGCTAAAGTCAAAATGTCAAAGGCGATACTCCAAAGCGCGATAAAGTGAACCCGAACCTGCTGATTGCGATAAGAGTCCAGGGACTAGGGCGCCCGGAAGGACATCGCTGACAGCATTTGGAGCATGAGGGCCGCCGAGATCCGTCCGCAGCCAACCGGGATCCAAAAGGTTCATGAGCACATCTTTGCCCTGAAGGCGCTTGGCCGAATCCCGTACGAACTTATCCAAAGCAGCTTTAGAAACGGCATAAGGCATCAGTTCGGGCTCGTTAGCTATGCCTGAGGTGACATTCACAACCCGACCAAAGCCGCGCTCGAGCATCTTCGGGAGGATCGCATCGCAGATCATGATCACCGAAACGACATTGACTGTAAACGAGAGAAGATACTCTTCGATGGGCGCTTGGCATTCGGGCCGATAGGGTGTCATGATCGCAGCATTATTGTAGAGGATATCAATGCCGCCGCTGAGCTTTTCAGCCGCTTCGGCTAGTTCTTTAGCCTCTTGAGGGTGCGAGAGATCAGCCGCCAAACAGTGGACCTTGATGCCGAGATCTTGCAGCTCGTGAGCAAGGGCTCGATTGGCTTCAAGAGTGCGGCCGTGGAGGATGAGGTTGCACTGTCTCTCGGCAAGAGCGTGAGCAATCTGAGTGCCGATGCCTCGTGAGGAACCTGTAACTAGGGCCCACTTGCCTTGAATATCGATCATGAAGGGCGTCCTCCAAGTTGGGGGGTTGCCGAAATAATGTACGGAAGGGGGCGTGAGACTTCGAGGTTTAAGACTGGGAGAGGCGAGCTTGTGACTGAATGGAAGGGGAGTAAACACAGGCTGAGAATGTTCTTTTGACATATAATCATGTCGGAAAGACAGTCTTAACCGCCTTCTTCTGAGACGACAGAGCCTCTAGGTTCGCATTTCCTTTGTCTGTCCGAGATGAAGAGGCTAAAGTCGCGTCCCGATAACTCTAGGGCGGAGCCATTAACGATGAAGTCGACTCACCACGAACGCCAGTTAACCCCGCGTGCTGTCATTGCCGGTATGCTCTTAGGCGGCCTCATGAGCCTTTCGAACCTCTACGTCTCTCTGAAGACAGGCTGGAGTCTTGGTGTCTCCATCACGGCGGGTATCTTAGCCTTTGCCTTGTTTTCTATGCTGCTTCGCTTACGCCTCGTGCGCGAGTCCTTCGGTATGCTCGAAAATAATGCGATGCAATCGGTCGCCAGCGCAGCGGGCTATATGACCGGTGGGGGTACGGTTGCAGCTATTCCCGCTTTGATGATGCTCACCGGCCAGCCGATGGGGGCGTGGCCGATGTTTTTTTGGATCAGTTCGATCGCCCTTCTCGGTGTCGTCATGGCGATTCCGATGAAGCAGCAGATGATCAACGTCGAACAGCTGCGCTTTCCCACAGGGGTTGCTGCAGCCGAGACTTTGCGAGCCTTGCACGATGGGGCCGGTGAGGCTCCTTCCAAACAGGCTCGTTATCTGGGATGGTCGGGGCTCTTGGGAGCCATCGTCGCTTTCTTGCGCGATGCGCATGCGCGCTTCATCCCTTTCAATCTGCCCGAAAAGATCATGATTCCTGGCCTTAAGTTGGCGGGTCGGCCTTTGGTCGATTTTACTCTCGCTTTCGAAGGCAGCTTCATCATGCTGGGAGCCGGGGCCATTATGGGGTTTCGGGCTGCATGGAGTATGCTGCTCGGAGCTTTGGTAAACTATGCGGGGCTCGCGCCTTGGCTTTATGAGCAGGGAATTATCGACTCGAAATTAGGCTATAAAGTGATCGTCGGTTGGAGTGTTTGGTTTGGTTCGTCTCTGATTCTGAGCAGCGGTCTCTTGGCCTTTGCTTGGGAATGGAAGACGGTTTTGCGAGCGATGCGGAGTGTGAGCTCAGCTTTCACAGATCGGTCGCAGCAGGAGTCTGGGGGCGCTGAGGTGCCCATGAACTGGTTCTTTATTGGCTTGCTTTGCATGGGTCCCATTGTGGTGTTTTTGCAGTGGTACCTCTTTGATATCAAAGTTTGGGTAGGCCTGCTTTCGGTGGCTCTCTCGTTTTTTATAGCTATCGTAGCCTGTCGTGCGACAGGCGAGACCGACACCACACCGACAGGCGCCCTAGGTAAAATCACTCAGATTACCTTCGGGGCTCTGGATCCTGGAAATGTGACCACCAACCTGATGACCGCCAATGTCACCGGCGGCGTTGGCATTCATGCCGCCGATTTGCTGACTGATCTGAAGAGCGGCTATCTGCTTAAAGCGGATCCACGGCAGCAGTTTTGGGCCCAATTTTTTGGAGTTCTCGCCGGTTCGCTCTTCGTGGTGCCAGCCTATCACCTCCTGATACCGACACCCGATCGCTTAGGGACCGATCAGTGGCCTGCCCCTGGCGCGCAGACTTGGAAGAGCGTTGCCGAGCTCCTCGCCAATGGGATGCATGCTCTACATCCCACAGCGCAGGTGGCTATCGTCGCAGGTATCGTCTTGGGGCTTGGGCTCGTCATCTTAGAAAAAGCCTTTCCCCGATTCAAAGCCTATATTCCTTCGCCAACAGGTCTAGGTTTGGCTTTTACCATGCCGGCCTACAACACGATCGCGATGTTTCTCGGAGCCTTTATCGCCATGCTCTTGAGCAAAGCGAAGCCTGATCTGGCAGAAGATACCGTGGTTCCCGTTTCCTCTGGGCTGATTGCTGGTGAGAGTTTGATGGGAGCCTTTATCGCCGTTCTCGTGGTCCTCGGGGTCTTAAGCTAAATCCCCAAGCAGCCTAGATTGAGAAGAGGCGCCCCAGGCTGTCCTAGAATTTTTCAGAAAGCAAGCCTTCTATGCCCACAAAACCCCAGATAAGCGTGGCTCCTATGGAGGGAGTCACCACCTTTCCGATGCGCCTTTGGTTGCAGATGGTGGCCGCTCCCGAGGCTATGACGAGCCCTTTTTTGCGCGTGACACGCGTCTTTCCCGAAGAGGTCTTGCCCCTTGATTTTGTTCCTGAGCTTTTGCAGCTGCGCGGAGCTCTACCATACTCGCTTGTGCCCCAGTATATCTGCGGCGAGATTGAACCGTTTATGCGGGCGGCAGCTTTGCTTCCGGATACGATAGCTCCCATGATTGAGCTCAACTGTGGCTGTCCCTCTCCCAACTCGATGGGACGGTATGCAGGCAGTGGTATTTTGCGCGAACCTGAATATTTTGCGCGTGCGGTAGAAGAACTCTGTCGCGAATTGGGGCCGGGACGATTGGCGATCAAAATGCGCTTGGGAATCGAAAGCGATAGCGAGTTTCCGCATCTGCTCGCAGCTCTGGGAAAACTGCCCTTGGGGCGGCTCACAGTGCACGGTCGAACCCGAACGGATGGCTACCGCGGCCTGGCCCGCTGGGAGAGGGTGGAAGAGGCAGCTTGCAGCACCCAAGTGCCGGTTCATGCCTCGGGCGATATCTGGGGGCTTAATTCCTGGGAACGCTTGCAGCACATCGCTCCACATATCCAAGGGGCGATGGTGGGGCGTGGGCTTTTGCGCAATCCCTGGATCTTTACGGAACTCAAAGAAAGCCAACCGGTGGCGATTGAAGGCATGAGCTTTATCCAGGCGATCTTTGCATATGTGTTGCTGCAGGAAGCTTTTTTGCGCGAACCCGAAAAGCTCTTGCAAAGAGTTGCCAAGGGTCGGCTGGGTAGCCTCTGTGCGGTCGATTTCTCAGCCTGGGAACGCGTCGTGGTGGAGCTGACTTCGCTGTGCTTTGGTGTGCCTTTTCTTCTCCTCGATAGCAAGAGCGTGGAAGCCATGAACATCAGTCCGGTAGCTTTCAGTCGTCTGCGCTTTCTTTGGAGTTATCTGCGTTCGAGTTTACCCGAAGCACTGGCGAGTGCGAGTCTCAGTCGGGCGCGGAATGCCAAGGACTTTTTCCAGGAGCTCCTTGCTCTGTGCAGAGGGTTGGGGGATTCGCCTGTGCTCCTTAGCCACCAAGAACATTGGGATGCAAAGTTCTCTGGCTTACGAGGGTGAAGTTTTCTCAGTTCGAACGCGTTACTACCGGAATCCCAGACGATCGAGCGAGGGAAGTTAGATAAGCCCTGCATCATCGTATGGGGCTAATGCCTTTTTGATTGTTGATAAAAAGTATTCGTAAGAGTTGATCCAAACGTGTCCCATTTCAATTCAAAAATCCTATCATGAGGATTTTTGATAGCCAATATTCGCAGATGCTGTGGGCTCGAGGAGTTCTTTGAGCTGCCGCTCTCCAGCGAGGTTTTTTATGGCAGCAATGACTCGCTTTTCTGTCTGCTTACTCAAGTCTTTGAGCTTTCTTTGGGGGCTGCCGCGAATGATGGCGACCTCGTCTTTGACGATCTCCTGCAATTGAGGTGAGAGTTCTTGGAACAGATGTTTAGCGCTAGGAAGAGTTATGAGTAAAATTGCGATGTCTATAGCCTGCAGGGATGAGAGAACCTCTTGGCGATATTCGGCCTGCAGCCGGAGCAGGGTTTCAGTGCCTACCACGTGTTCCTCAAAGTAGGCTCGTAGAGTCTCGTCGTCCCGTGTGATTTCCTGAAATAGCTCTTGCGAATCGGAGGAATCTAGCTGGTCCATCACATCCCTACAAAATTCTAAATAGCGCGCATCTGTGGCTTGATCTTGATGTTGGAGGGCTTCGTGAATTAAAGGTAGGAGTTCTTGATCGCGATAGGTCTGGGTCCGAGCTGTCGGTATGTCTCTAAAATGGCTTAAGAATCTCTGAAGCTGCTGGGGTTGCTTTTGCTTGAGATGACTTAGTAGCATCGCGGCTTCTTGAGAAGACAGATAGCAAAGATAGCGAGGGATAAGTTCTTCGGGAATGTGCATAGCAAGGTAGAGTAGGCCCTGATCTCCCAATTTTAGAAGTAGCGCTTCAAGTTTTCCATCTAATTCCATGTGGTTGCTATGGAAATTCTCAGCAAGAAGCTTGGTCTGAATTTCTTGACCTGCTGCAAGCATAGCCGCCTGCTTGGGAGTAGGGTAGCGACCAGCTTCTAGAAAACGCAAAATCTTGTTTTGATCGCCAGTGCTGAGCTCTTGAAAGAGCTTATTAGCAAAGTCTGTTCCCAAGAACTCGAGGCATAGAACGGCTCGAGCGATAGAGTCCTGGTGGCTCAAAAGATGACTGATATGTTTAAGTGTAATGGTGGTCGAAGATGAGCTCCATTTGCCTAAAAGCTCTGCTCTAAGAAGATTGAGTTGCTCCTGTAGGACTTCGGAAACTGGATGGCTCTCTGTAGCTGGTTGGGCACGCTGCTGCTTGAAGTCACCCTGAACTGGCTGATTCGAGCCATGACTTGCTCCTTGGTGTTGGGTTTGGGCGACTTTTTCGATCGCTCTGCCTATGCTGCTGACGGATTTTTCTGTCCGCTGGGCCATAATGCGCAATCCAAGCCACAGGGCAAGAGCAAGGAATACGCCGACAGCGAAAAGACCTAAAGCAACCATGCCGGGGCCTATATTCCGCTTTAAAACTCCAGTTTCTTCGATTTTTTGCTTTTCTTTTTTAAGCTCGGAAATTTCCTTTTCTCGATTGGAAACTTCCTTGTCTAGTTTTTCCTTATGAGTTTTAAAGGTGGTGAGATCCAGCTTAAGATCGCCGCGTTCTTTGGTAAGAACATTGACCTGAGCCTGCGCAGCCCGTAGATCGGTCTCTGATCGATTGAGATCAGTCCTAAGTTTGGCCACATCCGACAAAAGCTTTTGCTTTTCGGCAAGAGATAGGGAAGCAAGGCTCTTGAGATCGTTTAGCTCGCTTAGTAGGGCTTCCCTTTGTTGGTTAATACTCAGATTAGATTGACGAATTTCGCGAAGTTCAGCCTCTGTTTTGCTAAGTGACTGCTTCGTTCGATCGAGCTCATCCCGCAACCTCTTTTCATTCTCGTTGGCTTTGGTCTGCACCGATTCGAGGTTTTTGTCTTTCTCTTTTAAGGTCTGTTCGAGCATTTCAGTCGGGCGATCGACATTGATGCGAAGAGCTTCAAAGGTGACAGTGTCACCACGAGCGGTGTTAAGAGCTAATTTCTGAATAAGCAGGGATTTGATTCGGCTTTTAGCCTCATTTTTAAATCGTGTTGTAAGATAGATAACAATTTTTACTTGGCTCGCTTGTTTGATAAGCTGTTCAATCGGCGTATTAGAATCTATGCCAAGACTAGCCAAATCTTTGTCGGGCATGTACGGAATAGCGCTGAGTTGCTCATCTTTAGCAGACACAGCCGGCGTCCGGCGGGTCTTTCCCTGACCAAGAGTGACAGTAAGGTTGAACTCATTTTCCGGTATATGCCGAGCGATAATTGCTGAAATGTGGCCTTCCAGTATGCGAGCAATGCGAAAGTCGTCAGAATTTTCGGCAGCAGCTGCTATTGGACCAAAATGCTTCAGGCCCTGAAAGTCTTGTGGGAGACTTAGCGCGAAAATACTGAGTAAGAATGTTGGCCAGAAGTTTTTCAATCACTGCCTTTAGTCGTGAAAGGTTACAGCTCAGTTTTCGGGGATTAATCAAAACTATTGAGAGTCTCGTATTGAGATGAAGTAAAATATCTCTAAAATAGCCAAAAAAAACAGAAAGATGTATGTTTTTTGAAAGGCAGCATCTCCTTC
>CANGNB010000130.1 GCA_947454545.1 Oligoflexaceae bacterium
GAACGCGTCTGCGATTCTGATACCACCGTTCTGATCCAAGGCGAGAACGGTACAGGTAAGGAACTCATAGCAAAAGCTCTTCACTATAATTCCAAGCGGAAGAGCAAGCGCTTTTTGGTTGTCAACTGCGGGGCTTTCAACGACAACCTTCTGGAATCTGAACTTTTCGGTCACGTGAAGGGCTCTTTCACAGGTGCGATGAAGGATAAAAAAGGTGTTTTTGAAGCAGCTGATGGCGGCACCCTCTTCCTCGATGAGATCGGGGATACGACTCCCCAGATGCAGGTAAAACTCCTGCGCGTCCTGCAAGAAGGTACCTATACCCCTGTCGGGAGCACTGAAGTAAAACGAGGCAACGTCCGGGTCCTCGCCGCAACGAACAAGAACCTCATTGAGATGGTTAAACATGGCGAATTCCGCGAAGATCTTTTCTATCGTTTGAACGTCATCAACGTGGTTGTTCCACCTCTGAGAGACCGCAAGGATGATATCGCTCTGCTAACTGAACATTTCCTTACCAAATTCTCGAAATCGACCAATACAGCCAAGAAATCTATCGATAAAGAGTGTTTGGAAAGACTGATGGACCACGAATGGCCAGGTAACGTTCGTGAGCTTGAAAATGAAATCGAACGCCTTTGCGTCCTCGCAGGCGACACCAAGGAACTGCCCTCGGAACTCTTATCGCAGCGCATCAAGGACAGTTCGAAGAAGAAATTTCCAGGGCTCCGCGTGAATGGCAACCTCAAAGATTCTCTCGATGTCATGGAAAAACAAATGATCCTCGATGGCCTTGAAAGAACCGGCTGGAATAAATCACGGCTCGCCAAAGAGCTCGGTATCAGTCGAGCAGGATTGATTACAAAGGTTCAAAAATACGGTCTAGAAAAGCGCAAAACGAGCTAACGAATAGCACGTAAGCCTCATGATGTGGCCTCGAAAGTAGCGTGAACGGAATGGAACGGAAGGAGACTAGGATGGTCCTCAAGATTTTTGGCAAAAATCAGAGCTCTGAAGCCCTGCAGGAAACAGAAATTCAAACGCCTGAGCAAGAGCGCATACTCAAACTTGAAGGCACGGTGACTGATCTCGGGGGCGAAGTCCTCAAACTTCGTCACGAAGTGAACACTCTCCTCGCGAGACAAGATAGTTTTCGTATGGCATTGCGTCGCCTGCGAGAGTACCTTGAAGAGCGTGGCGCGAATGATGAAGAAGCTCAGGAAGTTGGCTCACAGTTTCAAGACATCTCCCACGAAGGCGATGGAGACGATGCTGGCAAGCAAAAACTCCTCACTAAAGCTAAAGATCATTTGCACTGAATGAAAGATTCTTAGTCTGCAAGCAAAGGCTTCTCTCCTTTCCGAAGGATCCGAAGCCTTTCAACTTTTTATGCGCAAAAATTCAGCTTGAAGCGCTGCCTGAAAACTCGAGTCATCCGCTTTTTGCAGCTCTTGAAAGATATCCTGAGACTCCTGCAGGAGAACTTCAGACTCTTCCCCATAAATCGCAGAAAAATGGAAGGTATGCAGCTTTTTCACCCGAAGGAGTCGACCTAGCAAAGCCGCATGTCGACTCGTCAGATGTGCTTTATCAAGGGCACGGGCAAAATCTTTATCGAGAAAGCTGGTTTCCGAAATCAGCTGTTCGCTACTACCAAAAGCTTCGAAAAGCGCCTTCACGTTTCGTTCATCAAAGCTTGCATCCGTGACATACGCGAAACTTCTTTGGGCCTCCCACTCGATCACTTTGGAAGCCAGATCCCGAACAGAGAAGGAGCGCCCCTCGATAACTAGGGTATCATCCTGATGATGGGCACGCAGTCGCGCCTGCAATTGACCTACCCACTCACCCGGTTCGAGCCCAAAATCTTTCATCTTCTCGACCAGAACCCGCATACGTCCAGGGACCAAGTACTTATAGGCCACAGATGGGATTCCCTTATGATCGAGCAGGGCAGCTCGCATTGAGGAGCCATCCGCCCATTCACACAGCTTATGGATCGAACTTTTACTTGGGAAAGCTTGAATAGCGAAGTTGTTTGTATTCGTCAAAAGGGCTTCTGTTACCGAGCCATCCTCTTTTAACTCATGAACCAAAAAGCGAATCTGATCAGGCTTGATCAAATTCCAGGTATAAGCACGAAGCTTGGCCTGCACTCTCTCGATAAAGGGCGCTGGTCCCCACATCTTCATGAGTCTCGCATGTGGAAGATGGACACGGAGTAAGCGATCGAAGCCGATAAAATGATCCATGTGCGTGTGCGACACAAAGACATGGGTGATGCGCATCAAGTCCTTATGCGCCAAGGCTTCAAGACTTCCAAGATCAAAACAAAAGGCTTCGCCCAGGGGCCTTTGGGGTACATACACCAAAGGATCGCCCTTCAAGCCATTGGGAATTTGCACTGCAAAAACATCATCGCCCATAAACTTCAGGTCTTCTGTTCTGAAGGGCTGGCAGACGTGACCGCACATCTGCAATGCGTGCCTTGGTTATTTCAGCTAGAGCGAGTCCTTCGACACCACCGGTGTTTGCAAGAACATATCCCCACGGATCGACGACCATCGAGTGTCCATAGGAATGCTTTCCTCTTCCGTGATGCCCAACCTGATTGGCAGCAAAAACATAGCTCTGCTGCTCAACGGCACGGGCACGAATCATAAGCTCCCAGTGATCCATCCCGGTTTGGAGTGTGAAGGCTGAGGGTAGAACGATCACATCAAGAGCTCCATCCCGAGCAAGAGCTTCGAAAAAACTTGGGAAGCGCAGATCGTAGCATATTGCCATACCCACCCGAAAACCATCCAGCGTAAGAGTCACCGGCTGATCTCCTGCTAAAAAGCCATCTGACTCACAGTAGACTGGCTTACCCTCTCCATCGAGCAGGTTGAAAAGATGGGTTTTTCTATATTTAGCAACAAGCTTGCCCGTGCGATCGAATACATACGAGGTATTGTACACTCTGTCGTGTCCCAGCCGACCCTTGAGGGCCTTAGCTGAAACTTCTTGCTCAGAGGGTCTTTCCCCAAAACTCCCGGCAAACAGACAAATCCCAAAATCGCGAGCTGCTTCCTGCAAGCGCTGGACGAGCATTCCGTCATCTGACTCGCCCTTGCTGTAAATGTCTTCGTAGGGACCGTGGTAAGCGAACACCTCAGGCAAGAGGACCCAATCAGCGCCTCGCTTTGCTGCCTCTTTCACATAGGCCAACGCCGTGTCAATGTTCTGCTCTTTATTTTCGGTGCTGCACATACAAACACTTGCAAGTAGCAATCGATCCTTCATGCTTAAAGCTCCGGCAATACAATTTTTCTATCGACCCCGAAAATCTTGGTCAGAAGAGCGACTCGCGTCCACATACCATTTCGCTCCTGCCGCCAGTACTTAGCGCGTGGATCAGCGTCGATAGCAAGATCAAGCTCGTCACGCCGCGGCAGGGGGTGCATGATGACAGCCGACTCTTTCATGAGCTTGAGGTGATGATGCTTTAAATGAAACCGAGAGGAATCAACTTTTTTCGACTCACCGGCTTGATCGTATTCATCCTGCACACGCGTCACATACACGGCATCCGTATTCCTGAGTGCGTCTTCGAGCTGGTCGGTTTCTTCAAAGCGAAGCCCCTTGGCGACAAGCTTTTGCCGAAGATCATCACCAATTCGAAATTCGGGAGGCGATGCAAAAATGATCCGAGTGTCAGTATAGTTGGTCAAAAGCCAACTCAGGGAGCGAATGGTACGACCGCGTTTAAGGTCGCCGACCATCGTGATCGTTTTCCCATCAATCCCACCTTGACGAATAAAACTGCGATTGAGCGTATAAATGTCAAGCAAAGCTTGAGTAGGGTGTTCGTCTGGACCACTCCCGGCATTGATAATCGGAACCGGTCGATCCGTTTCATTCAGTAAGGAAGCAATACGATCACAAAGCCCAGGCACAGGAGTCCGCATGATGATGATATCAACATAGCTCGAGAACGTTCGTAGGGAGTCTTCGATACTCTCTCCTTTACGTTCCGAACTTGTGGACGAATCCCGAATCTCATTGGTTTTCATACCCACAATTTGGCAGGCAGTTTGGAACGAAAGAAAGGTTCGCGTCGAAGGCTGAGTGAAGTAGAGCATGGCTCGCTTGTGAGCCAATAGCCCCTGAAGATACATCAGACCTTCTTTGGATTTATCGAAGCGCCGAATGGTATCCGTGAGCACACACATATAGTCCAAAAAAGGTCGATCAAATTGCGACGAGCTTAAAATATGCAAAGGGGATACCTTCCTATCTTCCATGATGTCTCCTTAGGCGTAAACAACTTTAGCTTCACCTTCTCCGCGAACCACTTTACCAATCACATTCACTTTCAGACCCAACTCACGCGAGACCTGCAAAAACTCTGACTCTGCTTGGGCATCAACAGCTGCAATCATACCAGCACCGAGATTGAACACGCCTTCGACATCATGAAAGCTCGCTCCGTGCCTTTCATAAAAGGCTCGCATCCAATCAGGAGTGGGTACAAGCTTAGGATCGATCTGAGCGATAACGCCTTCTGGAAGAACTCTGGGCAAATTCCCGGAAATCCCTCCCCCAGTGATATTCGCCAGGGCGTGAACCTTACCCCAACCCAGACGCTGCAAGAGGTCTGGAACCTCAGAATAGATACGCGTCGGCTCCAGTATCTTTTGCAGCGTGGCTGCACTTTCAGGCTTTTCCGCAAGCCACTTGCGGACCAAGGAATATCCGTTGCTATGAAAGCCGCTACTTTCCAAAGCAATCAAGGTATCACCGACGTTTACCATTGAGGGTTGCAGAGTCTTTTTACCGTCGACAACACCAACTACAAATCCCGCTAAATCAAAGTGACCCTTGGCATACAATCCAGGAAGTTCTGCTGTTTCGCCTCCGAGAAGGAGCGTCTGGGACTGCTTCAATCCCTTCTTGATACCCGAGAGAACAGCCTTAAACTGCTTCTCATCCAGCACTCCGGTTGCATAGTAATCGAGAAAGAAAAGAGGGCGCCCCCCAACTGTATAGAGATCGTTGACACACATTGAGACTAAATCGATACCCAAACCTTCGAGCTGATCGTGCTCGAGCCCAAGGAGGACTTTCGTTCCCACTCCGTCAGTTCCAGTCACCAGAAGGGGATCTTCCATATGGGCAAAATTAGGCCGAAAGAGTGCCGCAAAGCCTCCGATCCCTGAGACCACTTGGCCGAAAGGACTCTTCTCCGCCCCTTCTTGCTGAAGCCAATCCACTAGGGCATCGCCTTTTTCCACATCGACGCCGGACTCTTTGTAGAAATTTTTCTCTACGGTCATGGATCATTTCCTTTATCGTAAAAACTAAGTGCATCATAAATGAAGTGCAATGAGGTATGGGGAGCCGGAAGAACATCACGAGCACTCACTTGAGTCCCCCTCGCATCGAACCATACATGACGTCCCGAGAGGAGCTCCAATTCTAGAAGCTCTGGAACGGCAAGATCTCCCACCAAGAGTATATGCGCCTGTTTATGTATCGTCAGTGTGCGGGCCAATTCCTCTTCGTGACGGCAGATAAGAAGGGCTGGAAAGGCAAAATCAACGCCAACCTCAATCAAAAACTGAACTGTCGCTGTATCCAAGGCACCAACATCGATTGTATAAGCATCGGCACCCATCGCCCTTGTTTCCAAAACCTCCGCCTCATCGCGCAGGGGATCGAGACGTACAAAAAAACTATGGGAATCTTTCTCCTTCGCAGCGCGAATCCACTGCGGCTCGAAATCAAGCTGATGGCGTCTATCAAAAGCCCATACACCCGACTCGTCAAACAGCTTCGGTTCCTGGAACATTTTGACTTGATTCACGGAGGCAGGAGCGGGACGGGGAAGTATGCGGGTTGGGGATCCTTCGGCAATAAAACTCCGCAGGCGCCCCAAATATTGCATGCGATCTCGGGCACTCCGAGGTTCGTGCATCTGCTGCCAGAGATGGTCAAAAAAGTCGGCCATGCAGATCCCCCTAAAACCAATGATTCCAGTATGTTATGATATCTGTCTAAAGTTTTTACAGTCCCCGCCGATTCTTACCTCAAGACAAGCTTCTCCAAAGGACGCAGCTATGAGGCATGGGATTTTAAAACCAAAGAACTGGATCAAAGTGGCTTTCTGTATCTCTCTCGCAGGACTTACAAATCATAGTCTTGGAGACATTGTCTATAAGAAACTGGTCATAGTTGAGCCCACCCCACCGCATAACGCACCGGATCGTTACGAACGTCGCTATCCGCAAAGACGACGTGATGATGCCCTGGTCATTTCACGAATCGACAAGCAAACGGACCAGCTGCTGACAATACTCAGCAGCAGCGAAGGGCTTCAATCTGGCTCTATTCTCGAAGCCCAAAGACCCTCACGTCTCGATGAGCGTGCCGAGCCCCTGTGGGTCACAACAGGTCTGCTCAAGGTCGAAGATATAAGGCCTGGCTATGCTATTGCTCGCGTCCTTGAGGACAGCTCTTTTGACTCATCGCTGCATTTCAAAGAAGCTCCTGGTGTCATGGTGGGCGACCGAATCGTTCCTCAAACCACTCGCATCACTCAAAACATCAAGATCCTACCTACTTTGACCCTGCTTTATAAGGATCTCTTTTTAGATCCCAAGGGCTTCCCTCTTACGTTTGAGCTCAGTTCTGAAGGCTTAGAAAACCTTAAGGAACAAGCTAAGATCTTCTTGGGAGCCCATTCCCCCAGTCTGCTGATAGAAGCTTACACGGATACAGAGGGGGACCGACAAAGCAATCAGATGGAATCCTATCAGCGTGCACTTACGATTAGACAGACTCTGATTGACGAATTAGGCTTCGACCCGGACCGCCTCATTGCGGTAGGCCTTGGCGAATCGGAACCTCTTGAAGAAATGAATCTCCCAGGGAAAAAAGCCTTAGCTCGACGGATCGTCCTGAAAGTGAATCAAAACGAAGTTCGAATTCCTTAGCCGCAGTCCAGAACTTCGGGCAATATGAGGGTTGCATGCTGAGGTCTAGGCCTCGGTCCTCCTTCGTATAAGAGATCTGTTGTATGCGTAAATTCGCCCTCATATGTGCCTCGATACTTCTTACTCTTGGCGCTTCGATATTTTTCTATAAAGCCTTGGAAAAAAACCAAGAGGCAGGACATGCAAGTCCTTCTATACGACCCATTGCCGAATTTGAGGCCACTTATGCCGTCGCTTTGAGTGAAGAACTTTTGAATCGAGAATCAGGTATTTTGCTGCTCAAAGAAATTTTATCTGCCGGGGCGAAAGTGTATCTCTTCCGGAAAGACGAGATTTTACCGAGTTCAGGCAAACAGGTCCCCCCTGATCCTCGTATCACTCAAGAGGAATGGGCCCTTGTCACCCCTATTCAAATCGATCATGAAAGCTTTTGGCTGAGGGATTATCTTCCGATTCCCCTTTTAAAGCTCTACCCTCAATTACCCGCCACCCCTTCCTTCTTAGATTTCGTATATCGAGATGCTAAGAGCTTCGATGACGTCGCTATGTATCAGTTTGCCTTGGCTATAGACTCGAGCATCGAACATCTGCCCATCGTCCTGGACGGGGGAAATTTCATGACTGACGGTGAAACCTGCATCGTCACTCAAGACCTCAAGAGCGACACGAGTACACCCCACGCGAGGGACCTTAAAACGCAAGAGCTCTTGAGTCTTGTCCAAAACGCCCTAGGTTGTCATACCCTAGAGGCTGTCACAGCAATCCCCCATCCCCATGTTGACATGTGGATGAAATTTATAGGTAAAGGTCATGTCCTCATCAACCAGATAGAAGATAGGACCTTAGCCCTTGCTAAGTCCCTGAGTCCCGAAGAACAGCAACGTATTATGGAAATTCAAAAAGCTCTGGACCAAACCGCTACCCATCTCGGACACACGCTCAAGGTCAGCAGGATACCCATGCCCTTGCCCATCGAATCTACTTTTCTGACATACGCTAATGCTGTCATCGTCAATCACAAGATTGTTTTCCCCTCTTACTCACCGGGGCTTCAGAAAAATGCAGAAAGCCCTGACAGCAGTCTTTACAAGGAATACGAGACGCGTATGGCTGAATTTGCAAGGAGTGCAGGATTCGAATCGAGCTTTATCAATGCTGACCAACTGATTCACGAAGGAGGAGCCTTTCATTGTGTAAGCTACCATCTGAATAATCTCGAGGAGATTGCCACGATGGAACGGAATACCAAGAAGCTCTGAGACCAAATCGCCGCACCTAAAAACATGGGAAATGTGAATGAGAGCTTTTTTTTAAAATGTATGCGTTGTAAGGTTTTTTTTCAGCCACAGCGTCTGACAGAGAGAATCGAGGGTCGCTGGTTTGCCAGCAGGCCGAAGACATGCGTTGTGACCACGATAGCCGAGTCTTTTTGAGCAGAGTCTAGCGAAGAGGTTCTGCTGAAAGTGTCTGGCGTAAAACATTGAGGGAGAGGTTTCATGATTCACCCGGAGACTAAACTCAAGTGGGTCTCGACAGAAATCGGCTACGGAGTCTTTGCAACTCAGCACATCCCTAAAGGAACCGCTATCTATGTGCGTGATGCTCTAGAGATCGTGGTATCCAAAAACTCCGGGCTCGCACAAAGTCCTGTCTACAAGGATATTCTTACAAAATATTCCTACATAGACGCAAAGGGTGACTATATCCTGAGCTGGGACCACGGAAGATTTGTCAATCACTGCTGCCATCCCAATACCATCACCACGGGCTATGGCTTCGAAATTGCGATTCGTGATATCGCTCCAGGTGATGAAATCACCGACGATTATGGTCTTCTGAATATCGAAGAGGACATTCCTCTGTCCTGCGGTAAAAATAACTGTCGGGGTATGGCTAGAGCTCGTGACTTTGACACCTACGCTGCCCATTGGGACTCGGTTGTGCGCCAAGCCCTGACTCATTTCAATCAGGTCGAACAACCTCTGTTACCATTCTTCGAAGCTAAAATTCTCGATGCACTTCAGCATTACCTTCGCACAGGCTCCGATTACCTCTCTGTACACACACAAAAGTATGATGGACCTGAAGGCCACCCCAAAATGGATAGTCTCTATGCTGCCATGAGTTCTCGTGGCCTAGAAGCTTCCCTCGACTGACATGACACGCAATATAAAAGCCCTTCCCGATTCAGGAAGGGCTTTTTTTTTATGTGCATGAGTGGTGATATTCAAGCCGGAGTAGACTCAGCTCTCTGGTCCTTTTTCATATAAACAACTGATCCTTCTATATTCACATACTCCAATGCATCAAATAAGCCGATTAAACTCTCTGCTCCACCCAAAATGAGATATCCCCCGGGCAGGAGATGATCATAAAGCTTTTGCAGAACCTTCTTCTTATTTTCAACGGTCTGATAAATCAAAACGTTTCGGCATAGTATAAGATGATAGCGATCGAGACCACGAAATGGCTCGAGAAGATTCATCTTCATAAAGCTCATGCCTGCTTTAAGCTCAGGCCTAACGCACCAAGTGAGATGGGGGTCATCGGTCGCTACGGTTGGCTTTTCATTTTTGAAAAAGCGAGACATCTGCGCTTGGGTCAAGCCTCGAGAGACTTCCAACTCACTGTAGCAACCATCTTGCGCCCTCTTCAAAACTCGTTCTGAGATATCCGTGGCGAGTAGCGTATAGTAAAAATAGCCGAGATCCTTCATCTCTGAGAGGACCATAGCCAAGGAGTATATTTCCTGCCCGGTACTGCAGGCAGCACTCCAAATCTTGAAGGGTCGATCGGGAGCATTCGTCGGCATAGCTTTCTGAACAATAGCGCGAATCGCATGAAACACATTGCTATCGCGGAAGAAAGACGTTTCATTATTCGTGGCGATATCAATCAGAAGATGCTTGAGCGTTCCTGTGATCCCCTGATTTCGTGCCTTTTCCCACAATTCAATGGGATCCTTTAAACCCAAATGCTTTGCAATATCTTCTAGCCGACCTTCCAGCTGATAGTAATTGACTTCGGTATAAACGATGCCAATCTCAGCCTCAATAAAGGAAGCAAAAAACCGAAGACAATCTTTGGATACAGCCATAAAGGAACTCTCCACCTTCGCGTGGGAGGGATCAAAAGTCTCTGATGACAGCTAAGCGACCCCGAAAAGCTGAGCTATCTTTCACAAGCAGCAAATATTTGAAACGATCTGACCACACTCCTCTATGCCAGCGATCTTATCATAGGCACCAGCTTCATAGACTGAACCTGGCATTCCCCACACCACACAAGATGCCTGATCTTGAATCATGACAGCACCACCCTTTTCCTTAACAGCGCATGATCCGCGCTTGCCGTCCTCTCCCATCCCCGTTAAGACGACAGCAAAAAGTTTGGGGCCAAAAATATCAGCGGCTGACTGAAAAAGCGGATCAGCTGATGGGATCACATAATTGATGCGTGAGCTCTTATACACTTCCATTTGAACTTTTTTGTTGATCCAGTTCAACTTCAAATGAAATTCTGCAGGGGCCACATATATATGGCCAGCAACAGCAACTTCGTTATGCTCTGCCTCTTTCGCTGGAAAACCTGTGATCTCTGCAATTCGCTCTGCTAGATTCTTTGTGAAGGGAGGAGGCATATGCTGAACAATGAACACAGGCACCCTCAAAGGTCGCTTAATTTGTTCAAAAAAACGCTCCAACGCCATCGGCCCACCAGTCGAACTCGCAATGACTAGCGCATCCGGACTCATTTTCAAGATGTCCCGCTTCTGCCAGGAAGGAACTGCTGCAGGCACTGGCGCTTCCTGAGCAATCTTGGCTTTGAGTTTGGCGCCTGAGTCTATCAGACGAAGTCGTGGCAAAAGCTCATCCCGCACTCTATCCACGGCAGCATCCACAGAGCCTTCATGATTCTCCCCTATGGGCTTTGCAATCACATCATGAGCTCCAAGCTTGAGAGCCTGCCGCACCTTCTCATAAGCACGCGATGTTGGTGAAGCGAACACCAAGACCCTCGCCTTAATTTTCTCAAGCTCCATGGCCTTCAATGTTTCAATACC
>CANGNB010000131.1 GCA_947454545.1 Oligoflexaceae bacterium
AAGTCGAGGTCACTCTTATCCCCGCAGAGCGGAGTCTGACCGATTCCCTGGGGAATGCGGTCACGATCAAAAGTGAAGTCGCCTACCGTGTGACCAATAAGTTTGTCGATGCTACGGGTAATAACAATGGTCAGCCTTCCATTTTGGATCAGGTAGCTGAGTTTTATATCAGCGATCAAAAGGTAACCCACATGATCGTAAAAACGCCACGCCCGGATCTGCCTTTGATCATCTACTATCCGCAGTGATGTGTTCTTCGGTATTTTACCAGCGCAAGAGAGTTTGAAGTCCGAGGGAGTTGGGATAGGCCCCATACTCGGACTGCAGTGCGCCAGCGACAGGGGGCTTTCCCTGGGCGCCGACGCCTACCAAGCTCACATCAAAGTGATCGGTGATAGAGTAGTTGATGTTCAGCGAGAGAAAACTCGAATTGTCTGAGATATTATGCTGAGCGACGAGACGGCTCGTCAAAAGTGGAGTGATCTCGCTGCTCATGCCTAAGCCCACATAATAGCGACCAAATTGAGCGAGCGGTTTGTAGGGTGAATTTTCGATATTGTCATAGTAATCGCTCGAAGGAAATCCTGCTCCGTTCAAAAACACCTCTGAGAACAGCAAAGTCTGATCGCTCCAGCGATAGTCCAGCCCGAGCACGCTACTAAATTCGTATTTGAAGTTTTTTGAATCGGCGATCTGTTTGATTTCGGTCCGATAGCCCCAAGTTTTGGTAAATTCTCCTTCGAGACTCGCCATAAAGATGAGCGTCGAGCGATAGCTGCCGACGATCATCTGCAAAGAATTTTCTGAAATTGTATTCATCATACTGAAAAGCAAAGAGCTTCGATCCGGGCTCAAACGGTTGACGGGAAAAATGTAGCGGCCGTCTGTATCGATGGCTGCTTCGGTTACAGGATCATAGCCGAGAACGCCCAAGATTTTCCACTCGCCGAGCGGAGCTATGGGGCCCGAGAACTGTAGAGCATCGACACCCATTTTATGAAAGGGATCAAGCTGGTTATACGTGCTGGGAGCAAATATATCGTTGGGGCGAAAGATATAGGACTTGGAAAATTCTATCGGAAAGCGTCCTGCATTCACCCGCACCTGCTTTATTTGCGTTTTGAGAGTGAGGCGATCGAGCGTTGCATAGATATCCATGCGGGGCTGACGTTGGATGTAGGTATCCAGGAGAGTGGTGCGGTTACGAGGATCTGAATACATGAGACTCAAATGATCAAAATCATCCTGCCCACTCAGCTGATGGCCGATCAGATAGAGGCCATACTCGAACTTGAGCTGCTTGCCAAAACTGAGCAGACCAGCCTCGCGCCAGCTGGCCCGTATCGCCTGCTGTTTATCGATGACATAGGTGTCGGGGTCGTTGGGTTTGTCGAGTTGCGCCCCTTGCACAAGGACCTGCCCCTCATAGGCCCCTGACCAAGCCAGAGCATTGCCTGAAATCATTCCTAAGCTGAGGGCGACACGGCGGAGCATATCACCCCACTTGCCTTTGGGTCTGCTCCAAAATGCGGCCATCTTTCATGTGAATGATGCGCTGAGCCCTTTGCATAACCCTTGGATCATGGGTCGAGAAGACAAAGGTGACGCCATGCTCTCGATTCAGATGCTCCATCGTTTCGAGAAGCTCTTCCGCATTTTTACTATCGAGGTTTGCTGTGGGTTCATCCGCGAGCAGCAGAGCGGGACGGGCAGCGATAGCCCTCGCAACGGCGACGCGTTGCTGCTGACCACCGGAAAGCTGGTTGGGGAAACGCTTCTCCATGCCTTGCAGACCAACAGCGGCCAGAGCTTCCAGAGCCTGTTTGTGAGCTGCTTCAGCGGGGACGTTTTGCAGGCGCAGGACAAAAGCAGCATTTTCCAGCACAGTCATGACCGGAATCAAATTGTAGCTTTGAAAGATAAAGCCAATGCTATGCCGCCGGATTTCAGTCATCTCATCAAAATTGAGGCGTGAGAGCGAACGGCCAAGGATTCGAATGTCGCCCTCGTCCTGACGGTCAAGGGCACCGATCAGATTGAGCAGCGTCGTCTTCCCCGAACCCGAGGGGCCACTGAGTGTCATAAAATCACCGGGATAGACTTCGAGTTTGATATCGGCAAGGGCTGCGACCTTTTGCTTGTCGACGCCATAGTATTTGGAGACCGCTTCCACTTCAACGAGAGCTTTCCCATTTTTCATCTTAGGCCTCCCTCAGAATTTCGACAGGCATGGTTGTAGATGCAAGATAGGCCGGTATCAACGAGGCCAGCAGACTCGAAAGGATCGGGGCGGCTGCGATACCTAAGGCTTGCCAGAGCAAAAGGCGACAGTGCAGAACCATATCGCCCTGGGTAATGCCGCCAGCGGTCATGGAATAGCCCATCATCCGACTGATATCGACGCCGTGAAGATTGAGATACAGATAAAAGGGGGCTGTGATCAGGGTTCCCAGGCAGGTACCGACGATACCCAGAGCCAGAGCTTCCTGAAGCAAAAGCACCAGGATCTGTCGAGGATACATACCGATCGCAAGCAGCGTTCCGATCTCTCGGCGGCGTTCGATAAAGTTCATATTCATGCAGGTGGCAATACCGGCAGCGATGATCAGACAGATAAAGACTAAGAGGATCATAAAGATCAAGCGATCTGCGGCAAAAAACTCGACGAGGGATGGCTGAGTTTCTTGCCAGGTAAAGGCCTTAAGTTCCGGGGGAAGTCGGGAGTTGAGCTCCCGTGTCACGCGAGCCACTTGATAGGCATTGTCAACAAAGATGGCCATGTAGGAAAAATAGCGGGCCGAAGCAGGAAGTTCAGCCTCAAGCTCGTCAATAGGAATCAGATAGAGATGACCATCGAGATCTTCTGAAGCGGTATGAAAGATACCCTGGACGTGAGTCATGAGGGAAATACTCTGACCATTGGCGAACTGCAAGGTATAGATCAGTTCATCATCGCGTTTGACCTTGAGCTTTTCGGCCAGAGTCGAGCCGATGATGGCGCCTCGCTTCCATTCAGGACCGCAGGTTCCCTCTTTGAGATAGTGGCAAAAGAGATTTACATCGGCGTTTTCTAGCTTAGGATCAACAGCCATCCAGCCAGCGCCGGTGTTTTGATGAGTCGACTGAAGAATCGATTCCCCTATCCGGCGAGGAACAGCGGCGCGAATCTCAGGTACGGAGGCGATGATATCTTTCAGTTCAGCGCTCGGCTGAAAGTGAGAAAGCTGAGCTTTACGGGATTCAAAATCACGCGCGGCAACAGTCAAAAAGCCAAAACTCCCTTTGGCTCCGACTTCGATAAAGCGATGGCTGACGCTTTCGCGAATACCTATCAAGATCACCGCCAGCCAAAAGCCAAAGGCTATGGAAAGTGCTGTGATCACTGTGCGCCGTTTGCGCCGCCAAAGATTGCGAAACGCGAGCTGCAGCATCATAAGCCTGCCCCCCTGCCATGAATCGCCTCTCGGGGTTGAAAGCGCGAAGCGACATAGGCTGGATAGAGTGTCGCCAGAGGGAACATGAGGAACATAAAGATCAGCGGCTCTATCACCTGACGCACTCCAAATTCGCCGTAAAGGAGCGGTTCCATCACCAGGGTGCTATAGGAGTAGTGATCGATGAGAAAGCTAAAATCCAGCCCTTTGGTCTCCGCGAGGTAGCCGAGGGGGAGGGCGAGCGTAACGGCAAAGACTGCAGCGAGGATGGAGATCCAAAATGATTCCGCCAGAACCAAACGCACAAGCTGCTGGGGATGAAGGCCGATGGCGAGCATCATCCCATATTCCCGCGAACGATCGAAGACAGTCATGAGCTTGAGGTTTAAAATCAACATGCCGAGCGCTATAAAGACTAGGGTGAGAGTGACAATACCAGCAAATTTCAGCATATCGAGCACCTGAGAGAGCTGCGGCTTGGTCTCGCGCCAGGTCTTGATATCGGCGTTCGGGAAAAGACGATCCAGATCGCCTTTCTGCGGTTCTTGGTAATGGCGTCCCTGTCCCACTCCCGTGAGGATCAGCTCGTGAATGCCTTCACTGAGATTAAAGAGGCGGCGGAAAGAGAGATCGCCAATATACACATAGCGATCATCGACGATCTGGCTAATCGGTTTGAGGATGCCAGTGACCCTATAGACCTCGCTGGCAATGCCTCCATCGGCGCCGGTGCCGAGGACGACAATCTCTGAGCCAATGTGAACCTTGAGCATTTCTGCTAGATGATAGCCAATGACAGCCTCGTTGCTATCGCGCGGGAAAGCAAAGGTGCCTTCAGACATGTGCTGGGGGAGGTCCGTGGTTTCTGCTTCCTGCTTAGGATCGATGCCGACGATACGTGCGCCTTTGGTCGCATCGTCCAGGCTGACGAGAGCATACTGATAGAGACGATAGGAGTAGTTGAACTTTCGGGCGTGCAGCTCATCGCCTTGGCTAGGGGAGAAGGGGAAGTTATCGTAGATACTTTCCGTTACTCCAAAGCGAGGATGATGGATCTGAATTTGTCCTAGCAGGAGCCGGGTCGCCATCTGATAGATCGTGCTGGCAAAGCCGCTGCTGAGTGTGCCCCAAAGAATAAGCAATAGGCACACGGTCCCGACGCCAGCAGCCTGAAAGAAGCTGCGGCGAGGATCTCGACTGACGCGAAGAAAAGCATGATGAAAGAGGTTCATAGTTCCGTCAGATTGCTAAGGCTAAAGACATCATCACCAAACTTTTTATGGCGATCGATTTTGGTATAAAGAACTTCAGTAAACTCACCTTTTTGATCGGCGATCTCAGGGGTCACCCGAACGCGCGAGGGGACGTTTTTACCTGAATAGTCTTTCACATCGAGGTAGGTAAATGTTCGTAAAAGACTGTTGGATTTATCGTACACCTTTTGCTCAAGGGGCATACGGTTTTTGCGATTGAATTGGATGACGAGTTTTTTATAAAGGGTCGGGATATTGGGCTTGGCATTGCACTCCAGGACCCACACTTCGACGCCATCTTTCTTTTTCTTGTCCGCGACACGAATGTCATACTCTTTACGAATACTGACAGTACGCATGAGATCGCTGTTGGTAAAATGGCTGCCCATCCAGGATTGAGATAGTAGGGCGTCGGTAATTTTGGTCGTGCGAGCGATCTTGGGGACGTAATTATAGACGTCTTTTCCAGCTTTCAGAGTGGAGACACCCTTTTCTTTGGGGGGGTAGGTGATGCGCACGAGAGAGTGGTCGGCACCCTTGCCCCAGTACATCATCCGAAGATCACGCTCATAATTGCTGGTTTTTACTTTCATATCTAGTTCGGCGTAAGATTGTTTATCAATCCACAGATTATCGAAGCTCTCGATGAGCTCGTTAATTTCACTTTTATCATCGGCATAAACAGGTTTTGATTGGGTCCCAAGAACACAGTATGCAAGGAAAAAAGGAAGGTATTTGGCAAATCTGCAAGAAAAGTGATGGATCGACATAATCAGCGCCCCGAGAAGAAGAAAGCTAGAATCCAACATTTCCTGAGTCTATCAGAAAACCTGTGATTCGGACAGAGGGGGAACGGGAGTTAAGTCAGCTGAGTCATCAAAAAGGCTCATCTTTTTGCCAATACTGCCGATCCCCCTTCCGGGATATAAACGATTTTTATTGGGCAAAGAGTGTGAGGCGAGTCGTTCATGAGTCGACAGCGTGTTGATCAGGAAGCTATTCGTTTCGCCGAGCAGCAGGTCGAGGCAAGGATAAAAGCCTTTGACACAGGGGTGAGCTTAGAGAAGCTTCTGGGTCTTTTGGAAACCATGCAGGTAGATAGCGTCGACGCTGCGCTTCAGATCTATTTTCTCGTTCTGCGCATGATGCAAGAAGAGCGTTTTCGAGTAGCCCTCAAGCAGCAGCAAAAATTCAAGTTGAAAGATATTGCCGAAAAATGTTTGCGTTACTGTCAAATTCTGCCCGTAACCTCGCAGCACTCCTTTCTCTATGGACGTCTATATCAGGCTTTTTCCTGGGATAAAGCCTCAGCTCAGCTCTATTGGGATAGTGTAGTCACACGCATGGTGGGTGAGTATCTGAGCCGAGATGCTCGGGAGCAGAGTCCAGGCAATGAGCTGCTCAGTGGTTATCAGTCCTGGATGTTGGGACATTTGCGCCTTGCTAAAGTGAGTTTGCACTCGCTGCAACTCGAGGGTGATCCTTCCTATGCTGATACGAAAGATGCCTTGAGATTGCTGGTCCGTATTCATCGCATAGCTGATGAAACCAGTGCAGCGAGAGATCTGCTCTCTGTTTTAGGGGCCTATCCGCAGGTATCTGCTCAAGAACGGGCTGAGCTTGGTTTAGAAGCCCTTCTCTGCGAGATGCGAAGCGCTCAGGGGCCAGCTCAGGTTCTCGAGTTTTTAAAGCAGGAAGGAAAAAAGCTGCCGCTGTTTTTGCATCAGCTTGCACATCTCTGGCTTTATGCTTCTAAACTCAAATTCACCCCGACGGCTCCAAAGAAAGGCGTGCTGCTTCCGCCGCTTTCCCATGGTTCGAGCTACGGCCTTGATCTAAGGGCTCCTCAAGAGCTTTTAGAATGCCTCAGCACGCTGCATGAGCCTGAAGTTGCTCTTAACGTCCGCTTTGATCGTCTCGGTAAAGCCTTGGTGCAAGCGGAACAGATTGAGCCTGAACTCCGCATCGTTTTCATTGCAGCAGCTCTGCGCTGGCTGAATCGGAGCAAGCAGATCAGCTTTGGTGCCATCCTACTCGAAGAGTATCGAGGTCTTTCCCTGCGCTATAGCGAGGGACGTTCTGTCGATACACTAGGTTTGACCGGCGATATTCAAGAATCCCTGCCGCTGGTGAGCCATAAATCGGTGTCGCGTACAGAGGCCAAGCTCTATACAGGATTTACGCCACGTTTTTTAAAGATGTCTCTGCTGATTTCGCGCGCGATTGCTCGCTTGTCCCTCTATTCCTTGCGCCATCCCCTGGATGCAGAGGCACGACGGGAGGTGAGAAGGGCTGTGGCGATTGAAATTCTCCAAGACCTCGAGGTTTTGCTCGGCGAAATGAAGGGTCCGTTGATGAAGCTCTGTCAAACCTTGGCAGCGTTTCGCCTCCTTGATGACAACAGTCAACAGATCTTTCGTGAGATTTTCTATTCGGCACCAGCGGTTCCCTTTGAAGAGCTTAAACCCGTCTTAGAGGAAGACTTAGGTGCCGATGTGTGGCAGCGCATTTTCTCCTTTTTTCAGATCGAACCCCTCGCCGTCGCAAGCTTGGGAGAAGTGTTTCGCGCTCAACTCGTGAGCGGTGAAACAGTTGCTGTGAAGATCAAATATCCTGGGATTGAAGGGGTAATTAAAAGCGATCTGCGCCTTGCTCGGTTTTTGCGCCCACTTTATGAGCACTTTTTCTTTGAGGGTGATGTTGACGATGTCCTGATCGAGATCGAACAGCGTTTTACCAAAGAAACCGATTATCTCAATGAAGCGCAGGCGCATCAGGAATTCTCAGATTTTTTCCAAAACGATGCTCATATCATGATCCCAAAAATCTATCTACCCTACTGCACGCCGCGGATATTGGTCACTGAATATGTGGATGCACCGCGTGTCGATCAGTTTTTGGAGATGGCGCCTTTAAGTGATCGCGAGCAGCTCGCGCGGCGTCTGTTGCGATTTAGTATGCTGACGGGTTTGAAGTTTGGGCTTTTGCAGATAGATCCCCATCTTGGTAATATGCTGGTGACGCCAGAAAAGCTTGTTATGCTAGACTTTGGGGCATCCTATCGCATGCCAGCGGATCTCCAAGTAGCCTTTCGCAAGATGATGCTCGCCAAATACACAGGTGATGGTCGCATCTACTATGATGTCTTCGTAAGCCTAGGGTATATAGATCCCCAAAAGGTGAGTTATGAGATGTTTCGCGAGGGCCCAGAACCCTACCTGCTCACGCCTTTTCAGTTTGATGAGCGGCGTCCCTTCTTTTATCCAGGGCAAAAATCATTCCTCGAATTTGTTCATGATCATCGCTGGGACCGATACTTTAAGCCACGTAGAGGGGATTTCTTTGCCCTCATCATCAGCCAGTACTTGGAAGATCTCCTGCATTCGTTTCGCGTGGAACTGAATTGGCATCGAGAACTGGGAGGGCTCCTCGAAGAGCTCGGGCTTCTCGAGGAACGTGCGGAAGAACGCGAGGCCAAGTCAAACTGAGCCTCAGAGGATGATCTACTCCATGTGTGCCAGAATCTTTGCGAGCTGAGCCCCAACCTTGGCATTGTGCTTGACCAGAGCAATATTCGCTTTAAGACTCCGACCTTCAGTTTTGGCGACGATCGATTTTAAGAGATAAGGCGTCACAGCCTTGCCTGCAATGCCCTCTTTTTGACTCTGCTTGAGCGCCTCTTCGATGACAGAATCAATCTCATCTTTGGCCATAGCGTCCGCTTCAGGGATAGGATTCGCTACAACAACGCTCCCTCTGAGGCCAAGTTGCGATTTGATTCGAATGACTTCAGCAATTCCACTGAGCTCATCGCATCTTTGCAGTACGGGGTGGCCGCTGCTGCGCGAGAAAAATGCTGGAAAATCTGAGGTTTTATAACCGAGGACAGGAACTCCCGCTGTCTCCAGAAACTCGAGAGTCTTTGGAATGTCGAGGATAGACTTTACTCCGGCACAGACAACCGCGACATCGGTGTTCATAAGTTCCTGGAGATCGGCAGAGATATCCCAGCTTTCGCTGACGCCCCTATGAACCCCTCCAAGGCCTCCCGTGACAAAGACCTTAATCCCTGCCCAGTGAGCTGCGATCATGGTTCCTGCGACAGTCGTTGCCCCGTCTTTCTTCTGAGCGAGAACGAGCGGGAAATCACGGCGCGACACTTTTTCTACCTGGGGATTTTGACCGAAGCTTTCCAGCTGTTCGGCACTCATGCCAATTTTGATGCGCCCTTTCAGGATTCCTATTGTGGCAGGGACAGCACCAGCGGCGCGAATGATAGCCTCAAGCTCCCTTGCGGTCTCAATATTTTGAGGATAAGGCATGCCGTGGGCGATAATCGTAGACTCAAGGGCGACAATTGGGCGTCCTTCGGCTTGCGCCGCAGCAACTTCGGGATGGACGTCGAGAAAAGGTTTCACCGGCTGGGGCTCCCTGTGCGAAAGAAAAACATCAGCATTACGAACCTTGCATAGCTGCAAATTCGTTTCCCTGCAACCACCAAAAACTGATGTCTCTAGTTGGGCTTAGATAAAAAAATGTCTAAGGAGCAAAAACTTCGAGGCGAGGCTTAACTTTCTTTCGATCGAGCCAAAGGTTGTGAAACCAAGCATAAATATAGAGCAAAAGTAAAAGTCTATCCTTTCGTTTAGCCGTTGCCCAAGTTCTACGACTCAAAGTTTTGAGATTGTCGCGAAACATAGCGCAGGTATGATTAAGCGTAAATATAGGATCAAAGACAGTTTTTTTAATCTCGCCTAATCCAATGACAGCACCTCGAGCTCCTTTGCAGGTAAAATGAGTGGCATTTGGAAAAAAGTCACGGATAAGTTTAGGGTAAAGAGGGCATTTGTCACTGCTAAAGCGAGCTTCACTGGCAACGCAAGTTTGGAGCGCTTGAGCAAGTGTTTTGAGCGCCTTGAGGCGTTCACTCGGCCGTTTTCCATATTTTTTAAGTGCGAGCCCCTTTAGGCAGCTTTTTGCTCCAATGTTACCTATGCTGACGGCTAGGACTTTTCGGGTCTTTTTTTCAACAGCAACGGGAATTGTCACGGGCTTTAACTTACTATGAATAAAGCTTTCCATCTCATCGCATTCAACTTCTTTAACTTTTGAACGTGATTCTCGATATTTTTGAAGATTTTTTTCGCATATTTCGCCGAATTTTTTAACTCTTCTGGCTATGGTTCGGGGAACAACTTGGAACATGTAGGCCGCTCTTCTTTGCGAAACACCGCTGCAAAGAGTGAAAAAACAAGATTGATTGAACCAACGTTTGCGTTGGCGATAGTCTATGGAGGTAGTTTGCTGTGAAAAGCCTATTTTGCAGGCTTTACAAAAGTATCGCTGAACCTTTTTATCGTCCGATGGTCGTCTATAAAAGCCCCGTTTTATCGTAAACTGCTCACATTTGCATCTTGGACACATAGACCCCTCCATGGGGGCAAAGCTACTTTGAGCAAAACCAAAATGCGAGCGACATCTGTGAGACACGAATCCAATTTAAGGCATCAGTTTCCGGAAGCGGCCTTTGCCCTTGGCCCCCACGATCTTGTCGGCATCTATCTCCGAGAGCAGCTGCGCAATATGCTGAACGCGATCTGGGACAGGGGGGTGAGTTTTGTCGAGAATGCTCAGGGTTTTGGGGCTTGGTGCCGATCCGCCCTTGAGGCAGTAGTCTGGGGTGCGTCCGCGATTGATTTCCATGCGACAGAGAAAAGCCACAAATGCTTTGGGGTCATAGCCTGCGTTCACGGCGTAGCGGGTGCCCTCAAGGTCGGCTTCGACCTCGAGTTCGGCGCCTAGCCCTCGCTCCAAAATGACCGAAAGTCCTGCTTTTGCTGCTTTGATAGCATTGAGGCCGACCGAGCTCCCTGAAAGGTATCGCGCTAGGGTCGAACCGATGGCTGATTCGTCTGCCTCGGGACGTCGCCGGACGAGGACTTCGTTGGGCGTTTCTTTTTGGAGAGAGAGTTCCGCGGCAGCTTTATCGATTTGATCTTTGTTCATAGTGTTGAGCGTCTTATACATGTGCTGCTTGGCAACGTGGGCGACTTCGTGGCCTAAAATATGGGCAAGTTCGGCTTCATTTGAGGCGGTATGCAGGGTG
>CANGNB010000132.1 GCA_947454545.1 Oligoflexaceae bacterium
ACGGGGGCAACTCCACGAGCCGCAAAGTTAGGACGCCTTCGGCCTCTTTCCCATCTCACCTGCCTGCGAACCCTTCTCTTGCGCCTTAATCTGATCCATAATCTTCACCTCCGAATCGCTCAAGAAGATCCTGCCTTTATCCATCTCCCTTTTTCGCTCCTCGAGCTTCAGCAAACTCCCCTCAACCCCCTTCACAAAAGGCTCAAAGATCTGCAGATCAAAATCTCTCGGCGCAGACAGCCGCAAAAGTTCAATGGCCTTTTCCGCCGGCAAGGCAGGCTTATAGACCCTTTTCATAAGCAAGGCCGAATACGCATCAGCGATCGCTACAATCCTTGCATACACATGAATCCCATTCGCCGGATCTTCTTCAGCGCGCCCTTTTTTACCTTTGGGATAGCCATGGCCTTCAAAACGCTCGTGGTGTTCGAGTGCCACGATAGCAACGATCTCATCGATAGGAGCTCCAGCGGTGATGGCTTCCATCAGCTCCCTGTGGCCATGATCCACATGCGATTTCATAATCTCGTATTCTTCGGTTGTAAAAGACCCAGGCTTATTGAGCACCGAATGCGGAACACAGCTCTTACCCGTGTCATGATAAAGCCCACACTGGGCGATCATTTCCGCTTCTTTGAGAGGCAGTTTGCGATTGATGTACTGCTTGGCCATAATCGTCGCAAACATCGACACGGAGGCGCTGTGATCATAGAGGGTCGGATCGATCTGTATCATGCGGCTCAGGGTGCTCATAGCCAGTTCGTTGTCCATGAGCTGCTTAACCATAAAGGCTGCAGAGCCCTTAGCATGCTCTGCGACGGCGTGCGTGATGCCGCCCCTTAAAATCATCTGACTGGCTTCACTGAGGTTAGAGAAGGCTTCGAGAGTTTTCCGATCGAGGGACGGGTCTCTTTCTATGAGATTTTGAATTTTCTTCTGTCGCACCGCGCTCAAGCTGTGTAAGAATCGGGGAAATTCTTTTTTGAGAATAAAGATATCGAGGGCGGCCTCTTCTTTCAGGCTTGCCATCCAGATCTGCTCAAGAAGTTCGCAGCTAAATTCTTGGGGGCGGAGGTATTCGATCATCTCGGAGTCGACGCGAATGTAAAGGCTAAAGTCGATGCTCGGCACTTCCCAAAGGTAGGAAAAATGCTCAAGGCTTACCGGGCGGAAGAGCAACTGGACTTCTGGGGTCAGCTGCACTATCTTGCATCGTTTGCGGGTCGATTCTTTGATGGTAAACTTCTTAGTCACGAGGGGAGACCTCCTCTCAGGATCGAAAGCTCGCTACTGCTGGCCTAGGTATCGGCGAGGCCAGACTGATGATAAGGGGAACTGGGTATGTACAATCGGGTTTTGCTGGAAGCGTACCGCCCCCTGCGCAGCTCTCTCTCTCAGCTCGGCGAACGTCTGTGCCAAAAGTTGGAACAACTCATTCGAGAACGGGGCCTTAAGGTTCATGATGTCAGCTGGCGCCTCAAGTCTGAGGCGAGTCTCGCTCGAAAGTTGGCGCGTCCAGATAAAATCTACCGAGAGCTCTCAGATATCATGGACTTGATTGGTCTAAGGGTCGTTACTTACTTTGAAGACACAATCGAGGCTGTGGCCCATCTGGTGGAAGAGAATTTTACTGTCGACTTCGAACATTCGGTAGATAAGCGTTGGGCCAAAGATCCGCAGAGTTTTGGCTATCGGTCCCTGCATTATGTCTGTCAGCTGCACGCGCAGGATCAGCTGCAGTGTGATGAGGGTGCGCAGCTGCCCTTTGAGATTCAAATTCGCAGTATTCTTCAGCACGCTTGGGCCGAAATCGAGCATGACCTGGGCTATAAGTTTCCAGAAGCGATTCCTCAGCCCGTGCGGCGGCGCTTTTCACGCTTGGCAGGTCTCTTGGAACTCGCTGACGAAGAGTTTGTGGCTCTCAGGCGCCTCATGGAAGAGTACGAAAGGGAAGTGGCAGGTGTTCCTTCACAGAGCAGCGGTGTCCAAAATTTCGATGTGATCTCGCTGCGCTCTCTCGTAGAAAATCCAAGGGTACGGCAATTGGATCGAAGCTTGGCTGCGGTCCTACACACATCCTATTCCGATAGCCTCTTTTACCCAGATTATATGATTCGCCTGTTTCGGGCGGCAGGCTTCAAAGATACCCAGGCTCTGCTGGCTCATTTGGAAAGCTTTGCACCAGACGCCTCTGGATTTATGGAACGCTACTTTCGCTTTACTCAGGAAGCGTGGGGCTTTCATGGACAGGATCTGGAAGCCTTTCAGAGTGGCTATAGTCTTTTTCTCTTAGCTCATGCCGTGGCTTTAAAACAGGCGAGCCTCGGTCCCCAAAGGATTGAACGAATGCAGCTGTTCTTTCAAGAGATGGACTATCCCGACCAGGCACCGGAAGCCTTGCGGGTAGCGCGCCTTTTGGTCAAACACTGCGCCGATTGGAAGGGAACAGCATGAAGGGTTTTTGCGAAGTTGACGAAGGCAAAATCTACTTTGAAACACATGGCAAAGGCGAGACGCTGGTGATGCTGCGGGGCTTAGGGCGCTCGATGCGCTACTGGCTCGGCTACGAAAAGCAGCTGGCCAAAAGTTTTCGCGTGGTGCTGATCGATGCGCGGGGCCTTGGTAAGTCGACGGCCCCCATGCACTGGCACCATACGATAGAACATCTGGCAGAAGATGTGCTTGCGGTCCTGAATCATCTCAAGGTGAAAAAGTTTCACGTCTTTGGACTTTCGCTAGGGGGCATGGTTGCTTTATCGCTGGCGATTCAAAAGCCCAAGGCTGTGAAAAGCCTTATGGTTGCCAATTCGTCCACAGCTGATTACATCGGTATGCGGATGCAGCTCTCGGCCGTGAAGAGCCTCGGTATGGGGCTTTTGCAAGGGCATTTCTATGAAGAGCTGCTCCGACGCGTAGTCCCGCCTGCGACAGTGCGCAGCCGTGGTCCTGAGATCCTGCAGCAGTGGGATGAAATCGTTGAGGCCGAAGGCTTTCCCGTGCCCACCATCGCCAAGCAGCTGCTGGCCTCAGCCCGCTTTCGCATTCGCGGCAAGCTGGCTGGCGATGAGGTGCCGACCCTGATTCTTTATGCCACTCAAGATCGCTTGGTCAGCACCAACAACAGTAAGCAGATTCATAAGCTGATCCCGCACTCCAAAATCAAGGCGGTCAAGGGTGCAGGTCATGAGATCGCCATCGGGCACGAGGACGAGCTAACGCGGATCATCCAAGCCTTTACGGGGCAGGTTTAGGTCCGTGCGCACAGGGCCCATGTCGGACGCCGGCACGGGCGGGATAGCCGAAGGAATCGTCTCAGCCCGCTGAACCGCAGGACCCTTGTCGGGTAAGGCGATGTTCTTTGGCTTGCTGATCTGCTGTTCGCTATAGGCCTGCTGGGCATGGAGAAGATGGAGCGCAAGCAGGCGCTCGTGATGGATAGGTTCGGCCGCAACTCCGGCGGGTGCGCGCAGAGCCTCGTTCTCTTTTTTCAAAAGCTTGAGTTTGCCCTCAGCTTTTTGGATCTGCTGACTCTGTTCTAGGATTTTGGGTGAGGCCTGGATCGCATCGCCCGCTTCCATCAAGCTTCCCAACTGAACACGAAATCGCTCGAGGGTATCGGAGCCTAGCTCCTGCTCTTCAGGCTGCGCCATGGAAGCGAGCGCCGGCTTGGTCGGTGCTTTCCAGGCTGCCGCGGGCAAGGTGGAATGGAGGGGAGCATCCTGCGCTAAAGCTTCGGCGGCGAAGATTGGGGCCGAACGTTCCCTAAATTGCTGAAGACTCTCTTGGCTCGCGAGGGTGTCGAGTGCAAGCAAGCTCTTGCGCAGATGATCGCGGAACCAATGGGAGCTCTGCACCGATCGTAGCCAGGCACGATCGAAGACCTTAAGCCACTCGTCCTCCTTCTGACGTGAGCGTTTGGCGCTGTCGTGTTCGCTCAAGAGCTTATGGAGAGCCCGATCAGAATACATCTTGGCAAGCAACCAGGAGCTCAAGAGTTCGCGGGCCGTGGCCACGTGGGTATTGAGTTCGGTATGCTTTGTGCTGGCATCGATCCGCTTGGTGAGCTTGAGCGGCAGATCTTTAATCTGATTAGGCATGCGCGGCTGTGGCACGAAAGGATCCGCGACGGCCTTTTGGAAAAGCTTGGGAAACAGAGCCTCATCTTCGATCTGTTGAATCCGGGCGCGGTGGTTGACAGCTTGAGTCAGGTCGAGCTTATGCTGAGATTGGGTGAGGTAAGCCCGATGGCTGTCCATAATTTTTTGATAGGTACGCTGGAAGAGAAAGGCGCGGACCCAATCCCCCATACGATCGCGCGCAAGGTAAAACTTATAGGCGGCCAAGCGATCGGCCTCGCGATCGAAGCGGATGCGCTGTTCGAGGGCGTGCGTTCGTGAGCGTTGACAGATCATGTCCCAGTAAGCGTCCATCAGGGGCTTGAGATCGGCGAGAGCGGTCTTGCGAGTACGGTCCGGTGTTCGCGAGAGGGCCGGGGCCTCGACGTTCGTGGCCGGAATGCTGGGATGGGATGTGCCGAGAGGCAAGACCCCTTCCGGAAAGCGAAGGAGCCTATCTTCCGTTCGTATGCCTTTGAGTTCGTCATAGCGTGTGAGATCGAAAGAACGCAGAGAAATCATGCCGATACGCTCGGTCATGGCGTAGCCCCTCATTCCCAAGGGTTGCGCCCCTTGGGGGCCTTCCAGCCCGGGGCTTGGGATTCTTATCGGGGTCTCTTGGTTGAATTATAAAAAACAAGAAAAGGTCGAGGAATGTCAGTATTTTGTAGGGAGCTCAAAAAAGAAGAGCGCCTCACTCTTTCGAGAGGTAAGAAATCTCGACCGTCAGGTCTAAGGCGCTGTGGTAGCAGTCTTCGTCATCGTTGTCGCCGGTTGCGATCAGATCAAGGCTAGTGGTTTTTTGATTGACCAGAGTAAGGGCGATAGGAGCTAGACTTGCACTCTTGAGCTGAATGTCGACGGGGCCCGAAGCATCATGCCCAGGGAGTGTGCAATCCTTCTTATCGCCAATGCAATAGGCGCTTGCTTCGAAGTTTTGAATTTTTTTGCCAGCGATGCGGGCCCAATCCCAGGCGAAGCTATTGATAGATTTTTCGAGATATTCGGTGAGGCCGCCGTTGCTGGCAAAGAGCACATTTTTATTGAGATTGAGTACCAAGAAATCATCGTAGTGAAGCTGAGCTGCTGCTGGTGAGCGCAGGGCGATGTCACAGATCACACCTTCGGGTAACTCCAGGGCGACGGAGCTCATTTCAGAGGCTTGATTGTACCCATCTTTGCGCTCGAGATTGGGATTGCTCGTATCGCTGGGGTTCGTGCGCCACTTACAGTCTTTACGCTCGGCGTAATGAGCGGCTTGAGAGACAGTTTTGAGCTTGCCACTTGCGGCCTGACAGGTCTTTTGCAGCTGAGCTATCATCTCGGGGGTAGGCGGGTCGATCTTGCCATCACCATTGCGATCCTGGGGTTGAAAGCCACTGATAGAGCCATCAGCAGTGTAAACATTTTGTGAGGGTTTGGTCTGCGAGGCAGAGTTCCCACTAAAGTTCGACTTGCCACAGCCAAAGCTCAGAGTCAGGATGCTGAGAGCCAGAGTCGAGGTGTGTTTCATTTCGGGTACCCTCCTGCCTTGTCGACGGCTAAGGAAAGTATCGGAAACTTTCGAGAAAGCTTAATAAAAGTCTTAGGTCTGGTGAAAAATCAAAAGATTTCAAAAGCATGCTTCAGTTTGTTAAAGTCCTTCAAAAACGTTCCCTAAGCGCAGCAAACCCAATCTGTTAGGAATGCCTCTCAGCCATAGGTTAAGAAGACACAAAGTGGGTTTGTGCGCGGCTGGCCTGAGGCCTGCTCGAGTCCCTGCTTCGAGCGGGCCATCCAGGGTCAATCTTACGAAGGCGTATTCAATAGGCTTTGCAAGTAATAAGCTGTGCGCCTCACATCAGCGAGCTTGAGCAGAAGATCGCGCTGGGTCCGAAAGAGACTTGTGAGCTGGCGGCGATACTCTTCGCTTTGCAGTAAAAGCTGCTCGAGTTGCTGTTTATGTTCAGCGATAATAGCCTCATCCGCGTGAGCGTTCAGATCATCAGCGAGCTGAGCGGCCTCAGCGCCCATGAGCCGAAGGACTTGAATCTCACGATTTAGCTGAAAGGCACCAGTCTTTTGATAGAGGCTTTCACAGGTCTCGATCGCAAGCTGTGTGCGGTACACAAGAGCCAAAGCGGCTTCGCTGCTGGCCTCGAGATCAGCGATGCTGGCTGCCTGGGTATCGAGAGTTTGCGCGTGAAGGCCTTGAGCTGATTGTAGCAAGATTCCAAGTAGGCTAAGCATGCGAAGTGTTTTCATGAAGTCGATCTCCTTAGGGTGAAGGGCAATGTCCTTGTCCGAACTTTTTGTCCTGACTCTTTGGTTATGACGCAAGGTCGAGGGAGCTCGCAAGACTCAAAGAACGAAGTGTTCTGTGAGTAAAAATAATGTATATGAATCAATGTATTAGGACGGAACAGTCCAGGCTTTGAGGCCTGTAGGGAAAACGGAGGAAAGCAGAGATGACGAGCCGTGAACTGGGAGAGCGCCTGCTCCCTTATCTCAAGGAATCGCCGATGCTCTTGGGCTGTGAGCCTCTGAGTCTGAGAACGCGTTGGCAGTCCCTTGCGCGCACACGTCCAGGGCTTTGGATGAAGAGGGATGATGAGCTGAGCTTTAGCATGTCGGGCAGCAAGGTGCGAAAGCTCTGGAGTCTCAGTCAGGCCATTGCTGTGCAGGCACCCAAGCCCCTGGTCCTGAGTTGGGGAAGTCAGCGTTCCGCTTTCTTGCTTGCCTTTCAGCAGATCGCTCTTGAGTTGGATTGGTCGCTCGAACTGTTTTTGCTGCGTTCAACAGCGTGGCAAGATCATGGTACGGATCAGCTCTTCAAGCTCTGGATGGGCGCGAGCCCGCTTCACTGGCAAGAGCGCTCGGCATGGGCAGAGATTGAAACCAGAGTACGAGCCTATGCTGATTCCTGGACTGCCAAGGGGCAGCCCGTGGTGCTTATCCCCGAGGGGGGCTGCTGTCGTGAGAGTCTCCCAGGGGCGATGAGTCTCGCCTGGGAAATCCTGGAGCAGGAACGGCAGCAGAGCCTCTTCTTGGATAGCATCACGATTGAGGCCGGGAGTGGGTTCACGGCGCAAGCTCTGATCTGTGCCCTCGGCTATGCCGAGCGTCCTCTGCACGTCGATGTGCTGCTGTGTGCGGGAGATGAGGTGAGCTTTCAGCAGGGACTCGAACAGAGGCTCAGAGAGTGCGAAAGTCTCTGGGGGGATAGACCGCTGGGCTTGCCCTCCTTTAGCTGTCATAGACCGGCGACCGCGCGGTCTTATGGGGCCACCAATCGTCGCGTATGGGCTGCTCTTAAAGAGTTTGCTGGACGCCATGGGGGACTAGTTGATCCCATTTATGGAGCAAAGCATTTCGATTGGCTTTTGCAGCAGCCTTCAGGGAATCTATCACGGACACTTTGGGTGCATAGCGGAGGGGCTTTGAGTATCTTTGGGTATCCAAAAATTCCTGGGGTTGGGGATGAGTCTTGATAGAAAACAGCACAAGCCAGACGACATCTACCTTGCGGCGAGATGAGGCTGGCTTGAGATGGACCGGGACAGCAGCGATGCCGACCGGCGAGATCTTTGGCCCGGGGCGGACAGAGCCTAACCTCGAGCGAAAATCGGAGAAACGGTCCGAAGACCTCCTCGTGGCCCACGGCCTAACCGTGCGCTTATAAGTGTCTTAAATTGTAGAGCCGAACTGCAGGTGGCCCATCCTTCGGGGCTTGGATCCAAAGATGTCTAAGCATAAGCAGATCACATCTCCTTTCCTTCCTCGTACGAGTCAGGGATCACTTCCCCCTGACAAAATAACTCATCGAGTTTTGAGGGGGCGAGTCTGAGCTCTCGGACATAGCTGATGGATCTCGGGCGCTTCCCTGCATTATTTTCGAGGGTAAGAGCCTTTCGCCCTTCACACCCTCTTCAACTCTTACGCTGCGCAGCACCCATTCAGGTCGGGAGCTCGGTCGAGTGGGCTTTGATCCACTCGATGAGATCACCGAAAACGATAGGTTTTTCAGGTTCGTTGTAGATTTCATGGAAAAGATCGTCGTAGGGGATAAGCTTTTTGTTCGAACCCTGCCAAGTCCGATAAAATGCCTCTGTAGCCTTCGAGTTGATGATCTGATCGCGCATGGGCAGTTGCAAGAGGATGGGGTAGGCGAGCTCGGCTCCGCGAGCCAAGGTATCTTCGAGGACCTCCAGATAGGTGAAGTAGAAGCCCGACGAAGCCAGTCCGTGATTGTAGGGATCACGCTGATAAGCGAAGACCACATTCTTATCTCGAGAAATGATCTGATCCATCGGTTCCGTCGGCAGCGGCAAAAAGGGGAAGAAACGATAAAACATGCGTCCCGCCATCTCTTTGAGCTTGGGAACCTTGAAGGCCAGCTCCAGCATGGGAGCGCTCAGCGTGACCGAAGCTATGGGAAGGTTGGGGTACAGGAGCAGCGCCCGCAGTGTGATCAGACCCCCCATACTGTGGCCCAGAAGGTGAATCTCTGCCTCTCCGTACTCTTGGGTGAGGAAGTTGTGGTAGCGTCTTACAGCAAGGGCTAGGTCGTCGGCGAATCGATCGAAGTGAGGGACGTGCCCCCAGATCCCCGTAGAGCGGCCGTGACCCCTGTGGTCGAGTGCATAGACCGAGCCGACAGTGTCTTTGACATAATGTGGGACATGTACGTAACGGCCGCTATGCTCGCTTTGCCCATGAAAGATCATCAGTGCTTTGTGGCGCAGTCTCGCATCCGGTTTAAGAGGCCGAAAGAGATGGCTAAAAAGGGTTGCGCGCTCGTCTGCTGAGGGAAAAGTCTCGAACTCGCAGAGCCAATCCTTTTCTAGGGGCGGAAATCCCAAGGGGGCCTGAGGGACCTGCGGTTGCTTAGCTGTTCGCTCAGGTTGATAGGGAAAAACTCGAACAAAATGACAAGTGCTGCTGACTGAAGCGTCCAAAGCCATAACCTCCCGTTCCGCTCAACCTCAAGCGACTTTACATCCTTAAGGTTATAGCGGAATTGGGAGACGATGTCCTTGGAAAAAAGCTGAACTTGAGGTCCTAAGAGGCTTTGCCCAGAGTATTAGCATCGATCGTCAAGACTTCTGCACTCCGATCAATGAGAATATCCCGTAGCTCTTCATAGCAATCGTCACAGATACTCTGCGAGACCAGGCGGCGATCGAGGTCCCCCCAAATCACGAGGGCTGCCAGAGCCTGATCACTGAAAGCGCGTTTTTGAAGGCGGCTGTTCATGCCGCAGCGAGGACAATCATGAGACTTTGCGCTCATAGAGTCTGCGTCCTTTCTTAGAAACTGTGGGCGAAGATTTGTCTTTCATTATGGGAAGCCAGCGGCCTCGGTGTCAAGTCTGCTCGCAATACGTATACGGGGAGCTCTCAAGCCCTAGACTCTCTCCTCACCCTTAATTGAACATGCCTTCGGTGCGAACTTAAGCTAAACTTGAGAACATTTCCTGGTGCTAAATTTTGAATGTTATGTCTTGGACTTAAAATAAGTCTTGCGGTGCTAATCGGGCACTATGTTGAGGCTCTCGGTGGTGTTTTGCGGGCTAGGGCCTCGCCCCTTTGCGTGAGACCTAAGCTCAGGAGGAGGACATGACTATGCTCCTGCGAAGTCTCGCTCGACTCATCTTCGGGCTCAGCCTCTTTCAGTCCTTCCTGCTGAAGGCAGAGTCGATTCATATGGCTCGAACTGTGATGGAATCAGGTGACTATATCTATCACCCTGGTGTGCAGTTGGCTTGGAGTCAGCCCTCGCAAAGGGTACGCCTGGATGTTCAGGGGCAAAGCTTTGGAGCTTACCGTCGCATCAAGGCTCTGCTCGGTTGGGATTATGCTCTAGAGCTTTTGCCTTGGAGTGAAGTGCAGACTTACGTAGGAGTGAGTCTGCTGGACCAATACACGGCCTATCATCCGGCTCAGGGAGCTTCGAGTCAAGAACATGATCTGAACCTTGGACTCAACCTGGGTTGGGCATGGAATCTCTATCATTATGAGCGCTGGACCTTGAGGGCCACTTGGGACTCCCATCTCTTTGCAGCGGGACTCGCTTTCGTTTTGCTGACCACCGCTCGCGAAAATGTCTTGGGATTAGGTGTGGAGATGAGTCTATGAAGCTCAAATCATTACGGCTTCTCTGGGATAGAGCTCTGCACCCAAGATTTTGGTTTTTCCTTTTGGGACTCAGCAGCAAGGCTTGGGCAGCATCCCAGTATGCTCTCCTCCTGGGGCCTTCCAGTCTGGGTCAAGGGGGGTCTAACGCCCTCTCGATTCCACCTCTCGCGCCAGCTGAATGGCAGTTTAACTATGTAAACGATGAGCAAAGGGAATGGCTGATATCCTTGGTGCCCGGAATTTTTTTGGGCCAGCGCTTCGTCAAAGATCACCTTTATGCAAGCCTTTCAGGAGGCCTTAGTTTTGGAAGAGATGGCTTAGGTATGGGAGTGGGGACAGCGATGGGACTGCAGAGTCGTCTGATCGATCGCTACGGTCGGTTTCAGATCGAATATCGGCAGGTGTTAGCTCTCGGGCATTTTGGGGTAGAATCTCCCTATACGGTTCGCATAGGAGTGG
>CANGNB010000133.1 GCA_947454545.1 Oligoflexaceae bacterium
CTGCTGAGGAGGCTAGCCATGAGTGCAAAAAGCCCCAAGCGTGCCCGTGTATCAAGGAAAAAAGAGCGCGCAAGATAGGGTATGCAAAGGAGGGGCAGGCTCCCTAAGAGAGTCATCCCATAAGCGAGGGGTACTGCTAAGGTCTCGGCCCAAGCTAGAAGGTTTAGAGCATACAAAAGACCCGGACCGAGTGCAGCGATGAGCATCAGGGTTCCCACTGGGGAATACAGTGGCGAGCGACTCATCTTTTCCTCTAATCGTGCCATGTCCATCTCCTCATGGCGGAATAATCGTGTCTGTCCTTCGGCACCTTCAGGAAAAAATTTAGTGGAAAGCTCAAAGTCTTCCAAAAAACCCTTAGGAATCAGGTTTTTAATGTCTCTTGGTAACCTAAGGGTTTGGCATCAGCGGAAAGACTTACCATAACCATTTGGTGTTCGGTGATCTCATAAGTCCGCACATCTTTGCCTGGACAGCCTGCAGAACTTTGGCTGAATCCCGGACGCTGTCAGGATCTTAAACGCGGGGCAAGGCCAGCCAGTTCGAGAGCTCGGTGCAAAAAGCTTCCGGGCGCAAGCTTAACAAACTGAAAAGATAGCTAAAAAATGCGCAAAAAGAAGCCCGAGCCGGCGTTTGCGGCGTGCTATAAAAAAACCAGAACCTAGCTTTTATGGCTTGGTTCTTGCTGAAATTGATCTGGAATCGGGAACGGATGCCCTTAGCTGAGTCGAGGTTCTTATGTTGGGACGTGGAAGCAAAGCATTGCGAATGACATCATCGTCGGGGCGGTTTTGGAGCCTCGGCCTTTGGGGGGGACTCCTAGGGATTACTGTTGGTTTGCTCGCTTGCAAACCCAAAAATACGGGAATACCTGAGCAGAGTGCCAGTGCGAGTATTGTCATCAAAGAACTGAATATAGGTACCTACGAAAAATTTCGTATGGAGATACGGTCCCTTGAAGGGTCTGGTAGCAGTGTTGTCCAGCGGGAATTCACCCGGGGTGCGGGCAGCATTCAGCTGCAGGTTCCACCCAGTCGCTATCGATTTATTCTTGAATATCTGCAGGGTTCAACCGTGGTCTATAGCAGTCAGAACTGCTCTGAGACCTTGCGTAACGATGTAAGGACTTTGGTGAAAGGTCCCAACGATCTGGTGATCCGTGTCTGTGGACCCAACCAAGATATCGCCGTTCCCGAAGGAGCTATGGGAGCAGCTGCCGGAACATTCGAAGTCCGCGATGCTCAGCTGTACGATCCATCGGGAAAAGTCTTTGTGATGCGTGGCATGAACAATCCCCATGCCTACTATTCTGAGAAAGCCTATGCTGCTCTCTCTGATATCAAAGACATGGGCTTTAACACAGTCCGCATCGTTTGGTGTGCCGACACTCTCGTGCGTACGGGCCGTTGTGAGTCTAAAGACTTCCAATCGGCTGCCAATCTTGAGCGCATCCTCAGCCGCATGCGGACCTTGAAGATGGTCGCCGTGCTCAACTTGCAAAACGCAACGGGTTCCGATAACCGCGCTGATCTGCAGGCTATGGCGAGCTATCTTTTGAAACCTGAAGTGAAGTCGATTTTGCTGCGTTACCGCGATATGCTGCTCCTGAATGTTGCGAATGAATGGTATGGGACCTGGAATAAAAAGACTGACTACCTCGATGCCTATAAGGACGTGATCTCACAGCTGCGCAAGGGCGGTCTTCCTCACACCCTTATCATCGATGCGCGCGGCTATGGTCAGGATGTTTCGAGTCTCGTGGAAAACGCTGCAGCTTTTCAAGCTTTGGATAGCAATTTGCTCCTTTCCGCCCATCTTTACGATGTATTCGGCAATTCTGCTGGAGTGAAGACTCTCTTCACCAATATGCGCAATGCCAAGATCCCCTTTATGGTGGGTGAGTTCGGCTGTTCGCATGGGGCGGGCAAGGTTGTAGCCTGTGATAGCATCATGCTCGAAGCTCAAACCGGTCCTTACCGCATCGGAACTATAGCTTGGTCATGGACAGGCAATAACGCTGATCTAGCCGATCTTGATGTCGTTGAGAGCAAAGATTGGCGAACACTGACAGCCTGGGGAAGCAAGCTCGTGCAAACGCCCAGCTATGGTATTGCCGAAACATCGCAGGAGGCTTGTATGTTTAACGCGAAAGCATGTCAGGCCAATCTGCAGCCATAGCTCCCCATTTCGCTCTTGTAAAAAAAACCAAGTACGCCATTTTAGTGTAGAAAAAACCAAAAGCCTCTGCTAAAAGGAGTCGACTCGGGGCTGTATCCCGAGACACTCCCACCAGCGACGAGGCTATCTATGATGCGTTCGAAGACTCTCCTGCCTTTGCTCTTAATTCTCGCGCAAGGGAAAGCGTTTGGAGCTAAGACTGTGCAAAAGTTTGAAGCCGACGTAGGCAATCATGCAAAGTTTGTCGTTGAGACTTCCGATCAGCAGATTCAAATGAAACGAACCTACGATAACGGGCGAAGCGAGCACTTTACGTGGGATGCTTCAACGCAAGAGCTAGTGCTCGAAACCAACGGTACGGTTAAAACCTTGAATTCCGTTCATCAACCCGCTGAATATACGAAAGCCTTGCTAAGTCTTCGGGATGGTCTGGTCTACACGATGGCGCCTGCTCGTTACGATTGGCTGGTTTTTGGCACGAGTGTCCTCAATCTTGAACTGCAAGCGAGTGTCCAGCTCGTAGATCAGACATTAGGCGCAGCCGCAGAGAACAATTGTCTCTTTAAGGCAGGCTCACGGACCGTTCTTGCGATGACAGGTGGTGTTGCCGGAGAGCTCGATCCTAGTACGAGCGCTATCGATCAGATTTGGGTGCGGGATGGTTATGAAGCTGTCTTGAGCAACCAAGCTCAGCTCAAGGTCGAGAACGCCACCCTGGGGCATGCGCGCAGCGAAACAGGAGATCTGCCAGAACTTGTCTCTCCTGTTCAGGCGACAAACCTGGCAGCTGGTCGGAGCTACTCCCTCGCAGGACACAGCCTTTCGGGTTCTGTTCGCTCCGTGATCTGTCGCCCCCTTTACGAATAAAGGCGGCGATCCAAGTTCGAAAGGTGACCACAGTTCGTTCCTCCTTGATCTTAGACCCGGATCACGAGTGTGGGGAAGGGGCCATAGATCGTCTCTTGAAACGAGACACTGCCTATGGCCAAGCGTTCTAGGAAACCATGTCCTTGGGAGCCAAGGACTAGAAGACCTGCATGGTTCTTGCCCATGGACGCTGAGATGGCATCTTGAACGGGCCCTTCACGCAGCTCAGAGTCAGCGCTAAAGCCTGCCTTACGCAAGATTTCAACCGACTTCTCATTTTCCTCCTCAAACTTACCGCGAGCCCACTTTTGAACATCCACAGGAATCTGTCCTAAGAGCGGGCTGATCGCTGGGACGAGCTCGGTAGGAAAAGCGGTCATGACGGTGACATGCTCCACTCCTTTCGGATGGAGTTCGATGAACTTTTTCAAAGAGTCTTGTGCATAGCTGGAATGATCCGTTGCAAAGACAACCTTGGAGATCGGATTGTGCTGCGGATGCTCCTTATGATAGAGCACCGAGATAGGAGAACGAATCAAGAGTTTCCTTGCGAGTTTTGTCGCGAGTACGGCATCGGTATAAGAGCCGTTCTGGAGATGCACAGCAAGGAGATCGGCACGATGATCGTGGGCATAGGCGAGAATCTCAGCACACGGATCGCCTTCCAAAATATGCGCGTGCGATTGCAGGAGACGACGATGAAGCTCATCGGTGACTGCGCGCAAGAGGGTGCGCGCTTTGAATTCCTCGTTAGCTAAAAACTGCGAGAAGAACTCACCCTCACTGGCCGTTAGAAAAAACTTGCCAAGGGCACCTCCTGGCGGCTCGAGCACATGGACAGCATCCACCATCGGTGCATCAAAATTCAAACGCTCGACAGCCTGAACAAGGCGATGAGCTGTTTCGTAAGATTTTACACCCATGACGATCCGCATAAAGACCCCCTTGCTATTCCAACGACCACACAGGAAAAAGAGCAAGTCTCATGCCAGCCTCTAGAATAGGGGTAAGTATCTTATTTCGATGATGAATTGAGGTAGGGACTCAGACATTGCAAGAGGTTTGCGTGATTTCACACTAGCTTAGGCATCGGGCGCAGCTGCGTCAGGACCTGGGTTGCTGCCCAGTAGCCCTGGGCTACAGCGCCTTGAATCAGAAAGCCTCCGGTTGGCGCATCCCACGCGATCATCTCACCCGCACAGAACACCAGCGGGTGAGATTTTAGGCTCAGTGTGGCATCGAGGGCCGACCAAGGGATGCCTCCCCGTGAGGAGATGGACTCGGTGAGAGGACGCGCTTCCTGCAAGTGAAGCGGAAAGTTTTTGATGAGAGCCGCAAGCGCTGGTAGCGAGGCTTTAGCTTCCGCGGGCGCTAGGTGAAAGAGCAGCGCCTGGCTTGCTGGACAGAGCTTCAGGTATTTTTGGGCCCGTCGCAGAGGGGACTTGTTTTCCCTAGAAGCTTGGAGTTTTTGAAGGAGAGCTTCCTCAGTCATATCAGGTTTGAGATCGAGGCTTGCTGTACCCTGGCAACCGATGAAGTAAATCGGCGTGCCTTCAAGACCATAGCGCGTGACGACCAGATCACCTTTCCGTGAGCCACGTGCGGTATGCAGTTCGATATTTTTAAGGGGAGCACCATCAGCCTCAGCAAGGAAAGCTTCGGGCCAATCGAGGGCATAGCCTGTGTTCGAAGGTTCAAAGCTTTCAAAACCGATCCCTTGGCGGATGAAAAGCTCAGGCCAGCGTACAGGCTCCTCAGGTGAGGCATAGCTCCCGCCACCGAGCGCAAAGATCACAGCCTGATGTTCGCTCGTCGACTGATCGGCCCACGAGAGCTGGACGGTACCCTGTGGAGTCTCTTGCCAGTCGCTGCACTCGGCACCGAGGATGAAATGGACACCCAAAGATTCGAGGCGTTTGCGCCAGTTTTTGATGAGCTTGGCCGCATGCATCGTTTCGACAAAATAGCGACCACTGGTGCCAAGAAAAGTGCCGAGAGCAAGCCTTTGTTCGATGAAGTCTATCCAAGCTTTCGGGCCCATCGCTTGCAAGACTTCCTGCCAGTGCTCTTGAGGCCCCGTGTAGTGCTGGGCAAAGGTGTCAAGCGGCAAGCTGTTGGTAATGTTTAAACCTGAGGAACCCGCAATGTAGAGCTTCCAGCCAGGAGCCTTGCGCTTATCATAGAGAGTCACAGGGTGCCCGGCTGCCGCGAGGGTATCGGCGGCCATCAGACCAGCAGGACCGGTGCCAATGACAGCAATGGAAAGCGGATGAGATGATGGAGACGTCGCTATCATCATTCGGCCTCAAGAGCTGCAGGATAGGGCTGAGCAGCCCGCTTTGTGGCGAGCCCATTCGGGACGCCGCACGGCTAGATCCTTGGCTTCGGGCTGTTCGTCGTAAGGTTGCCGCATCACTGCAAGCAGACGTTCGCAGACCGAGGCATCGCCTTGGTGAGCAGCATCAATCGCGAGCTGTGAAAGATAGTTGCGCAGGACATATTTGGGGTTGGCTGTTCGCATGCGTTCAGCACGTTCCTGCAGTGTGAGGGGATCTGAAGTCAGGCGCTGCCGATAGCTGCATAGAAAACCCAAAAGGGCCGCCGTTGCCGCTTCCGACCTCTGCTCCTGATAGAAGGCAGCTCCCCAAATCTGATCGAGCTCAGCTTCGGCTTCAAGAGGGCCGGGTTCAGCTGAGACCTGGATGAGTCCTCGATAAAAGAGAGTCATATCCATTTCTGTGGCGCAGAGCGCTTGCTCTAGCGTCTGAAGGAGCTGTTGATCCTGAGGGCCAGCAAGAACTTTGAGCCCCAGCTTTGCTGCCATGCTCTCGGAGTAAGATTCTTGAAAAGCCTCACGATAGCGATCCAGCCCAGCCTCCAACAGCTCGGGATCGGGAGCGATGCTGCGTAGGGCATGGGCCAAGCATTCGAGATTCCAAAGAGCCACAGAGGGTTGCTGTGCGAAGCGATATCGCCTCTGTCCAGCATCCGTTGTGTTAGGAGTCCACTGGGGATCGTAGATATCGAGCCATCCGTAAGGACCGTAATCTATTGTTAAACCTAAAACCGACATATTATCGGTGTTCATCACGCCATGGACAAAGCCCACGCGCATCCAATGGGCGATCATACTCGCCGTGCGCTCGCAGATGATATGAAACCACTGGGCTATGACATGGGGATCCTTAAGATCTAACTCCGGATGGGAAGAGGCTATCGCATAATCGGCGAGCTTACGCATGAGTTCGGGCTCTTTGCGTGCCGCAAGAATTTCAAAGTGACCAAAGCGAATAAAGTGAGGGGCAACGCGAGTGACAATCGCACAAGGTTCCCAGGCGACACGACCATCATAAAACATATCCCGAGCTATCGTCTCGCGCGAGGTAACGAGGCTCAGAGCGCGTGTCGTCGGCACGCCGAGAGCATGCATGGCTTCGCTGCACAAAAATTCCCGAATCGAAGAACGGAGCACAGCGCGGCCATCGCCTCGCCGCGAGTAGGGAGTTGGGCCAGCACCTTTGAGTTGAATCTCCCAAGCGGAACCATGGGGATCGATAAGTTCACCGAGAGTGATGGCACGGCCATCTCCAAGCTGTCCCGCCCAATTGCCGAACTGATGGCCCCCGTAGCAAGCTGCATAGGGTCGCATACCGGCCATGAGGCGATGGCCTCCGAAGACTTCAGCGATCAGGCTGCGGTCTGCTGTTGTCGGCGGTTGGATGCCGAGGCTCGACGCAAGATCGGAGGACCAGGCGAAGAGTTCGGGCTCACGGACGGGAGTCGGACGCACAAAAGAATAACAGGCGTTTCGCACGAGGCGCACCTGGGTTCCTGTGTCAGGATCTGCTGGCAGCGATCGAACAAAACGATCGTCGAAGGTTAGGGAAGAAAAATCTTTGAAGGTCTTTAGCACGGCGTACTCATCATGGGGCTGAGAGTCTTCGCCCAAAATCAGTGGCGGAGAGGGTGGGATTCGAACCCACGAGGCGGTTACCCACCTACTTGATTTCGAGTCAAGCTCCTTCGGCCACTCGGACACCTCTCCTAGAACCGCCGACTATAGAGGAGTTTGCAGAAAATGAAAAGAGACTTTTGTGGTTCTGAGACTACTCGAATAGTACTACGCTGCTTAAGCCATGGGTAAGCCGACTGTCTCGTATGGGGCTGGGAGGACGTTCATAAAAGGCTCTTCGAAACAGCGATTAAGTCCTTGAAAATGCCAGATAAAAAAACCATAAAAAAGAAAGATGAATCCAAGTTCTATTCCACCGACACGAATCCTGCGTCCAGAGTCCGGACAAAGGATCCGCGCTCAGGCAGCACATCAAGATGGGAGTACCGATGATGAAAATGAAAGCAACTTTGCTCGTGCCCGTAGCCGCATTATGGCTTGGTTCTTCGGCGGCCTTCGCAGAAGAAGAAGCTGCTCGTGCTACCTTTGGTCTTCAATTCCAAGGTCTCACTTACAGCAGTATCGTAGAAAAAGGTAAGGTTGGTGATGAGAAGGAAGAAAAAGTAAGCACCACAGGTATCCAAACCTTTCCGCTCGCTGACAGCTACGCCTGGATCACTCATGGTAATTACAATGTCTACTTTAGCCCCTTCCAAGATGATTCCCGCAATATCGGCTTGAGCTATCTTCTTAACGACAAAATCGAGTTAGGCTCTTACTTTCAGTACACCAGCCTTTCGATCAAGGAGTCCAAAGACAAAGCCAGTGGTCTCGCTGTTGCTCCCTTTGTGATCTACTATCAGCACGTGGGCCCTTTTGATTCCGAAAACATCTTTAGTCTTGGCGTAGGCCAAACCTCAGGGGAATCTGTTGCTAATGATGTCAAAACGAAAACCTCAAGCAGCTCTACTAAATTTTCCTACGAGCTCTATCTCGTACGCGAGCTTGCCAAAAACTTTTATATCACCCATGGACTCTTTGCTGAGTCAGCGTCCGGTGAGAAAAAATCGGGCGACATCAAAACCAAGACTTCCGATACCACTTTGATCCTTAGACTTGTGGGCTTCCGAGTCTCCCTCTGATCTCGTGCGAGGCGTGGGCCACTTGCTGGCCCAGTCTTCTTGATCCCCTTATCGAACTTCAATTCCCCAAAATGCTGATATCTGTTAGTTTGCTGCGGATGCGACCCAAGGCTTTGTGAACCTCGTGTGTCCGAAGGGCGAATGACAGATGCAGAACATGCCGTTTCTTTTTGCGTTTTTTCTAGGATTTCTGGGGCTTACATCCTGTGTAATGCCGACATCTTCAAAGCAGGTTAAGCTCGACACACCAAGTTTCACCTCCCAAACGCGTGAATATTTTGTGGCTGCTGAGGAAGTCGATTGGAACTACGCACCTTCGGGAAAAAATCTTCTCCATCCTGGGGACGGTCTTGGCGTGTGGGGGAAACCTCTGACGTATAAAAAACTTCGTTATATCGAATATACAGACGCAAGCTTTCGTCAGCAAAAGGCTCAGGATCCTCACCTTGGCATCCTCGGTCCGGTCTTTCGAGCGGTAGTGGGCGATACCATCAAAGTTCACTTTCGCAATCGAACTCACGCCGACCTCAATCTGCATCCGCATGGGGTGTTTTACGACAAAGATAACGAAGGCGCGCACTATGCAGGCAAGGCCGGTTTAGGACAGCATGTGCAGCCTGGCGAAGAGTATACCTACACCTGGGCCGTACCAGAGCGAGCCGGGCCCGGGCCCCGTGATGGCAGTTCTGTGGTGTGGCTCTATCACAGTCACGACCATAAGGGCGAAGGGGTTTACAAAGGTTTGATCGGAGCCATGGTGATCGTGGCGCCAGGTATGGCGACTGCGGATGCGCATCCCAAGGATGTGGATCGAGAGTTTTTTAACCTCTTCATGATCTTCGATGAAAATAAACCCGGGCAAGCTGAGGAGAAGCATAAGAAGCATGCGATCAATGGCTATATTTTTGCGAATCTGCCAGGGCTGACCATGAAGCAGCATGAGCGCGTGCGATGGTATCTGCTCGGGATGGGGAGTGAAGTGGACCTTCATACACCTCACTGGCACGGAGAGACAGTTCTCTGGCAGGGTTTGCGCAAGGATGTGGTCGAACTTCTGCCAGCTTCTATGGTGACAGTCGATATGGTGGCAGATAACCCCGGGCTCTGGATGTACCACTGTCATGTCGTCGATCACATCAAGGCTGGAATGTCAGCGCTATATACGATCGAAGAGGCTCAGCCTTAAGTATCCCCAACTGCTGCCCTTACGAAAAAGACTGAAAGCGTACTGTTTTAGCTTGCGAGCTTCGTCTGTACGAATTGGTTTTGAGGGAGAGGCATACGTAAATCAAAGCAGGTCATAGCTCGGGTTGTGTCTAAAGTGAGATCCCCATGCAGGCGACGGGCGATTTGCTGCGAAAGGTGAAGGCCTATACCACTTCCCTGCTTGCCCTTCGTACTGAATCCTCGACGAAAGAGCTTGGAACGAAGTTCTTTGGGTATCGGAGCCCCACCATTGAGAATGCGGATATGGATGGTCGTCTCTGTGCGCTCGAGTTCCCAGCGTATCCAACGTTCCTGCTCGGGCAAATCTTGGATTGCATCGGCAGCATTCATCGCGAGATTGAGAAAGATCTGGACCAGGCTGCTGGCCGCAATGGGGGCAGTCCCTTGCAAGGCTGAAGCATCCCAGTCGATCTGGGTTTTGCGGAGGCGGACGGCCATGAGCTGCTGAAGATCTGTTGCTACTTGTTCGAGTTGGCAGAAACCAGCTTCTTCCCTTCGGGAAACATTGAGGATGGCTAAGCTCAGATCCTTGGCTCTTTGTTGGCCTCGAATCAAGGAACGATAGCTGATGAGAAGAGCGAGCAGCTGATCGACAGTTGCCAGATCGTCCCTTGGCATTTCTAGGAGCTGTTTCCATAGAGTTTCCAGCATCGTTGTGGGCAGGTTGAGCTGGCCGAGATAGTAGCGAAGACTGCGCAGATGTTTGGCCTCGGGATGGGCGCGATCCACTTCCATGGTGCGCCCACGATCGTGATGGTTGCTGGCGGATTCGAAATTGCAGATAGCCTCTCCCAAGGGCATCCGGAGATGCTCGGGAAGCACTGTGGCCTCTAAAAGTCCTCGGACTGTCAAAGGGTCAAGGCCTTGATCGTTGAGATTGGTATGAAAAATATTTTTGAGTTCATGACTGAGATCTCCAAAAAGTTCGCCGAGGGCCAAGGCATGACTCTGCTGCGACCACTGCTCGAGCTCTTGGATATAGCGGTTGTTGTCATCAAAAGCTTGACTAAAGCGGGCGCCTAGAATGTAGCACTGAGACAGCAGAAAAGGGAAAGTCAGCCATTGAGCGATGTGAGGACCAAGGATGTAGCCACTGGTTATAAGAAGCTCATGAAGTAGACCCCCGAGGAGCAAAAAGACGGATCCTAGAAAGGCGAGAGAGCCTGGCTTTTTATGGCGAATGGCATGAACCATGACAGCTGTCGATAGCAGCAGTTCCAAGCCGAGGACAGATAGAAGAATCTGACCTAGGAGTGTGTTGTAAGGAAAGTAGAAAAAAGAAGCTAAGGGGTTCAGAGCTGC
>CANGNB010000134.1 GCA_947454545.1 Oligoflexaceae bacterium
CGCATTGCGAGTGACGCGAAATCTTGACATCAAATTGCTGGAGAGTGAGGTGGTGGACCTCATGAGCTCAATCCAAACAGAGGTTAAAGCTAGGGAGCAGGCGGAGGTTGTAAGACTCGAGGTCCATGATAGTTTACCAGAAGAATTTGAGCACCTTCTACTCAATAGGTTTCACCTTGAGAAGGCTGATCTCTATAGAATTGATGGACCCCTTGCTTTATCTGACTTTCAATCCTTATGCGAGTTGCCGGAGCCCCAATGGAAATATGCTCCCTTTAATCCCCGACTCCCCGATCGCCTCAAAGGGTCCACTCATATTTTTGAGATCATCAAGGAACAAGACTTACTCCTCCATCATCCATACGATAGTTTTTATGCTGTTATAGAGTTCCTACAAGCGGCAGCTTGGGACCCCCAAGTACTTGCGATTAAGCAAACTCTTTATCGAACTTCCGGTGACTCCCCCATCATTGAAGCACTCATTCAAGCGGCACAGCAGGGCAAACAAGTGACCGCTGTCGTTGAATTAAAGGCACGATTTGATGAAAACAACAACATCTCATGGGCTCGCCGAATGGAGAGAGCAGGGGTACATGTCGTTTATGGCTTCATAGGTTTAAAAACGCATTGCAAGATGTCTCTTGTAGTCAGAAGAGAAGATCAGCGCGTGCAAAGGTATGTGCATCTATCGACCGGAAACTACAACTCGAATACCGCTCGTAATTACGTAGATATCGGATATATAACATCACATCCTGATTATACAAATGATACGAATATTCTTTTCAATTTACTGACAGGTTTCAATATCTTGAGTCAGTCTGAAACTCAACTCCGGCCTCAATTGAGCCCACTGGCAAAACTCATTGTAGCCCCTTTAGAGTTACGTAATTTTCTCCTTCAAAAGATAGACGAAGAAATTGAATCCCACAAACAGACATCTCAAGGACTCATTTTTGTAAAAATCAATGCTTTAGCGGATCAAATCCTCATCGATAAGCTTTATGAAGCTTCGTGTGCTGGAGTAGAGATTCGACTTATAGTTCGTGGCATCTGCTGTTTGAAGCCAGGCATTCCGGGCCTCAGCGAATCCATTAAGGTTGTCTCTATTGTTGGTCGATTTCTGGAGCATTCACGAATCTTCTACTTTCGTAATAGGGGTCAGGAGGATGTATACTTGGGGTCCGCTGATTGGATGCAAAGAAATATGGATCGACGCATCGAAATTGTTTTCCCCGTCATTGAAGAGAACTCAAAGCGCCGTATCGTAGAAGAGATCATACCAACCTACTGGCGTGACACAGAGAACACCTGGGTACTCGATAGCAAAGGAAACTACTCGCGCTATAATGGCACCGAACCAGTTTGGGATTGCCATCAAAAATTCATCGAGATTGCCAGGGAAAAGGGCATCAAATCGCTTCCCTATGAGAAGGCTATACGCCATAATCTGAACCAAGAAGGCAGACCTATACTCAAAAAAGTCGCCTCCAAGAAATCCAATAAATCTAAGGACTCGGATAACAATTAATAGAATCAGCTTCCAGCCTAAGTCTCCGCTTGCCGTGCTCGACCTGGGGTCGAATACCTTTCATTTGGCAATTGTATCTCTAGATGATGCAGGCCAAATACACGTACTGGACAGCCAAAAAGAAAATTTGCGCTTAGCAGAGGCAGTTGAAGACGGGTATATACCCGATAGCTTCTTCAAGAAGGCTTCCGATGCACTACAGGCCATGAAAGCGATTGGACAAAGCTACCATGCTGAATTCCGCTTGATTGCAACTCAAGCCATTCGAGCAGCAGCAAATCGCCAAGAATTCATGGAACATATACTCCAATCCACTGGCCTCAAACTTGAGATCATTGATGGTGTCGAAGAAGCCCGTCTATCTTATTTTGGCGTAATTCAAAGCTTGAGTTTTGGACAAGATCTTGTGCTCTCTGTAGACGTTGGTGGAGCATCCACCGAAATCGCTGTCGGGCGCGGGACAGAATGTCAGTACCTGTCTTCTCTAAAAATGGGTGCCCTCTTAATTTCCAAACGATTCCTTTTTGGCAAAAAAGCAACGCCAGAGTCGCTCGAGGAACTCCGCCAATCGATTGAATCAAGACTCGGACCGATCGAAGAAGATATCGGCTCCATACAAATCGAACAAGCTGCGGCAACTTCTGGTACAGCCAAAGCCTTAGCACGAATGATTCACTGGGACAGAACCAAGGCAGACCTTGAAGATCCCCATGGCTTTAGATTCTCGGCACAGGAGCTGTTCGCTATCGAGTCAGAGCTTTTACAGCTAATCGATGCTGATCGCATTGCACTTCGCTGGGGGCTAGACAGCCGAAGAGCCGACATTATACTGGCAGGCGTCCTTATTTTGAGCTCACTGACACGCCTACTAAAGATTCAGCAATGGTCGGTGTCAACCAGCGGCTTACGTGAAGGTGTGGCCATAGATACCTACACTCGAAAGGGTCTCTTGCCCATGTCGCGCTGGCAAGACCTTCGCTGGCATAGTGTTCAAGGCTTTGCCAGAAAACTCAAACTTGATGTCACATTTGCTCAATCGATGAGTGATCTAGCACTGAGGATCTTCGATGCTCTGGCCGTCTTTCCAGAGTTTTCCCGAATGCTTCAAGACTCGCTTCTCGATCGGGAACTCCTCAAAGACGCTGCTTTTTTACTAGAGTCCGGTAAGTTTATAAACTTTAGCAGTTATCATAAACATTCCTATTACCTGATTGCTGAGTCTAACCTACTTGGATTCACGCAAGAAGAAAAACATCTTATTGCTTTGACGAATCGCTTCGCTCGCAAAAGCCCTTTGCGCCCCAATAAGAACGAGTCACTCCCTTATGTAGACGGGAATGTCCACAGAATTAATTTTTTGTCTTCCTGCCTACGAATCGCAAGGTGCTTGTTGAGAACACGACAACCCAAAGTGAAGGGCTTCAAGGTAACTGGAAAATCTGGGAACTATACCCTTTATATTCAATTCCTACCTCGCGCGAGGATAGAAGCTGAAAAACTTGCCATTCGAAAAGAACTCAAAAACCTAGAAAAAGCTCTTGATTGCAATTTAGATGCATCAATGACCCAAGATGAAGAATAGTTACCATGAGCACTGATCGCAAGAGTCCGTATAAATCCTATAAGCAAAGCATGGTGACTGCCGTTGACCATGGTGCATTAGATCGATGGAAAATCATCCTCTTAAAGGGCAACAGTGATTTCTTGATTACCCATACGCTCAAAGCCTTAAAAAAGGCATGGGAATCTGGTGGATGGGTTGTCGAGAGAGTTGAAGGATCACAAGTCAACGCTGAAGTATTTTTCCAAGCTTATTCAGCAACATCACTTTTTGAACCAAAAGTTTTGACTTTATTTCATGACGCTCAAAGCATCCAAGATGTGTTAAATATGCTTGCCCTCATAAAAACAGCAAAAGACATAAAAAATCCGATTCTGCTTGTTTGGAGAGGCAAAGAGCCACTTGCAAAAGTACAGAAGGAATTTCAACGTCTTGGTCCTCTCACTATCGCTTGTGAAGAACCAGCACCTTGGGAGTTTAAAGACTTCTTACAGGATAGAGCACGTGCTCACGGGTTAAAGATCACCCCTGACGCAACTGATATCATTCTAGAATCGATAGGAAACAACCTATTTAAACTAGATAACGAGCTAGCTCGTCTGAGCCTGATGTTCCTCGACCATGGCGCAGCGATCAATGCACAGGACTTAAGGCCCCTCATGGGCTTTATGCGAGAAGATCACGTTTTCAAATTAGATCAGCTTTTGTGTCAAGAGTTCCACAGCAAAGCTTTGCTTTTGGTCACGGATCTCCTCGAACGTGGCGAGAGTCCACTAGGACTTTTGGCGATACTTGCCATGCATTGTAGAAAAGCACTCCAGATTCAATCTGGAATAAAAGCGGGACAAAACAGTGCGGAACTAGCTCGTAATCTGAAGCTACCCCCAACTGTTGTTCAGTCTTATGTTGGATATGTACAGAAAAGAACACCGTTGATGTTCCAAAAAGCACTTAGATTGTGCCATGAACTAGATAAAAAGTTCAAAAGCCGCAGTCTTGAAGAAGATCTGGCTCTAAGTACGATTATCTTCGAACTCAAGATGCGGCCTATATAGATCTAGCCCTAAGTTGTCAGAATCTCGACTCGGCCATCGCTTCGAATTCCGATCGTGTGCTCAAATTGAGCACTCAATGTCCCGTCGATCGTGACCGCAGTCCAACCATCTTTCTTAGTCTTGGTTCGCCAGTCTCCCTCATTGATCATGGGTTCTATCGTAAAGACCATACCAGCCTCAAGCCTTTGCCCTCGGCCTCTTTCGCCATAATGATAGATTTGTGGATCTTCATGAAAAGTACGCCCGATACCATGACCGACAAAATCACGCACAACAGAGAAACCGCACGCTTCCGCATATTCTTGAATGGCAGCTCCAATATCTCCAACGCGAGCACCAATTCTCACTTCGGCGATACCCCTATCCAAACATTCTTGAGTTACTTTTATAAGATGCTGTGCTTTTTCGCTAATTTTGCCGACAGGATAGGTACGTGAGCTGTCTCCATGAAAGCCACCCACTATGGGTGTGACATCGACGTTGATGATGTCCCCTTCCTTCAGCTTTGTTTTGGCGGACGGTATACCATGGCATACAACATCATTTACAGATGTACAAATTGACTTAGGATAACCTTTGTAATTCAAGGGAGCCGATATCCCCCCAGCTTCGAGTGTCCACCCGTGAATCAAATCATTGAGCTCCAAGGTCGTAACTCCGGGCTTTATATAAGGCTCAATCCGATCCAATAAATCAGCAGCAAGACGACCAGCCTTTTTCATCAGATCAATTTCGGCATCTGATTTAATATAAATCATGAATCGAGTCCTTTCAGACAGTTACGATGATATTAAAAATAAAGGAGTGGTCCCGACAAGGAGGCCTATTCGAATTACTTAGCCACCTCTTGAAAAACCGTTTTGAACCATTCTGGATTTCGCTGATTGATACTCGGAAAACTCGGAGATCGACCGCTTGCAGTTTTTGCATCCATGCACATTCTATGTTGCATCAGAATCGAAAACGGCTCTGAACTATAAATCAACTCATGTATTTTTTCTAGCAAGTGAAAATCGGGCTTGGGAGAAGTTAAAGACTGGGCATAACGCCTTACAAACGCCAAAGTGTCGCCATCTATAAGATCAAAGGGAAATTCGTTATTTGTCCCTTTGTTTAAGAGCAGGGAGGACAGCTCGCCATCAGGCCAAGAAGTCTCGATCGAAGCCAGGAAAGCATCGTAATCTCCTACTTTTTGGTTAGAAAAAATGACGCGAATACCCATCGCACGAAAGCTATCGTCCAAAACCTTTCGCAATAATGTCGAACCATCAAAATCTTTTACAAAGACTCTCAATTCAAAAGCATTTCCTTGCGGATCTCGTCGAAACCCATCTTCTGCCCGTTTATATCCGATACTATTTAAAAGATTTTCAGCTTTTTGGGGATCGTAAGGTGGGACTAACAAGGTTTTTTTGTATCCTGGATGTGACCTTAAGATTGGTGCCGAAATCAAGTCACCTAAACCCCCAGCTCCTGCCCTTAATATAGCACCGCGGGGAATCATGGCAGTCATTGCATTCCTAAACTTGACTTCTCGGGCTGCCCCCTGACGGGTGTTCCACGCCAAAAGAGATACATAATTTGTGTCAAGTTTCACATCACAATTTAAGACCGTTTCAATCTGCCTAGTGTAGCCAGAAGGGTGAATCTCCTCCCCAAATCGAAATCGAATAAAGGGTGGCTGTATTGGCTCAGCAGATTGGCTGGCGATTTGAATCGTTGGACCACTCAGATTCTGAGTAGGCTCTAGGACCATAGCTGCGCTTGAGCTGTTTATCTTCCACAAACCTGCACACATCACAGAGCCTTGCGATTGAGCCTTCACTCTATAGAAAGGATGATTATTCAGAACATAAGGTCCTACTTCTGGATCTCTTTTCCATATTATTTCGACACTGCTTTCCGTTTTTTGTGTTTCAAATTCAAACTTCCTGATTTCAGGTATTGCCGAAGCAGATGACACCTTTGATAGGACTTGTCGAACAAACTGCTCGACGTCCTCTGCTGTGACTAGGGAACCATCCCACCATTTCAATCCCTCTTTCAGTCTTAAGGACCAAGTACCAGGCCGTACTTCGATGGATTTTAAAAGATAGGGTTCATTTTCAAAAATCAGTAGGTTGAGCCTTGTCAAACTTGGACATACCATATCAGATAGGATAGGGTCGGCATGGGGTTCGGTCACTGAAGTGTGGGATAATTCATAGGGCCACCCCACTAATGAGAGAGATGCTGCTTTTGCAAGACCCGAAGATGAAAACAGAGCCAATAATACGTACAAAAGAAGATGAGCGTTCATTCTAGGATTCCATATCATGAAGTCTTGTCCTTCAGCTGGGTCGGACTTAAGCCTTCTTCATAGGGAGATAAACAGTGGCAGAAAATCGACAGTTCGATATTGCCATAATTGGCACAGGCATCACAGGCCTTTCTGCTGCTCACCATCTTTTGAGGTTAGGGACGAGGCGACTCTGTTTTTTTTCAGACCAGCATGGAGTAAGTACCACTCAGCATTCTGCAGGCCTTATCATAGCCGGGCTTATGGACAACATAACAAGAATGGCTCACAGACACGGTCACGGTATAGCTCAAGAAGTATGGGAGTGGAGCTCCCTTGCTTACGACCGGACACTTGAATTTTGTCAGCATTTCAATATAGACCAGCACTCCGGACAGCGAGTACGCTGGATCTTCACCCCAGATGAACTTCAAGAGGCTCAATCTGCTGAAAAAATCTTTCATGACCTAGGTTTTTCGACTGAACTCAAAGTCAGCCGCAGTCTTTCCAGCGAAGATTGCCATCCGGTTGGCTTACTCGCTACCCAGGATGAAGGCCACAAAGCTTCAGCTGTTAATCTCCATTCGTTTCTGAATGCTTTGGAACATAACTGTGCGTCCGTACCTCGCCTTAGCAAAGTCATATCTCTAGTCCAAACGGCCGATGGCATCCTTATTCGAGATTCTAATTCCCAAGAATATTTGGTCGAAGCTGTTATTCTTGCTAATCACCTTGCTATTGCCGAACTACTGCCATCTCTAAAGCCAGCATTAGTTTCATACGCAGATCAATGGCACGAATTTGATCTCAAACAAGATCTGAGCAATATTGGTCTGTCCCAGGGAACCTACTTTTCCTGGAAGCATGCTCATTACTGGGGTGGAGTTGTTGGGCCCAATCGGATTAGGCTGGGTGGGGCTCGCTATCTCAGACCCTTAGCTGGCTTTGAAGCTCAAAATGCAGACCTGCTATCAACTGTAGAAGAAAATTTGAGGGAATCATGGCATAGGCTTTTTCCTGATAATCCTATTATCATTTCGAATGCCTCCGGAGCTGGCTTAGACTGCTGGCCATGCGATGAGTTACCCATTGTTGGCCCAATGTTTGGAGAACCCAGGATACTTGTGGCAACAGGTTATATGGGCTTGGGCACAGCGATGGGGTTTTATGCTGGTTGTTGTGTTGCAGAACTCATTCAGGGGCTGCGCCCCCCATTACCTAGAAGTCTCTGGCCTGAGCGCCTGAGGACCCTCGCACCATAAGATGAATTTCTTAACCTTATTGGATGATAAGATGAACGGTCAACCCTATCGCATTGTTCGATGTCCAAGCTGCGGAAAGACGTCTCGCTACGATGAGACGAACCCCAATAGACCCTTTTGCTGCGAGCGCTGCAAAACTTACGATATTTCTCAGTGGGCTGACGAAAAATTTCGCATCCCATTGGCTCACAACGAACAGTCCTCTGAAGATACACTCTCAGAATCTGAAGATTTAGATTCTGACGACAACTCATGAATCAATCTCAGCCATCACTTGCCTTGACGTGAAGCACGTCAATATATAGCTCAAGCTCTTCCATATGAACTGTCTCAGGGGTTTTTAGTCTCTGCTCAAGCTCACTACTCTTAGACCTCAATTCTTCCAAAACGAGTGACCTGTAGGAACTCTTCTCTTCCTCAATAAGCGCACCCTGCTGAAGGAGAGTTTCGAGGACTTTATCGATCTCCTTGATTTGCCTATTTAGAACCTCAAGCCTGAGGAGTCTAAGTTCATGAATACTCGTCATAGTTGCTTCATCAAGGGGACAATCAAATACCACTACCGCCATAAAGAACTCCACTCCACTCCAGCAGACTTTTCTGCTGGGACTGACTGACACTTTGCAACAAATGAGCCATCAGGTCGGTGGAGAGGGAGGCAAACCTAGCTTTTGCTTAGGCAACAGGCGAGTTATGGACTTCTGTCCAGCTTAACCCAGAACAACATCCTGAATTTCTGGAATTTTCTCTTTCAGAATTGGCACGATACCATTGAAAAGAGTGATCTGAGACGACGGACAACCGGAGCAACCCCCAAAGAGTCGCAAGGTTACGATACCATCGTCGAAGTCTAACAACTCACAGCCACCGGCATGTAACTCGAGCTGAGGATTGATATCTTTTTCTATAATTTCCTTAATTTGCTCGATCATAGACATATCTATCTCCCAGACCCCAAGGGTCTATTCATCTCTTAATGACAGATCGGTTAATCGACTCGATTATGCAAGTACTTTTTGCAGTCCTTCAATCGCTGCTAAACCCATAGCCATGACAGCCTCTTGGCTATTTCCAGCTGTATGCGGGGTGCAGACGATATTTTCCAATGAATAAAGGCTCTTATCTTCGAGGGGTTCGTGTCTGAAAACATCCAATCCAGCGCCAGCCACATGACCATTTATAAGACAGGCCTTTAGAGCTTCCTGATCGATGACTTCACCACGACTCGTGTTGATAAGATAGACACCCTGTTGAGTCCAAGAAAGAGTTTCTGCGCTCAACATATTCCTAGTTAATTCGGTCAGAGGGACATGAAAGGAGACGATCTCAGACCATGTCAAAAGTTCCTGATAGGACCTTACCTGCAATCCCAATTGCTCTGCTTCCAGAGCTCTATCCCTTATGTCACAGAAAGAAATCTCACAATCAAATGCCTTGAGAAGCCGAGCCACACTCATGCCAATGTGGCCAAGGCCTACGATCCCAACTCTCCGGCGGTGAAGGTTCTTTCCCCCGGCTTTATTCCAAATCCCTTGTCTAAGAAGCTGGGAGTTTTGTCCAATGTTTCGCAAGCAAGCTAGCATCAGACCTAAGGTGTGCTCAGCAACGGCTTCTCGATTGACTCCGGCCTGATAGGCAACAGTGATAGCACAGTCCTGGGCGGCCTGAAGATCTATGTTGTCGAGTCCGACGCCATACTTCGATACCACGCGAAGCTTAGGCAAACTTCGCAGCAGTGAGCCATCACAGGTCTCTCGACCAATTAGCCAGCCATCTGCGTCCTTAAGAATCTCTGAGAGATCCTTTTTTGAGTACGATTCCGCCCCGGATACAAAGCGAATCTCATGGGACGAAAGTGTCTCTGTTAATTTGTGACACAGACCTTGATGCTTGAGAAAGCTACTCGCTGTGACAACTATCACCTCAGTGAACCTCTAATCGTTACAAGTCCTTGAACTGGTCACAGCAAGACAAGAAGTTTGTCGAGGGTGAGAGCACCAAAAACCCCGAACAGATAAAAGCAGGAGTAGTAAAATAATGGCATAGCTCTCTGGTTTTCACGAGTGCTGTAGAGCTTGAAAGCCAACCAAACAAAGTAAAGGGTTAGGAGCATAGAGATCGAAAAATAGGTCCAGCCAGCAGCTCCGAACCAGAAAAGCGAGGCCACAGCTGGTACAAGAGTCAAAGTGTACAGCAAAATTTGCAATCGAGTTACTTCAACTCCCTTCACGGCCGGTAACATGGGGACTCCTACTTTCGCGTAGTCGTCCTTGTATTTAATAGCTAGGGCCCAGAAGTGAGGAGGAGTCCAAAGAAATATAATGCCAAAAAGTACCCATGCAGGCCAGCCGATTGTACCAGTCACTGCTGCCCAACCTATCATGGGTCCAACCGCTCCCGCTGCACCACCGATCACGATATTTTGTACCGTCCGTCGTTTCAAAAACATGGTGTAAAAGAGGACGTAAAAAGCATTAGCAGCGAGAGAAATCCAGGCAGCTAGAGGGGTTGCACAGGTATACAAGAGTACAAAGGATGTCACGCCCAGTACGGTCGCGAAGGTCGCTGCCTTCTTCCCGCTCACCTTACCTGCAGGGATAGGGCGAAGCCGGGTTCTTTTCATCATCTGATCGATATCAGAATCGACGAGATGATTAAAAATTGACGCAGATCCAGACGCTAAAAATGTCCCGATCAAAGTCGCGAGCACGAGACCAAGACTTGGTACACTGGGGCCTGCCATAAAGAGGGTCGGCACGCAGGTTACCACGACAAGCATGGAGATCGTGGGCTTCGTCATTTGGTAGTAACTACGCCAATCAATACGATCACTTGACTCTTGAAAAGCGGGATTCGCC
>CANGNB010000135.1 GCA_947454545.1 Oligoflexaceae bacterium
CAACAATGGGAATCGAACGTTTTGGAGCCAGCTCACTGATGAGACTCCAGTCGGCTTCGCCTTTATGTTTTTGGGATTGGGTACGCGCATGGATCGCGAGCCAATCCGCTCCTGCACCTTCTAATTTGGCGGTAAATTCTTCTAAAAAATGAGGGTCTGCCTTGTCCTGGCCACAACGCATCTTAACGCTGACGGGCAGGGGACTGTGACGTTTGGTGGCTTCGACGACCCGAGCCGCATAATCAGCATCTCCAAGGAGGCGCACGCCCCAGTTGTGCTTGAGCGTCTGTTTAGCGGGACAGCCCATGTTGATATCAAACCCCCAAGGCTCGAGCTCCATGAGCTTGGCTATACTTTTAGATATGAACGATTCTTCGTTACCCAAGAGCTGAGGTACAAAATTTCGCTCACCCTGAACCACACGCAATTCATCGACCCGATCGACCCGCTCGTAAGGCAGCATACGGGTCGAGAGCATCTCCGTAAAGATCAAGGGCTCGAGCCCCTCCGGGGTATACGTGCGCACGAGATGGCGAAACGCAGCATGGCTCAGTCCAACCATCGGCGCTATCATGGCGGGAAAAGTGACTCCCAAACGGCTCATGCGGGTTGACGGGAACGAGGGGGCAGATTCCAAGGACATAGTTTCGTCTCCAAAGGGTTTGGCAGGGATAGGCCAAAAGGCCCTTTGGGTCAATATCTTCCTCCTGAGTTCACCGTTGAAGTGTGGCATCACCCCGCGTCCTGTGACATGATGAAAAAAGATCTTTCCCCTGGAGGAGTTATGAAACCTAAGCACACTCTTAAGCTAAGATTTTTAGGCGCATATGCTGGTGTGACAGGAAGTAAAACCCATATCCAGTGGGGCAAGCATCAGTACCTCATCGACTGCGGTCTGTTCCAGGGGCCTAAGGAAGTCAAAGAACAAAACTGGGCCGAGCTGCCCATCGACGCCAAGGCCCTCAGTGCTGTCATCCTTACTCACGCTCATCTTGACCACACCGGATATCTGCCTCGCCTCTATCGGCAGGGATTTCGAGGCCCGGTGTACTGTTCCGAGGGCACAGCCGAACTTGCCAAGATCATCTTGATGGACTCGGCTTACCTCGAAGAAGAACTCGCTGATTATGCGCAAAAAACCGGCTATTCTCGCCATAAAAATCCACAGCCTCTCTTCACGACGCGCGATGCTGAAGATGTCATCAAACTCTTTCAACCCAAGCCGAGAAATGAATGGCTCGAGCTTGACGAGACTTTGAGTCTTCGCTTTTTGCGCGCGGGGCATATCATCGGTTCGAGTTTTGTTCAGCTCCGGTTCCAGCAAGACCAAAAAGCTCGCACTCTGAGCTTTACCGGGGATATTGGCCATAATCGATCGATGATCCTCAAAGGTCCAGAACCTATCACGGACACAGATGTGCTCGTGCTCGAATCGACTTATGGCGATCGCCTGCACCCACAAACGGATGGCTGTACCTTGCTCGGTCAGTATTTGGCACGTGCCCTTAAACGCCAAGGCGTAGTTGTTATTCCTGCGTTTGCTGTCGGTCGATCCCAAGAGATTGTGTACATGATCGGACACCTCGAGCGGCGCGGGATCATACCCCAGGTTCCCGTCTTTCTCGATAGCCCCATGTCCAAACGTGCGCTCGATATCTTCTTTAGCCGAGAAGAGGATCAGACGGTACGGAGTTCGTTCCGCCAGGATCCAGACAGCTTCTTCCCGAAAAACTTCGAAACCATCGAATCAGCGGATCAGTCCATGCTGATCACCATGATGGACGGACCGGCTATCGTCGTCTCGGCTTCAGGCATGCTCAGTGGGGGACGCGTCTTGCACCATCTCAAGCGACGCTTGCCCGATGCCCGCAGTATGGTCATTTTTTCAGGCTATCAGGCGGAAGGCACTAAGGGCCGTTTTCTCCAGGACAACAGCGCGAGCTTGAAGACTTTGCGTATCCACCACGAAGAGGTCGAGGTCGCGGCCGAGATTGTGACCATCGAACATCTCTCGTCACACGCCGATTACAGCGAGATCCTCCAGTGGCTCGAGGGTCTCAACCAAGCGCCTGAGCAGGTTCTCCTCAACCATGGCCAAGGAATAGCTCAAGACAGTTTGGCTGAAGCCATTCGCAAACGTTTTGGCTGGAAGGTTACGCCTGCTCACGAACAAGCGAGCTGGGAGTTTTTTGGTCCTTGAAAGCCTCGAGCCCGTCTTCCTAGCCTAGCCAGATCGAACGCGACGGCTTCGACTTTTCTGAGAGTTTGGTAAATTCGCTAAGCTTTCCTTGAACTTCAGGACAGTTCCACATACTATGTCCCCTACGTCGGTCAGAAATGTGATCTGGGTCTGAAGGAATTCCATGCAGGCAAGCTTCAAATTCATACAGTGGGCCGCTTGGCGGTATCTTGTCGCTCGGAAAGGACGGCAAGGCCTATCCTTCATGACGAGCTTTTCGGTCTTGGGTGTCACCATCGGTGTCGCCGCGCTCATCGTCGTGCTTTCGGTAATGGGCGGTTTTGAGCAGGATTTGAAGGAGAAGATGCTCAAGGGACAACCCCACCTCGAAGTCTTGGGAGAGAATGCTCTCGCAGGATTCAGCCTCAATGAACACCCCTTAGCAAGTTTCCAAAAACTCTTTCCGGACGCTGACGGCATAGCGCCTTACACGGAAGCCGATGTCGTATTGAAACAAGGCAAACATCTTTCGGCCGTTGTCCTCTTTGGTATCGACCCCAAGATCGGTGGTTCTCTTTGGGCTTTCGATGAGTCGATGACAGAAGGCAAGCTTAAGGACATAGCCGATGAGCACATGCCCATCATCAGTGCGGAAGGCGAGCGTAGCAGTTGGCCAGGTATCGTCCTGGGCGATGGCTTAGCGGGTCAGCTCGGAGCGGATGTCGGCGATGAGGTTCTGGTCCTTAGCCCCCAAGCGGCATCGAGTTCCACCATCACGAGCGGAGGCACTATCACCCGCTCCTATGTCGTTGTTGGCACATTTCACACCGGTCTCTTCAATTACGATTCGAAATGGGCCGTTGTTCGCCTCGATGAGGGGCGCAAGTTTATGCCTGATTACGAGCCTTCCCTGGATGAAGATGCTTTTGTCACCGGAGTTGGGGTGAACCACAAGAATCCTTATGCGATCGATAGCTACGTGAAGACTCTCAAGAGTGTTCCCGGCCTTATGGGGCGGACTTGGAAAGACACGAACTCGGCACTGCTCTTTGCCCTCAAGCTTGAAAAGTACACGATGGGGGCCATCCTGATGCTGATTGTCCTGGTGGCAGCGTTTTCTATCAGCGGCACGATGATGATGACAGTCTTTCACAAAAAGCAGCAGATCAGTCTGCTGCGTTCGCTAGGCATGACTCAGCGCGATATCGGCCGCCTGTACCTTCTGCAGGGAGCAACTATTGGCGCCGTAGGCATCACTTTTGGCCTTGGGCTAGGCTTGGGCTTGTGCAGTCTCTTGCGGGCCCTGCATTTCGCTGACCTGCCAGCGAACCTGCTCTCGCTCAGGAGTCTACCGGTCAAATATCTTCCTCTCGAGTATGCCGTGATATGCGGATCTGCGTTTGTCTTGAGTATGCTCGGTGCTTTGTATCCCGCGCTCATGGCTGCGCGGCAGAATCCATCCCAAGGTTTGAGGTATTCGTGACAGTCCCAGATAGCATCATTCGCCTTAAGGATGTTCATAAGACCTATCAGATCGAATCGCAGAAGGTACCTGCGCTGCGGGGGGTAAGCCTCGATGTACGCAAAGGTCAGCTGGTGTCGATTGCAGGTCGATCGGGTTCGGGAAAAAGTACCCTTTTGCACGTCATTGGTACCCTCGATAATCCTAGCTCGGGGACAGTGATCCTCAACGGTCATGACGTCTCAAATCTTTCCGATCAGGCGGCCTCAACATTTCGAAATCAAACGGTCGGATTTGTGTTCCAGATGAACAATCTCCTGCCTGAATTTTCTGCTATAGAGAATGTCATGATGCCTGGACTGATTGCAGGCTTAGGAAGGGCTCCTTTACGGGAGAGAGCCCAAAAGCTGCTTTCCTCTGTTGAACTGGGCCATAGACTCAACCACCGGCCAGCAGAGCTTTCCGGAGGTGAGCAGCAGCGGGTGGCTATCGCTCGGGCTTTGATCATGGAGCCCCCGATACTCTTAGCAGATGAACCGACGGGGAATCTCGATAAGAAAAGCGGGGAGCTCGTAGAAGGTCTCCTCATGGAACTTTTGCAACGTAATCAGATGACCATGCTGCTTGTCACTCATGATCCAGAATTGGCTCAGCGTTTGCCCTATCAGGTAGTCATGGAAGACGGGAATATTAAGGATTTTGGGGGACCCTGGTGAAAGCTCTCTTTTGTGCATTTTTGCTTGTCTACACTTGGGTGTCGCCTCTGTTCGCTGCTGAGACGATCAAAGAGATCTCTGTGCGTGGCAATAAAAAGGTCGAGGCCGACGCGATAACGACCACCTTAAAATCGAGCAAGGGCACTTCGCTCGATGCAGCCACCATTCGGAGCGACATCAAGGCGCTGTATGGTCTAGGCTATTTTTCAGACGTAAAGGTCTTCAAGGACAGCGCCGCTGGTGGTGTCAACCTGGTATTCGAAGTGACTGAAAAACCCTCGATCGTAAAGATCGAATTTGTCGGTATCAAGGAAGTCAAAGAAGAGGATTTCAAGGACAAGCTTGAAACGAAAGTGTTTTCGATAGTTAACGAGAGCACTATCAATACCGATTTACGCCTAATCGAAAAGCTTTATCTTGAAAAAGGCTTTTACCTCGCCAAAGCGAGTTACAAGCTCGAACCCGTTCCGGACAACGCGAACGAGGTTAACCTTAGCTTTATCGTGGAAGAGGGCGGCAAAGTTTTGGTGAGCGAAGTCTCCATTTTGGGTAACAACTTTTTCAGCGATGGCGAGCTGATCGACAAATTCTTTTCCAAGCCTTACACGCGCCTTTCGAATTTTTCCGCTCCTGGTTCTGTCTATAACGACGATTTTCTGAAGCGTGACCTTGAGATCACAAGTTATCTTTACAAGGATCAGGGCTTTGCAGAAGTTGCGACCTCTTCTCCGGTCAAAATCATGTCGGAAGACAGGCGCTTTGTGCAGATCACTTTTGAAGTTGAAGAGGGGATTCAGTACAGCATCGGCGGCATCGAGTTTAGTGGGGATGTCCTCTATGACGTGAAGGATCTCACGGAATGGATGCTTCTCAAGCAGGGTGAGCTGTTTCGTTTCGGCAATTTCCGAAAAGACGTTGAGATGCTTATCGATAAATACGGGGACAAAGGCTATGCCTTCGTGGACGTCAATCCTAAGCATCGCTACGATCGTGAGAAAAAATTGGTTTATCTCAACTACGAGATTGCAAAAGGGGAGAAGGTCTACTTTGGCGACTTCACCTTTACCGGCAATACCAAAACCCGCGACAACGTGCTGCGGCGCGAGCTAGAGGTCGCAGACTCCGAACTTTACAGTGGCACAAAACTTTCAAAATCAAAGCAAAACATCGAACGCTTAGGCTATTTTGAAGAGGTGCAAACCCTACGTCAGCGCGATGAAAAGCAGCCCCAGATTCTTCACTATAAGTTTAAGGTGAAAGAGAAACCTACGGGACAGTTGCAGGCCGCTCTCGGCTTCAGCCCTGGCGCAGAAAGTGCCGAAAACAAGTGGTTTGGCCAGGGCCGTTATTCTGAGGAAAACCAGAGTGGTAAAGGCTGGCGCAGTAACATTACAGGTCGTTGGAATGGGGGCAAAAACTACTCCCTTGAACTCGGCCTGACTGATCCACGCGTTGATGACTCTGATTGGTCGCTCGGCTTTACGACATTTTTCCGCAATGAAGTTCGGCTGGTTACCGAAGGTGTCGATGTTCAGGAAGCGAGACGCGGAGGCAGTGTCACCGTTGGTCGTAAACTTTTTGAACTCGTGCGTGGATCCATCTCGTACCGACGCTCGGAGATTTCGGTCCAGTCCAAAACTCTTTTGGTTGGAAACTTTGTCGAGGATGGTCAGGATAGCAGCATCATCCTCGGCCTTTCCCGCAACGGGACCAACAACTATATTGATCCAACGGAAGGTTCTGACCTTCGCTTGACGCAAGAATTTACTGGCGGCCCGCTCTTGGGAGGGACTCGTCAGTACCTTGAAACCACAGCTTCGGCAGCATACTTTCTGCCCATAGATTTCAGCGATACCTACAGAACCTACTTCCGCTTCTACGGAGACTTCGGTCTTTTGTGGCAAAATGGAACGCAGCCGATTCCGATTCTGACTCGCTATCGCCTCGGTGGAGCCGAAGACATGCGTGGATTCACCACGCGCTCGCTTGGGCCGAAGCGTAATATTCGGCAAACGCCTGGTGGAGAGCCAAAGGAAATCAACTGGGGAGGTGTTCGCAAAAACCTCTTTCAGTTGGAATACTTCATGCCCATCATCAAAGAAGCCAACATCAAAGGCCTAGTCTTTTATGATCAAGGTCGCGTGTTTGATGAGTCAGAAGCTTTCCAGTTCAAAGATTATCAGCGTGACTTTGGTTTCGGTTTCCGTTGGATCACGCCCGTGGCTCCCTTCCGCTTCGAATGGGCCTACCCTTACGAACATGGGAAAGTGGGCGATCTCAAATTTATTTTCTACTTAGGTTACTGATAGCTATTCGTATTGAAGGATTCGTATTTCAGACAAGAAAGGTTAAGCCCATGATGTCATCGTTCGTTCGGTCTCTTTCGGGAGCAGCTTTACTCGCTTTAAGTTTGGTATCGAGCTCCAGCTATGCGGAAGCCAAATATGGCGTCATTGATATGCAGGCTGTGATTCTCAACGTGGAAGAAGGCAAGCAAGCTCGCGCCAATTTGGAAAAGGAAATCAAAGACAAGGAAAAAGATCTCACCAAGAAAAAGGAAGAGCTCGATAAGATGAACGAAGAGTGGCAGAAGCAAAAAGATCTGCTCAGCGAGCAAGCTAAGGCCAACAAACAAAAAGAATTTCAAGAAAAGTTCATGGCTCTTCGGAACGAAGAGATGAAGTTCCAAGGTGACATCAAGGGCAAGGAAGCTCAAGCCACTCAGAAAATTGCTGGAACCGTTTCCAAAATCGTCAGCGATATCGGTAAGCAAAAGGGCCTCGAAATGGTCTTTGAGATGAACAGCGCAGGACTCGTCTACCTTAAAGATCCTGTCGATCTCACTAAAGAAACTATCGCAGCCTTTGAAGAACAAGCAAAAAAAGCTAAGACGCCAGCGAAAAAGTGAGATTAAGCATGCACCTTGACGTGGAGGCACCGCAGATGTCAACGAGCGCTCAAGAATTTCCACCGATTCCTTCGGTTCGCAGTATGCTCCCGCATCGATATCCCATCCTGCTGGTAGACAAGGTTCTTGACTACCGTCCGAACGAGTATATCCGAGCCATCAAGTTGGTCTCGGGTCTTGATCCTTACCTGCAGGGCCATTTCCCCGAGCATCCTGTCATGCCAGGGGTCTTGATCGTCGAAGCGATGGCTCAGGCTTCGGGCATTTTGGGCAGACTCAGCTTCCCTGAACGCGACAAGTCTTGTCTTCTGACGGAACTGGGGGAAACTCGCTTTCGCCGCCAAGTCGTACCGGGTGATTGCCTCGAGCTCTACATTGTTTTCGAAAAACAAAGAAAAGATTTTTTCTGGTTTCACGGCACAGCAAAAGTTGATGGTGAACTCGCTGCCTCAGCCAGCTTCACAGCTCGTTTGACATGAAGGAACAGGGATATGCTCGACTATTCACATGAAGAATGGACCCCGACAGGTAAAGAGGTCCGTATTCACCCCCAAGCAATCGTCTACAAAGGAGCCGAGCTGGGTGTAGGAGTCACTATCGGCCCCAGAGCTATCGTTGGCCCCCATGTGCGGCTAGGGGATGGCGTAGTCGTCGGCGCGGGTGCTGTTGTCGAGGGCCACAGTTCGGTGGGGGCACAGACCAAGATCTGGCCCTATGCGACCTTGGGTTCTGATCCCCAGGATCTCAAGTATAAGGGTGAACCGACAGAGCTGCATATCGGATCCCACAATAACATTCGGGAATATGTAAATATCTCGACAGGTACTGTGAGTGGCAATGGGAAGACTGTGGTGGGAGATCACAATCTTATCATGGTGTATTCCCATATCGCCCATGACTGCGTGATAGGGAGCCATTGTATTTTAGCCAATGGAGTCCATCTCGCAGGACATGTTGTCGTTCAAGACCGAGTGGTCTTTGGCGGAATGTCGGGTGGCCATCAGTTCTGCCGTTTCGGTCAGCGCGCGATGATCGCTGCGGGAGCAATCGTTGTTCAGGACGTTCCACCCTTTTGTCTTGTGCAAGGCGATCGTGCTCGCATCTCTGGCCTCAATGTGGTCGGTCTTCGCCGCTCCGACTTACCAAAAGAACGGATTTCTGATATAAAAAATATGTTCCGTCTGCTCTTCAATGAAAACCTGACTGTCGAAGATGCGGTGAATCGAATGCTCACAGACATTCCCGATTCTACGGAACGCAAGAGCTTCATCGAATTTTTGCAGAGCAGCGAAAGGGGAATCTGTCGTTGAAACGCTCCAGCTATTTCATATCGGCTCGTTCTGCGTCGACTGATGTTCTCGCCTCTGAAATCATCTTGGCGATGAATGATCAGTTTCCGAAAGTAGAGGGGCTTGGCATACTCGGCGAATGTACCGGGCGTAGTCGAGCACTCAAGGTCGGTGAATTAGCTCAATGTCAGACCCTTGGCCTGCATGACAAGCAGGAACGAAGCCCTGAGGCAGAGGCCTATCTTCTTGAGTTGAGAAGGCAGATAGAAGAGGCTTCACCGCAGATCGCTATTTTGGTGGGTTATTCCTATCTTCACCACGAACTCGCGAAGTTTTTTAAAAGCGTCGAAACTCCCGTCGTGCTCATTGAGCTAACACCTCAAACGGCCACACAAGGTATTGATCCCAAAGAGATTTCCGCTTTAATCGCGGTCGCTCTTGGCATCAGCGTTCAGGGTAGTCCGTTGATTCGAGAGGCAGGCATACCCTACGCCTGCATAGGGAGTCCCCATAAAGATCGCGTGTCTCGCGTCACTCTAAAGCCGGAGTCTTTGGGACTCGATTCCCATAGACCTGTCGTGAGTATCTTTCCCGGTGGCCGAGGCCAAGACCTCGAAAAAGTGTTCCCCTGCTTCTGGGATCTTGCTCAGCGGCTGGCTGCGGACCCAGCTTTTCAGGTCGTACTGGCTCTCACCAGCCAGCGGGACAGCGAGACCACCCTGCTCATCGACGGCAAGCCTGTGACTGACATGGCTCCGGACGCACCTGAGCTGAAGGGGGTGCGCATCCTCAGAGGCATCCATCTCGAATTGCTGTCCCTATCGCAACTCGCCATTACAGGGGGCGGCGCCGTTACCGTAGAATGCGCGCTCTTTGGTGTACCCTTTATGCCTCTCTGCGCAGACTCTGCAAAGTCTGAGCAGAGCTTTTCTATGCTCAATCAGATCATGGGTAAAGTCATAGTCCCTGAGTACCAAGTTGGAGCCGATAGGGAAGCTCTTTATCAAACAGCCCTCTCGCTGATTCGCCCTGGTGTTGCACGCGATAAGATGCTAGGGGACATGCAAGGGGTCGCCCGCTCACTTCAGGGTTATGCCGCCGAAAATGCCGTGGAGTACATTGGCCGCGAGATTGCCCAATGGAAACAGAGCACTAAGAAACCAAAGGGCACTCAGACAGCATGAATAGGGCCTTATCTTCCGCTCCTTCGAGCCTGCAACGTCTCCTCCGTTTGCTCAGGCCAGCTCTTCAGGAAAAAAAAGGCGTGATCACTCGCATGATCGGCGCCCTCATTTTTTTGTCTCTGTCACAAAGTATGTTTCTCTTGCTCATGGGTCCCCTTTTCAAGGCGACTTTCGAGACACAGGCAAACGTCGGAGACTTAGCCGTTGCGGCGCTTTTCCCTGGCCATTTTGCCGACAGGTTTCCCTCCTTGTCTCAACTCACACTCTCGCGCACAGCCTTAGCCGCCTATCTCCCCCTGACTATTTTAGCTGTGTCAGCCGTCAAGGCTTGGTCCACCTATGCCTTTCAATTCCATCAGAGTTATCTCTCTTTGCATCTTGGCTTACGCTATCGCGAACAGCTGTTCGACACTCTGATCGACAGACCCTATGAGGTTTTGCAGGGAAAATCGCCAGCCGCATGGATGTCGCTCGTCATGCACGATGTCCAATTTTTGCAGATGCGCCTCTCAGATTTATTTTCAGGATTTATTCGTGATGGAAGTGTCGTCGTTTCCTCTCTCCTAGCTCTTTTCTTCGTCCACTGGCCAACAGCCCTCTTAGTCAGTCTCCTGTCCATACCGCTGATGCTTCGCTCCGGGCGAACAGGACGAAAAATTGCGGGATTTGCTGAAAAGTGGCAGGTCGAACTTGGACGTATTGCGGC
>CANGNB010000136.1 GCA_947454545.1 Oligoflexaceae bacterium
CCCTTCTACAGACGGGGGACAGATACGAAAGTGCGTTGAGACGCATCCTTCTTTTACCAGATTCTTGCCCAAGATGGCAGCGAGATTTGCGCGGAGCTAAGTGAGGCGAGGGCAAAAACTTCGTGTTATGATCGGGCCCTAACGAGGTAAGCAGAGCTTTTTTTCTGGCTGTGACTCCCGATTACGGAGAAAGGGATTTATGCACGTTGTGATTGAATTGATTCAGCAGGCTCTCCATGTCGTCTTGCATCTGGATCTCTACCTGAACACCTGGATCACCGCCTTCGGGCCTGGGATCTATGCTCTGCTGTTTTTGGTCATCTTTGCCGAGACAGGCTTGGTCGTGACTCCGTTTTTGCCCGGAGATTCCTTCCTCTTTGCACTTGGAGCGCTCTGCGCCATCGACAATGCCTATCTGAGTTTGCCGCTGCTTATGGGACTTTTGACCTTGGCGGCCATCTTAGGGGATGCGACCAACTATGCGATCGGACGGCGCATAGGGCCTAAGATCTTTGCACAGAATACCGGGCGACTTTTCAATAAAGAGCACCTTGAACGTGCTCACCGCTTCTATGAAAAGCACGGCGGCAAAACGATTATTCTTGCTCGTTTTGCTCCCATCATTCGCACCTTTGCCCCGTTTGTTGCTGGGATTGCAAAGATGCACTACGGACGCTTCGCAACCTACAATATCGTAGGAGGAGTCGCCTGGGTCTTGGCCTTCTTATGTCTCGGCTATTTTTTCGGCAACTTGCCGGAAGTTCAATCGCACTTCCATCTGGTGATTGTTGGTATTGTTGTGCTGTCCTTGCTTCCGATTGCGATCGAATTTCTGAAGGCGCAACGACAGTCCCAAAAGCTGAAAGTCTCCACTGAGGTCGAGCGCGGAAAGTCTTGAAGCTTAAGAGGTTTAGAGGATTTCCTACAGAAACGGGGCTTGAATCTCAAGAAACGACATTTATGTAGGAAATTTGATGAGTCTTTTTGGATGGTTTGGCTTCAAATACTTAAGATCTAAGATGAAAATTCTCTAAGTTCTCTTGGTATGAAAACTGCTTTGGGTCTCCTCGCGTACGACATTCGACACGAAGGAGACCGAACACATGAAAAGCAACGCGATTCCGCTAGTCCTGCTCGTGGCTTTGAGCCTCGCAGCAGTCCTTACTCCCACTGCTCCCCAGCTGAAGATCGGGGGAACGATAAACTCGGGCGACACTGCCTGGATGCTGGCGGCATCCGCTCTTGTTTTGTTTATGACACCGGGCTTGTCGTTTTTTTACGGCGGAATGGTGCGGGCTCGCAGCGTGATCTCGACGATGCTGCAAAGCTTTATCTGTCTCGGAATCGTCAGCATCCTTTGGGTTGTCGTTGGCTTTAGCTTAGCCTTTGGCGATAGCATCGGTGGATTCATCGGCAATCCGTCGACCTTCTTCATGCTCAAAGGGGTCACTGGCGCTACCCATCCCGACCTCTCCCCAACGATTCCTTTTATTCTCTTTGCGATGTTTCAGCTGAAGTTTGCTGTCATCACGCCAGCGCTTATCACGGGATCCTTTGCTGAACGGGTTCGCTTTAAAAGCTATATGCTCTTCATCACCCTCTTCATCCTCTTTATTTATGCGCCTCTGGCTCACTGGACCTGGCATCCCCAAGGCTTTTTGCACATGCTCGGTGTGCTCGACTTCGCAGGTGGTACAGTCGTGCATATGTCAGCAGGCTTTGCAGCTCTTGCAGGGGCCTTGATGTTCGGACCTCGCAAAGATCACAACGGCGAAGCGCATGTTCCCGCCAACATTCCCTTCATTATTCTCGGTACAGGTATCCTTTGGTTCGGCTGGTTTGGTTTCAACGCCGGCTCAGCGCTTGCGGCAAATGAAACGGCTGCCATGGCTTTTGCTACTACAAACTTTGCGTCAGCCTCAGCGGCGATGGCTTGGGTTTTCTTCGATATGCTTAAAGGTCGTAAACCTACCGCTGTGGGAGCCTGCATCGGCGCTGTGGTCGGTCTTGTAGCTATCACACCGGCAGCGGGCTACGTGTCGATTGGCGCAAGTCTTTGTATAGGGACCGTTTCGGCTATGGTTTCGCACATCTTTGTCTACCTGAAGTCAAAGACAGAAATTGATGATACCCTCGATGTCTTTCCTTGCCACGGTATCGGTGGGGTCATGGGCATGATCCTCACAGGAGTTTTTGCTAAGGATGTCGGTCTTATCAATGGCCAAACCCACACCTTTCTCATGCACCTTTTAGCCCTTGCTATCGTCGGTCTCTTTGCTTTTGGTGGTTCCTATGTCCTCTATAAGATTACAGACTGGCTGATTCCGCTTCGGGTTTCGAGCGAAGACGAGGCTCTTGGCCTCGATGTCAGTCAGCATGGTGAAAGTCTCCTGGATAGCCCCGATACAGACCCAAGGCCGACGTCGGTAGAGTCTCCAAGCGCCTTTATCTCCGCAGGGCTAGAGGTGGGACGCGGGGTGCACGCGTAACGTTGCTGGATCCTAGTTCTATGTGCAGGGGCCCAGAGCCATTGGTTCTGGGCCTTTTTGCGTCCGTTCGCGGGTTGACGTGAGAGACAGCTTGAAAGGGGCTGTGCCGCAGTGTATGCCAAGACTAGGGGCGAATGACGTTCATTCTCCTCCTCCTTATATCGGAAAGGATTAAGCTATGATGAAACACTTCGCACTGGCTGCTGTCTTGACTGCTGGTTCTTCTGCAGCGTGGGCTGCTGACAACTGTAAACTGGAAGTTGGCGCCAACGATCAGATGCAGTACGACAAAAAAGAAGCGACAGTGAGTGCTGGCTGCAAAGAGATCACGATCACTCTCAAGGGCACAGGCAAGCTCGACAAAACTGCGATGGGACATAATCTCATCGTAGCTTTGGAGAAAGATAAGAACACTATCGTTGCCGAAGGCGCTGGTGCAGGACCGGCAGCTGGGTTTGTAAAAGCTGGTTCGCCCCTTATCGTAGCGGCTACAAAGCTTATCGGTGGTGGCGAGACCGACACGATCAAATTTCCTGGCAGCAAACTGAAAGCAGGCGAAGCTTATAGCTTTTTCTGTACCTTTCCTGGCCACTTTGCATTGATGAATGGCAAGCTCACAGTTACCAAGTGAGCCTTAGCGAAGAAGCTGAGGGGAATGCGCTTCCCCTCTCTTCTCCATGCACCTTACAGCAGAGGAGAAAATCTATGAATCGTGTTGCTGTCCTCTTGGCTGATGGTTTTGAAGAGATAGAAGCCCTGACTGTTGTCGACGTACTTCGCCGAGCAGATCTTCAGGTCACGACTTTGGCCCTTAAGCATAAGGATGTGAAGGGAGCCCATGGCGTGCAGGTGCAGGCAGATGCACTTCTCGATGAAGCGACAGGGGATTGGGATCTCTTGGTCCTGCCCGGTGGTCAACCTGGAGCCGATACCTTGCGCGATGACCCACGCGTTGCCAAACTCCTTCATAAGCAGGTTCAGCAGGGACGTTGGCTGGCAGCGATCTGCGCGGCTCCCATCGCCTTAGGCAAACAAGGCCTGCTCAAGGGCAAGAAAGCGACCTGTTACCCTGGCTTTGAGGGACAACTGACAGGCGCCCAGCTTAGTCAAGACGCTGTTGTGGTCGATGGCAAGATTGTGACGAGTCGTGGCCCGGCTACGGCATTGCCTTTTGCTCTCGAACTTGTGACGCTGCTTCGCGATAAGGAAAGTTCCGATCGCTTGCGCCAGGGCATGCTTGTACACGCATAAAAAAAGCGGCGCACAAGGCGCCGCTCAGACAATTTTCAGAACAATCTTAGTACTTGATTAGGCTGTGGACCGGATAGGGTGACAAAGCCTGACGACCTTGAAGTGCGCTGAGCTCGATCACGAAAGCGCAGCCTACAATGATCCCATCACATTTTTTGACCAGTTCGATGGCGGCTTGCGCCGTGCCACCTGTGGCGAGCAGATCGTCGACCAAGAGTACGCGCTGGCCCGGACGAATAGCGTCTTGATGAATCTCAAGAGAATCCGTTCCGTATTCCAGCTCGTAGCTTTGCTTGTGGGTCGCCGCCGGAAGCTTTCCTGGCTTGCGGATGGGCACAAAGCCTTTACCGAGCAAGAGAGCAACACCCACGCCGAAGAGAAAGCCGCGGCTTTCGGCGCCGAGCACCAAGTCGACTTCGCTTTCGTCGTACTGATTAGCTATCGCCCGATAGGTGTGGGCCAGAGCTTCAGGATCACGCAGCAGGGGCGTGATGTCCTTAAACTGTATCCCGGGTTTGGGAAAATCAGGGATATTCCGGATATAATCTTCTAAATGCATAGCAAAGCATCCTTTATAGAAGGGAGCTGATTATTTTCCTTTAGCCAAACTCGCTGCGAGAATATCCCCAAAGTTACCCCGAGGCGCTGCCGCGGTTTTTTGCTTTTGAGTTTTCTCTGTCTGCGACTGCATGTACTCGTGATAGGCTTGGATATCTTCGCTGTCGTCTTTAACTTCAGGCAGAGATAGAAGCACTTTACGCTCGCTCAGATTGAGCTCGCGAACGACTACAGTCAATTCCAAAGGCGGCGAAGCCTTCTTCTTATAAGACTCACCGTAAGCTTTTTTCAAGATTTCAATGGGGACGAGTCCGACCAAGCCAGGAGCAAGTTTCACAAAGGCGCCAAAGCCTTTGAGATTCTCAACGACGCCGGTCACCACAGTGCCTTCAGCGAAGGTTTCTCCGGCTTTTTGCCAAGGATCCTGATCGATGTTTTTAAGGCTCAGCGAGAGTTTTTGTGCGCCCGTCTGGATATCAAGCACGCGGACCTGGACCGTATCACCGACCTTGAGCAGCTCGTTCGGGTGATGGATGCGGCGCTCCCAAGACATCTCCGAGACGTGGATGAGACCCTCAATTCCCGGAAGAACTTCGACAAAAGCTCCGAAGGTTTCAAGGCGTTTGACCTTACCAGCATAGGACTGGCCTACTGCCAGCGATTCGTTAACGGTCGACCAAGGATCGTCTTGGATAGCCTTCATACTCAGGCCGATTCGCTTTTTGCCATCGGGACTGGTTTCAATTTTGAGGACCTTGACGCGAACCTTGTCACCTTTTTGGAGAAATTCGCTGGCGCGTTGGACGCGCGTATAGCTCATCTCGGAGACATGCATGAAGCCGTCGAAGCCGCCCAAATCGATGAAAGCACCGTAGTCACGTAGCTCGGACACGACCCCATCGAGGATCACTTCCTGTTCCATGCGTGCTTCGAGCTCTTGAATCTTCGCTTCTGCTTCTTTGCGTAAAAGCTTGGCGCGAGAAACGAGAATATTGCGGCCACCCTCTTCGATTTTCTCAATCAGGAAGGTGAGTTCGCGACCGATGAACTCGGCTTTGTTAGCAACGAATTTGCTGTCCATCTGCGAAACAGGACAGAAAGCGCGCTTGCCCATAAGTGAAACGTCAAAGCCACCCTTGTTTTCGCCAGTGACTTTGCCTTTGACGGGCAATTGATTGTTTTTAGCAGTGTAAAGATCATCGAGAGCCATCTTCGACTGGCTGATGCGCATGCTCAGCTGAAGCTCGTCGACAGTATAGGCAACCACATAGGCCTTGATCGTATCGCCGACATGGTATTTGAGCTCGCCCTCTTCGGTGAGAATTTGATTCTTGTCCATGACGCCTGTTGTCTGAGCATCGAGCTCGACGAGCACAGTGTCTGAGGTATTGCTGATCACCGAGATCACGCCGCTTACCTGCTTGCCAACGCGGATGTCGAGATCACCGACATTCTTGTTCTCTTCTTGCAGAAGTTCGGCGAAGGACAGTTCATCGACTTCTTTCCGGGCCTTCTTGCGAGGGTCATCGGTCAGGCTAGAATCGTCGTCTTCCCACTGGATGTCTTGGTAACGCATTGCAAAAACCCTTGTAAATGATCTGACAGAGAGCACAGAAGCGTGGGAGTCTAACCTTTTTCCCGCTAGGGGCCCAGAAAATTCGCTTCGTTCCTGTCCCGTCCCGACGGTTTTTTTCATGGCCAAAAGGAAAGAAGAGCTAGAAAATAGGATAAAATAAGCCAAAAAGGCGCAAAAGAAAAATCGGGGTTCGACGCTCAAGCTGCGGTATACTATCCCAAAAAAGACGAGAAACACCGCTTTTGGGTGAGGACACTTCTTATGGCGACAGAAGAGCGTGGTGAGACGCTCGAGGCCTTCGATGGACTCGAGCTCTATTGCGAAGTGTATGCCCCGCAGCAGCAGCAGGGTGTGATCGTGGCTCTGCACGATTTTGGGGAGCATGTCGGTCTCTATCGTAAAGCCTATCAGAGGCTCGTTTCAGCTGGCTATAAAGTCTACACATTCGACCTGAGAGGCCATGGCAAATCGCCAGGTGATCGGGCCTACATCGAAGATTTTGATGACTTTCTCGAGGATGTCGATCTGCTCTGGGCGCGCGTGAGTGATCGTGAGAGCCAATCACGCGACAAAGTGTTCCTTCTGGGCCAAGGCATGGGTGCCTTGATTGCTCTGCGCTTTGCACTCTCTCGCAAACCGCATGCGCGGGGTTTGATCCTCAGCAATATGCTCACAGATTTGCCTCTACGCCCTATGGAACGACAGCTCACCAGGATTCCTGGCCTCTGGTTTTCCCACAAACCTTTTGCGGAAGAAGCTGGCCGCAAGTGGCTGCAGCCGACGCGCGAAGGGCATTTCAAGGATGACCCCCTCGCTTATCGAGGGCCTTTAGCCTTTGCGACAGTGCGCGCTGTCCTCGGAGCCTGTCGTCAAACCTACAAAGAAGCCCAGCAGATGCCCTGTTCTTTGCTCGTGCTGCAAGGGCAGCATCCTCTCTCCGATAGTACTATCGTCGCTTCCTTCCATGAGGAAACTGAGAGTTTTGATAAGCAGATCTTCACCTACCAAGGGGCAAGTGCGAATCTCCTCGTTTCAGGAATCGGTGATCAGGCGCTGGGAGATATCATTGAGTGGTGCGATCAAAAGGTTCAGGAACCTCTGCCGCAAGAGGACGATGAAGACGAAAGAGATGAGGAAAATGATGCGATCTAAGCCTCAGTGCATCTGCAGCCGTTCGGTGCGCAGACGTTTGAGATTATCGCAGGAGACCGAATGCTGTTTGAGGCATGCCCTTGCATAGTAGTCGAGGGCATCATCCCACTTTCTTTGACGTTCCAACTGAAAGCCGATGTTGTTACAGCTTTTGTTGAGGCCGTTGTCACAGGCTATACGGTAAAAGCGAAAGGCGTTTGCTGGGTTTCCGCTGCGCTCTTCGTGCCAAGCAAATTTGTGACAGGCTTCCACAAAACCAAGCTGGCATGATGCTAGAAAATATTCGACGCCTTCACTTTGCTGACCTTTTGCCAAAAGACCACGTCCACGTTCGTAAAGGGCATGAGCTGTAGCTTTCGCTTTGGGCTCCTGATGATCTGCTTGAGTCCTAGCCTCAGAATCATGACGAATACGCTCGAGAGCGCTTTGCTTCACTTTGCTCAGGCTATCCTGTTCGCTGGGAGTAAATTCCTGAGGTGCTGCTTCCGGAGTTTCTCCGCTCTGGCCTACCATAGGAGGGGGCGTACGGGCATGAAGCTCGTGACCTTCTGCGGCGTGCGGTTGCCGAGGGGGGAGCAAAGTCCCTTTGCGCTTTTCACAAGCCACAAGTCCTGTGAGCAAAAGCAACGAGCATCCTATCAGTCTTAGCATAGCCGAATCCTTTTTAACCATCCAAGTAAACGGGAACATTGGGCTCAGGAATGATCCTGAGAGATCCTCACGCACTGGTCACAAGGGGCGCCAGGATTTGTGTCGGCTGCCTCAGTAAAAACTTGAGGTCTGGTCTTAAGGCCTTGTGGGAATTGCTACGCTTGTGGGAGGCAACGCGAGCCCTCCCAGTGTCTTTTTGATAGTCTTGGCAGACTCTTGCGCTCTTGTTAAGGTCGCCGAGATCACATCGGAGATGAAGGACAAAGGGGGCTAGAGATGACGCAGACTATTCGGTATCAAAATGGCTTTGGTAACCATTTTTCGACGGAAGCTTTGCCTGGAGCCCTGCCTATCGGCCGTAACTCACCCCAAAAAGTGCCGTACGGACTCTACGCCGAGCTCTTGACAGGGACAGCCTTCACAGCAAAACGCCATGAAAATCTGCGGACTTGGTTTTATCGGATTCGACCTTCGGTCGTTCATGGAGCCTTTGTGCCGCTCGCCCAGGGCCTCTGCGAAAGTGCGCCGCTCAAGGCCCCGGTTACGCCAGCAGCTCAGCTGCGCTGGAATCCCCTCAGTTTCCCGAAGGAGGCTAAAACCTTTGCGGAGAGTCTGATCACGATGGCGGCCAACGGCGATGCTGGGATGCGACAGGGCAGTGCTGTTCACCTTTATGCCTGCAACCGCTCCATGGATAAGAGCTATATGCAAAACGCGGATGGTGATTTTTTGATCGTTCCGCAGCACGGACGCCTCGATATTCGCACCGAGTGTGGGCGCATGATCATTGAGCCTTGCGAAATCGCAGTCATCCCACGCGGCATCAAATTTCAAGTGCAGCTCCTCGATGCCGAGGCACGGGGCTATATCTGCGAGATATACGGTCAGCATTTTGTCTTGCCCTACTTGGGACCGATCGGTTCGAGCGGCTTGGCGAATGCCAGGGATTTTGAGACTCCAGAGGCTTGGTATGAAGAAAAAAGTGGCGATATGCAGCTGATTCTCAAATTTGGAGGCCAGTTTTTTGCAGCGCCCTTGCAGCATTCACCGCTTGATGCTGTTGCTTGGCATGGAAACTACGCGCCCTATCGCTACGATCTGCGGCGTTTCAATACGATCAATACAGTCAGTTACGATCATCCCGATCCCAGTATCTTTACCGTGCTCACGTCGCCCGGAGAGCACGAGGGCTGCGCAAATGTAGACTTTGTGATCTTTCCTGCACGTTGGATGGTGGCTGAGGATACCTTCCGTCCCCCCTATTTTCACCGCAATATCATGAGTGAGTATATGGGACTCATCACGGGCGTCTATGATGCGAAGCCTGCAGGTGGTTTTGAGCCAGGAGGCGGCAGCCTGCACAACTGCATGCTAGCTCATGGCCCAGAAGCAAAAGCTTACGAAGATGCTGTCAAAGCTGAGCTCAAGCCCCAATACCTCAGCCAGACCCTGGCATTTATGTTTGAGTCGTCGTATCTCTACCGCCCGACGCGCTTTGCGCTCGAAGGCGGCTTGCTCCAAAGCGATTATGCCTCGTGTTGGAAGGGTTTGACGACTCACTTTGATGCGAAACGAAAGTAAAGCTTCTGTCGCTGACTTGTCGAGCCTAAGAGCAATCCTTTAGACTGAAAAGAGTTGCTCTTACGCGCATTGTTTCTGACAAGGAGGTCCGTATGCCCTATGCTTCGTTCTGCTGTACGGTTCAAGCGCCCCTAGCCAAAGTTTGGGAGTCCTTGCAGAAACGGGTTCAGCAAAGTCCGCGTGCGGGAGCTTCAGGAGCAAGCTTCACGATCAAGCGCCTAGGCGCCAACGAGCTCTGTGTAGAATCCGAAGGCTTGCAGCTGCATGAATGCGTGTCCGATGTTGCGGACGAGCAGCAGCTCGTGCTTTGTCTGATGCAAGGCCAGCACTTTCAAGGGCAGCGTCGCATTACGATGAATATCGATGCAAGCGGCGAGGCAGTCCGACTCGAATCCAGTCTCGATTGGGGGCCGCTGAGTCCAGAGGCCGCTCGTCAAGATCGTATCCTACTCCCTCTCACCGATCTTTTGGTGCGCGATCTCATCCTTCAGGTCAAGAGCGATGCGGAGTCCCGCTAAGGTGCAACTCTCCTGAGTTCGGACTCTTATAGAGTCATATGAACGCTGTTGCAGCTGTCCGAGAAACGTACCCTGTTCCCCTGGGGCATCAGCTATTTTCCTGAGAGGCTACCTGCTGTTTTTAAGATCCCAATATCACAACCATTTTAAATGGGAGACCGCCCTTCGGGGAGGCTGCTTCCTTCATTTCTCAAAAGCTGTGTTCAAAAAGCGGGGCATTTGCAATTTTTTTTTGGCCTTTCCTGGACCTCAAAAAAAATAATATTTTACAATATATTTGAATACTTAAGTTCTCTGTAACCCGGGCTTCCCCTAATCTGAGACCGCGCTCGGGCTGTTTAAAATCAAATTCCGGCCGATAGAAAGATGCGATTCGAAACTTTCCCTGGAAAGGTACGCTTTATGACGAGCGCTCTGAAAGAAGATCCAACCCCATCCACCCTGGACGTGGCTGATCCATCTCAGAATCGGTTGCGGATACTGAAGAACGATGGGGTCGTTCAGCTGTATGGCGTACTTTCCGATAATTCGAACCTTTTAGCCCTTTCTGAGCTTATATCGAAGAAGAACGAACCCATAGATCTCTCGAATCTGATTCGCGCTACGTGGAACGGTCTTCTTGTTCTCAACACGAAACTTCGCAGTATTTACGGGGATAAC